>NZ_JACJPJ010000035.1:0-332464 GCF_014696015.1 Oculatella sp. FACHB-28 | reverse complement strand
TGAGTGATAAGCTGCTGCTGCGCCGACGAGCGGTCATTGAATCTGTAATTGACCAGCTTAAGAACATTTCTCAGATTGAGCATTCCCGCCATCGCTCCCCCGTCAACTGCCTGGTAAACTTAGTCTGTGGCTTGATCGCCTACTGCCACCAACCCAAGAAGCCCTCCCTGCTCATTGACACTGCTCTGCCTGCGTTTGCTTAAGCCGAATTGACGTTAACAATCGTTTTTTGAATGTTGCCCACTCGCTTAAAGTGCCGGTGATTCAGGGAGATGCTAGCGTTCTCGCGACTCTGGAATCTGCCAATGTTGCTGAAGCTGAAGCTCTTTTGGCTGTCACCAGCGATGATGTGGCTAACCTGGAAATTGCCCTAACTGCCAAGGGACTTGCTCCTAAATTACCTGTGATCGTCCGCAATCAAGATCCCCAATTTGCGCCACTGGCTCAGCAAGTATTTGATTTTGAGGCGGTTCTGAGCCCAGCCGAACTTGCGGCTCCTTCTTTTGCAGCAGCAGCCCTGGGTGGGAGAGTCTTGGGAAATGGGATGACGGCTGATAGTTTGTGGGTAGCGCTAGCGACCATCATTACACCAGGGCATCCTTTTTGTGGTCGGCGAGTGAAAGAAGCAGCGATGACGGCTGATTTTGTACCGCTTTATCTTGAAACTCGCTGCCAAACTATTCATGGATGGGATTTGCTAGAAGTTAGTCTAGATGCAGGAGATGTTTTGTATCTAACGGTGCCCGCTACCCATTTAGAGCAGCTTTGGCGTGTCAACCCGGCTCCGTTGGCGATGCAGCTTAACTACTAATGACTAATGCTCCCTCTTCAACGGAAAAACGCCACACTCAGCAGCAACCCTGGCTTTTAACTCTCTGGACAATCCTGGTTTACGCTTTTCTGTATTTGCCGATCGCCACTCTTATCTTCATCAGTTTTAATGATTCGGCAATTCTGTCGCTGCCGTTTAAGGGATTCACTATTAACTGGTATGAGATGGCGTTTGGCGATCGCTCCCTGCGTCTCTCCCTCTGGAATTCGCTGCAAGTAGCAGCAATGGCAACCCTTTTGGCAACTGCATTTGGGCTGCTAGCTGCTTTTGCAATTTACCGCTATCAGTTCTTCGGCAAAACCAGTTTTCGGATTGCGTTAAATTTGCCCATTCTGTTGCCTGGAGTGGTCACAGGAGTAGCAATGCTGGCTTACTTTTCCAGCCTGGGGCTTGAGCTTTCCTTGTGGACAGTGATTTTAGGGCACGCCGTATTTGGGCTGCCGGTGGCGCTAGGGCCAATTTTGACGCGACTGTCTCAGTTTCCTCGGAGCCTAGAGGAAGCTGCCTACGATTTGGGAGCAAAACCAGCCCAAGTTTTTCGCGGTGTAATCTTCCCTTACATTCGCAGTGCGATCGTTTCAGGGGCGCTGCTGGCGTTCACCCTATCGTTTGATGAGGTGGTCGTGACGATTTTTCTGACTGGGCGAGACAATACACTACCAATGGAAATCTGGGGCAGATTGCGAACAGACATTACCCCAGAAATCGCCGCAGTTGCGACACTGGTATTAATAGCAAGTACGGGAATTGTGTTGCTGAGTCAGTGGGTTGTGGGAAGGGATGAGGGATGAAGAATGAGGGATGGTAGCGTTGTTTATTTGGAAGGGGTGAGTAAGATTTACCCGACGGCAGCGGGGGAAATTTTTGCAGCGCGGGATGTGACGATTGACGTGCAGCCCGGAGAGTTTTACTCACTGTTGGGGTCGAGCGGGTCTGGCAAAACAACAACTTTGCGGTTGATTGGGGGATTTGAGATTCCTGAGTATGGACGAGTTTGGATTGGCGGAGAGGAGGTGACGGAGCAGCCTCCCTATCGGCGTAATGTGCATACCGTGTTTCAAAGCTATGCCCTGTTTCCGCATTTGACGGTGGCTGAGAATATTGCCTATCCGCTGCGAATTGCCAAAACTAATCGGGCTGAAGTTGCTGAGCGGGTGGAGGAATCGTTGCGGATGTTTCAGTTAAAAGGAATGGGCGATCGCCGTCCTTCACAACTTTCTGGCGGACAGCAACAGCGAGTTGCCCTGGCAAGGGCGTTGATCAGCCGTCCCAAAGTGTTACTCCTGGACGAACCGCTGTCTGCCCTGGATGCCAAAATTCGGGAGGAAGTGCGTCAGGAGCTACGCGATCTGCAAAAGCAAACAAATCTTACCTTCATCTACGTGACTCACGACCAGGAGGAAGCGCTAGCGCTGTCCGATCGCATTGCCGTGATGCACAACGGTCAAGTGCAGCAAATTGGCACTCCTAAGCAAATTTACGATCGCCCCACTTCGCTGTTTGTAGCTCAGTTCATTGGTAAAGCCAATTTTCTCAAAGGCACAGTTCTAGAAGCAAACGGAGAAACGGCTGCTGTTGAGGTTAGCGGAACGAAGATTTGGGTCACATTGACGGAGCGATCGCCCACTATTGGCGACGCTGTAACCCTGATGGTTCGTCCAGAACGACTGTGCCTGGGTGAAACTGCTAAGACTGCTAAAGCAGACAATCAACTTTCTGGCAAAGTTGCTAGTGTTACCTATGTTGGTCAACTCGTTGAACTTAAGGTCGAAACGCCCATCGGATTACTCACCGTCACTCAACTCAGCTCAACCGCAGACCTCAGCCCCGAACAGTCCCTTTCCTGGAATGCTAACGACTGCATCCTTCTCCCTGACTAATACTGACCCCGTTTCGGAAAGAAGCACTAGTTTGGTGTACGGGCGAAGCAGTCGGCAAAAGAATTGTGCTTTAGTTGCAAGATTGTAACCGAATGCTTCGCCCCTACCGATACCGCTACTCTACAAATTTTGCACTTTGAATTTTTAACTCTTCATTGATTCAAGAGGTTTTTATGGACAAGCTGATTCATTATCCAATGGTGATTGGAGAAGAACTCGTCTCTATAGGCAGCGAAGATCTAATTGATCCTGCAACTGGACAAGTGTTTGCAACGGTTGCTTTGGGAAGTAAGGCAGATGTTGATCAGGCGGTGGCGATCGCTAAACAAGCGCAAGTCGCCTGGGCCGCCCTTTCCTATGGAGAACGCAGCGCAGCACTGCTGAAACTATGTGATGCCCTGGAAGCTAAAAGCGAAGAATTGGCAAGGCTGGAAAGCCAAAATTCTGGTAAGCCGCTGAAGCTAACTGTTGAAGGCGACATTCCCTTTGCGATCGACAACCTGCGCTACTTTGCCTCAGTGCTGCGTCGGCAAGAAGGTGCCGCTGCCGGAAGCTACATCGGTGGCTACACCAGCATGATTCGGCGTGAACCCATCGGCGTAGTCGGTGCAATTACCCCCTGGAACTATCCCTTCATGATGGCAATTTGGAAGCTTGGGCCAGCCCTGGCAGCAGGCAACGCCGTTGTAATTAAGCCCGCACCCAATACGCCTGTCACTACGATTGAACTGGCTAAGATTGCCCTCGACTCTGGCTTCCCTGCTGGATTGATCAACGTCGTCACGGGGGGAGCCGAGGTTGGTGAAGCAATTTGTACCCATCCCAACACCCGTATGATCAGCTTCACGGGCAGTACTCGCACGGGTAAGCGCATCGCCGAACTCGCCAGCCCAATGGTCAAACGCGTCACCCTAGAATTGGGCGGCAAAGCACCTTTTGTCGTCTTCGCTGATGCGGACGTTGAGGCAGCAGCGCATGGGGCAGTAGCAGCCTCCTACGTCAACAGCGGGCAAGACTGCACTGCTGCCACTCGAATTTATGTGCAAAACGAGGCATTTGACCAGTTCCTTAACCGCTTTATTGATCTGTCCAAACAGGTGAAGGTCGGTAACCCGTTTGAGGAAGGGACAGACATCGGTCCGCTGGTCAGCGAAACTCAGCGGCTCAAGGTCAAAGGCTATGTCGAAGAAGCCCGCCAGCAGGGAATTAAGGTGGCACTAGGTGGCGAACTACCGGAAAGTGAAGGTTTCTACTACCCACCCACCATTTTGGTAGATGCTCCCGAGGGTTCAAACTGTGTGCGTGAAGAAATCTTTGGTCCAGTCGTGGTAGTCAATCGCTTCTCAGACGAGGCTGAGGCAATCAAGTTGGCAAACAATACGCCCTACGGATTGGCAGGCAGCGTTTGGACGCTCAACGTGCAGCGAGCCATGCGAATGTCAGCAGCGATGGAGTGCGGTACGGTCTGGGTCAATGACCACATCCCGATCGCCAGTGAAATGCCTCATGGCGGTTTCAAGGAAAGTGGCATTGGCAAGGATATGTCCTACTACGCGCTGGAGGAATACACCGTCGTCAAGCATGTTGTGTTTGACAACACTGGAGAACAGCGCAAACCCTGGCACGCTATTGTTTTAGGAGAAGCAAATTAGAATAATTTTCTAACTTTGCCGAAAACTTTCCTGATAGAAGGGGTGTATAGGGAATAAAGGAATGGTAGATGCACCCTGATTTAATCCCTGGCTTCGGCTGGGGATTTTCTTTTTGTAGGTTGGGTGAAGTGCAGCGGAACCCAACACCGGGATACCTGCGATTGTTAGGGTTCGCTTTGCTTCACCCAACCTACAGCTTTAAAGATGGAACCAGCCTCTAGGATAGACTTGAGGGGATGCGAGAAATAGTTTGACCTTGGGGCTGTATGACTACTCGACCAGAGGTAATCAAGCAAAGTGAGTTGCTGAATCAGCTAGTGCTTGACCGCAACAGCCTGGAAGAATTAGGACGAGTCGAAGTGCTGTGGATGCATCCTCCTAAACATCAAGTGTTGGGGTTTGTCTGCAAGTCGGGCTTCTTGGGAGCTAAAAAGACAGCATTTAAGCTAGCCCAACTTTCAACCTTGGGTACAAACGGGGTTTTGACCCAAGGGCAGCCAGAAGAAACAGATGCCGATAAGGTACGAAAGCTGGAATCTGTGATTGGTCACGAAATTTGGAGCGATGCAGGCAACAAAATTGGCAGAATCACCGATTATTTGTTTAACCTGAAAACGGGAGCGATTACGCAATACCTGTTCATCTCTAGCGGTTGGGGCGGCATTGCAGGGGATGTGTATCAGCTTCCGCCTACACAAATTTTGAGCGTTGGCAGTAAGCGAGTGCTGGTTTCAGAAACCACGGCTCACAAATGTGCGCTGTATCGGGAAGGCATTAAGCAAAGGCTGACGAAGGCCGGGGACGTGCTCAAGGAGGATTATGTGCAGGCAACCCAGGAGTGGCGATCGCTCACCCAACGCGCCCAATCTGCTACTGGAGGAGCCAAAGAACGGCTACAAACGTTAGCAGAACAGGCAAAAGAACGTGCCCATTTCCTCTCTCAGCAGGCAAAGGACAGAGCGCAAACGTTTGGCGAACAGATTAAGGCTGAATCTCAAACCATAGCTCAACAGGCAAAGGAAAAAAGCCAAACCCTAGCAGAGCAGCTTAAAGAAAGGACTCAAACACTAGGCAAACAGGTAGAAGAAGGCATTCAAACGTTAACCGTGCAGGCTGAAGAAATCTTTGATCCGGACGTGAAACATGCCTCAAGCAGTTCACCACCAGCACCAGACACAACTCCATCAGATTCAACGATCTCTTCCAATAAGGCAAAGGCAGTAGATTCAGATTATTGGGGCGATCGCTCCGATGAACCAGATCAATCTGCTCAATCTGATCAACCTACTGATGACGATGATGAACCTTGGATCTGAGGCTGATCAGAATTGGCTGAGGGCTTTTGTGAAACACCCGTGAAATCTAGACAAAAAAGGCGCACTGGTTCCAGTGCGCCTGTAGATTCATGCTTCAACCAAGCTTAGATGCAAGCTTTAGTAAGCTCCACTTTTATTTAGGACTGCCTGAATTGTTTTCCAGATGAGGGCAATGTCGTAGCCAATTGACCACTTTGTCTGGTAGGCGATGTCCATTTTGACGATGTCTTCAAAATCCTCGACGGTAGAGCGCCCGTTAGCCTGCCATTCCCCGGTGATTCCAGGTCTAACCAGTAGACGCTTGTAGTGATGGCGCTTGTACTTCATCACTTCATCTACGGTTGGGGGACGGGTGCCAACTAAACTCATTTCCCCTTTGAGAACATTCCAAAATTGGGGCAATTCATCCAGGCTAGTACGGCGTAAGAAGCGACCGACTCTGGTGACGCGGGGGTCATTGCGGTTTTTGAAAATGCTGCCCTTTGCCTGATTGTGAACCAGGTGCTTTAGAGCATCAGCTTCGATAACCATTGAGCGAAACTTCCAAATGCGGAAGGTGTTGCCGTTCAGTCCACAACGGATTTGGCTGTAGAAGATTGGGCCAGGGTTATCAAACTGGACGGCGATCGCCACTGGGATTGCCACAAGGGCAGTGATTGCTAGACCAACCAGCGCTCCCAGGATATCAATCAGGCGCTTAGCCTTACTATTTACAGAAGGATGCACCTCTGCGGAAGAGGCAATGATCTCATTCAAGTGAGTCAGCGCAGGTGAGTGAGTTAACAAGGAAGAAGGAGGGTTGGAAGTGGTAATCACGATTCGCGGTCATCTCCTCTACAGGTCAGTCGGCTGAAAGTCAACCTTCTGTAAATATAAGAGGCAACTCTTGGATCGAGCCAGGGAAATAGATTGCATTTGCCCAATCTTTGAACTGGATTGGAGTTTTATAAAGTTCTAATGTACTGAACTTCCGTAAAAAACTGCTTTTGCCAAGGTTAAATCTAGGGTTTGGCAAATAAAAATTGTATAAGCGCTATGGCGTAATGTCTAATCACTCCACGGCATTGCTCAACTCGCTCAGTTGGATTTGGATATAGACCTTTAGTGCGAATGGGGGCACGGCTAAGCCGCGCCCCCATTCGCACTTCAAAAAATGATTCATGCAGGAAGTCTATTTTTACGCTTAACAGCACCTTCTATTGAGGCTTATTCCTGAGTAGAAACGCTCAGCCCAACGGTGAGAGGCTCTGACAGCTTTTGGTGGGTGCTGGCTGTAATGGTGCTGAGATAACTGCGGAAGTGATTCCACTGCTGGTAATTAGGACGATAGGTTTGGCTGTCGAGCTTTTGGAACAATGGAGCTGCCAGTAGCATTTGGTAATCTGGATTTTGCTTGGATTGTTGAGCGAGCAAATCAGCGTGCTTTTCAGTGGGCACCAAACCAGGAGGAAGATGTCCTTCTAGAAGAGCCAGGATGTGCAAACGGCAAGCTTGAGTATTGATACCCCGCCGTTCTAGCATCTGCATGATTTGAGAGAGGGAGAGGGGTTGGTCAGGAAATGCTCTGAGCAATTCCATCAACAGGAAATAGTCGCTGTATTGCTGCCGGGGTAAGTTGAGTACCTGGGGATGAAGAGGTAAGGTTGCTAGCCCATACGCAACTCGGCTACAGGTAGGAAGGCGGCTTTCCTGGGTGGAACCAGCCCGACTGTTAGTGTAGGTGTCTTGAATGATGGTGGCATTTGGCAGCTTTTGCCTGAGCCAGCGGGCGATCGCCCCAAAGGAAGCTGTACCACCCGTACAAACCACTTGATTAATCGATTGAATCGGTACACCGCTCTGAGTCAGCAAAGCATTTAATTCTCGGTTTAGCCGCTGAATGTACGGCAGCAGCACACGGCTACCCAACTCTCGGCGCATCACCGTCCACTGCTGATCGCCCAATTCTAGATTGAACCGATCTTGCTGCTGCAAAATGAGTTTCAGGTACCTTGCAGCGTCCAGTAGGCTTTGACCCATGGGTGAGCTTTCAAGCCGCTGCTGTAGCCGCTGTCGGTTGACGGGGTCTGGCTCTCCAGCAGAGGGCAGAGTTAAGTTTTCTAGTTCTAAACTTGCCCAGGTCATGGTTTCAGAGTTAGATTCGGTTGGTTGCCAGTGCCAGCCATCTACAAATGCACCAGATTTAGGAGTTTGTCCTGAGCTAAGCGTGTAACCTTCAGAAGCAGTGTCAGAACGACGGGGTTGGCGTGACCAGGTAGGATACAGCAGTTGGCAAATGATGTCTTGGTCGAGCGCTTTTCCGGCATAGGGAAGGCTGCGTAAGGTGAAATCTTGGTAGGTGAGATTTTGCAGAGCGCTAGGCAAGTCAACGAGTGCCATCTCAGTCACACTTGCCCCAGCGCTAATTACCAGGGTGCTGCCTTGCCAATCGGTGTTGTAGAGGTAGGGTTTTTGAGAAAGATTGTTGGGCAGTACAACGGCTCGACCGTCTGAACTGCGTAGTCCCGATAGGAGAGTGGCGATCGCATCTTCAATAAAGAAGATTTGCTCTGGATGGGCAACCAATCTGGCTCCCAGTACTGCTTCTCGAATGTTGAAGCTGTAGGTATCTGACCAATGGGCGGGGTAGCCCATGACTACACCAGCAAGCTGCCGTAGAGCAGTCTGGAACGTTGCTGCATCTAGTCCAACGGCTGCACAGCTTAGAGCTGAGTGCGCGGGAGTAGACAAGCGATGATGACTGAGGGTCGCCAACAGCGTTTGTAACGCCTGGTGCAGCCAACTCATCTCTAGCTGATGCTGATCAGACCACTGTAAAACAGGCTCCCAGCCTGATGTTTGAGGAGAATAATGGGGAACGCCAATACTCAGATAGGGCTTAAAGTCCCGCAGCAATAGCCTCCAAGAATCTGCGTCGAAGTTTGCATCGCCAGACTGGTTGCGCTGGTTAAGGTCAAGGGCGAGAGAGCCAATTGCGACTGAGGTGACGGCAGCCTGATCCTGGTTTGGGGATGGCAGATTGGGATCTATTGGAGTGTCGCGTCCGGTTGATAGATAGGCGATCGCAGGCAACCGAAAAGACTTATCTGCGACGAAGCCGCCCTGATCTTGGGGTCGTGCCTCTGACCAATAGATGGGGTAAAGTTCGCAGGTTGAGCGGTTGAGCAAAACGGCAGAAATACCGGTTGTGCCAAAATCGATTCCTAGATACCAGTCTTTAGCAACTGGTTCTTCGGCTGATTCTCCAGATGGTGGAATTTCACCTTGCAGTCCTGACTCCAAACCTGATAGCCCAAAACCAGGATCAAGCAATGCAATATCAGGGAAGGGGTTAGCATCATCCAATCTGGCAGCAGGAAGGTCAGATGGGTCAAAATCAGCAGGAAGGCGATCGCTCCAATCGTCTACTCCCTCTTCTTCCGAGATTTCGGTAGGAGCTTCAGGAATATCAATAGGCGCTTCGACTGACAATTCAGCCGAAATGTCATCTGCCGAGGCAATTGTCGAATTAGTCAGACCATTCTCTAACGCGAACTCAAGCTCTGCTTCAGGAGCTATCTCTGGCTCTAGCTCAGGTAACTCAAGTTCTGCCTCAGGGACTGGCTCTAGCTCAGGTAACTCAAGTTCTGCCTCAGGGACTGGCTCTAGCTCAGGTAACTCAAGTTCTGCTCCAGAAACTATCTCTGGCTCTAGCTCAGGCAACTCAAGCTCCGCAGACTCCTCTATAGCACTGGGGTAACTTAAGTTGTCATCTGAACTGTCATCTGGCAAGACTTCGAGCTCTGTTTCTGGCTCAGGTTCAGTGACTAAGTCTGAGGTGAGTTCTGCAAACTCTGCATCCGCAAAATTCACATCCGTAAACTCTAAATCAGGTTCAGATACCTCCGTCAGGTCTGAATTTAGAGTTTTTTTTTCAGCGTCTTCAGGGTCTGTTGGTTCTATTCCCAGAAAATCAAGATCAGGAGAGGAAATTGCTTCAGGCTCAGAATCCACTTCAAAAGATGGCAGATCCGTTGCAGAGCCATACTCTACATCAGGCAGATCTAATGAGTCTAAGTCGGCAGTGTATAAATCGGTTGTAGATCCATACTCGACAGGCGGAACTGCTTCTAGAAAATCAAAATCTAAATCAGTTGCAGAGCCATACTCGACGGACGGTTCGGGTTCAGCAAAAACATTCTCTAGCGTCCAATCTTCAGAAGCAGCCTGCAGTTCTGGAGATGGCTCAAAGTCAGTAGATAGGTCAAGCTCATCAGAGGGTGCTGCGGAAGATTGTGATTCTGCTTCAGACACCTCTTCGAATAGGCTATCCAGTCCTTCCAGGGTGAATGTATCAGGTTCTTCTTGGATGTTTGGTTGCTCTGGTTCTAGATTTTCAAAGTCCGCAAAGTCCAACACTGCTGAGCTGGATTCATCGAGCGGATCAGACGGACTAGGAGAAACAGGCACATCGTCCGGAGCAGCAACCTCTTGAACAAAATCATTTAAGGTCAGCTCTTGGATTTCAACTGAGGGTTGGGCAGCTTCGGAACCTGGCAGGTCAAATAGCCCCTCCAGCGTTGTTTCACTTGTCCAGGAAGAACTTGGAGGCTCTGTAAACTGAAGCTCATCCTGCTCGGTCGGCACATATTCTCCCTCTGGAAGAGGTGCTGCATCGAGGTCATCTGGAGGTAGCGCAAACAAGTCTTCTAGCGCAAGGTCGTAGTCGGGCTGGGAAGATTCTGCTGAGCTTTGCTCAAATGACGGGTCAAATACGTCAGAAGTTTCTGTCTCTGAAGGGGGGGGTGGCGGAGCCGCAGTATCGACTTCAGCGATCGCAAACAGTTCTTCTAAGGTGGTTTCTCGTTGAGACGAAGCTGGGGAAGTTAGATCTTCAAAATCATCAGCTAGCAGATCATCTTCTAGTTCTAGATCTGATTCGGTGGATAAATCAGGCTCAGGGCTAAACAGATCGGACAGGGTCGTGTTCTGATCCAGCAGTGGCAGTTCTGTACTCAATCCACCAGTAAAGGAGCCGCTAGTAAAGGTATCTAATTCTCGATCGCCAAAATCTCCTAGCTCCTCGTCCTCAAATGAGCTAATTTCCTGATCGGCGACTTCAGCAGCAAGAGCTTCTTGATAGGAAAGCAAATCCGATAAATCTGAGGTATCGGGGAAAAACAGATCGTCAATCGTGTCGGGTGTTTCAGAAGAACTAGAGGGAGTCACATCAGGGGAGACGATCGCCTCAATTGAGTCTTCGGGTAAAGGCTCAACGACAGGTTCAACTGCCTCGATCTCTGGTTCCAGGAAATCTGTATCTTCTAAAAGTGGCTCTGGAGCTAGTGCTGGAGGTGGCTCGACCGCAGGTTCTGTTTCATCCCAGTCTACGAAGGTCCAATCTGGTGACTCGGTCGTTTCTAAATCTGCTTCTAAGGCAGAAAGGTTGCTGCCCTGCAAACCTTCTAGATTAGATAGGTCAGCCGTCAACTGCTCAAGGACATCTGGATCGAGCTGAAGATCAACGCGAGGATCGGTTTGAGATTCTTCGGTCACCAGCAAGTCTTCGTCGGGAGCGGCCGTGATGTAGGTATCTTCAACGGGAGCGATCGCCTCAGGCTGAACCGTAAGCTCAGGTTGCATCTCAGGCTCAACTTCAGCAGGAGTCGAGCCCAGTAAATCAGACAGATTAGCAATCGTATCTATTTCATCTGGAGGAGTGGGTTGTGCCTGAGGCGGAGGCAATAATTCTTCTGTGACATCCTCAGATTCATCTTCTACAACAGGCAGAATTTCCTCATCTGCCAAAGACATCTCTGGAACTTCGGCAGAAATGCTGTCCGGTTCACTCAACAAATCAGTTTCACTCAACAGATCAGTTTCACTCAACAAATCGGTCAGTGGAAAATCTTCTAGCCCCAAGTCGAGCGGAAAGTCTTCTAAGGGTTGGTCTGTTGAAGTTTCATCCACCAGAACCTCTGGCGGAAGGGAAAGCAGTGTATCGTCGACTGACTCAGATGGATCGCCCAACCCACCAAATAGTTCATCGCTCAGTTCGCTGCTGAGAAACGCATCGTCTAGGGGAGCGATCGCCTGTTCACTGCTTTCATTCACTAGATCTCCAGGAATATTTGCTTCTTGCACTGGCTCTGGGGAAGTCGGCGTGGCAATCGGCTCAACGCCTAAATCAGCCGCTAATTCACTGGGAGAAAGGTCAGTTAGTCGAGCTTCAGACTGTTCAGCAGCGGCATTCTCACCTGCACCGAATATGTTCTGATAGAAATCATCAAGCTGGTTGTAAAGGTTGTCGGGTGAGGCAACAGGTGCCGCAGACATCTCCACCGAATCTGTTGAGGGCAATTCAGATTCATCTTCGTCAGGCGGTTCGGGAACAATCGCTGACTCTAAAATGACGGGCGTTGACTCTGGCTCGTCTTCACCAGGCTCTTCATGCAGCTCAACGCTAAGCTGATTGAGCAGATCGAGGGCTGAATCTAAATCCGCAATCTGTGGTTCTGAAGCTGCGGCTGTGAGATTTGTCTCATTGGCATCAGCAGCAGCAGGCTCATCAAACGGAAACTCAAATTGATCGTTCTGAAACAGAGTAGTATTCTCTGCTGACGAAGACTCTGGAAAAGTGGATATCCCTGCTTCAGTCAGTTGAAAGTCCTCACTGACCTGGAATGCTGTAGTGTCATCAGCATCAGGGGGAACCTCCAAGGGCAAATCATCTAGCTCAAAGGTCAGCAGGTCAAGATCTTCTAGTTCGGCATCAGTAACAGGGTCAACGGAAGCCGCAGAAGCAGACATTGAGTCTTCTAAGTTAGTTTGCTCCGAAGTCTGATCTGAAGCTGTGGAAGGAGCGATCTCATTCAGTTCATTCAATAACTTGTCAATTTCAGCATCACTCACCTGCTCAGTAGAGAGTTGATCTGCTGAAGTTAATTGGTCTTCTCCAGTTACCTGACCAGGTTGGGGTAGGGTGTCCTCGACCGTATCGGTGGGGGTTATTCCAGATGAGACTGGTTGATCGGCTCCTTGTAGAGTTGGGCGCGGCTCCCAATCAGTTGTTTCAATTGAAGATTGAAGGTAAGAAGAAGCTCCTCGTCCCAATTCTCCAGCCAAGCGGCTCATCAAGGCGGCAAACATAGCCTCACCCTGCTGCCCAAAGCCGTGCATTCGCTCAAGCCCCTGCCCTAGAGATTCTTGATAGCTCTTTACACTATCCTGGAGCGAGTCAAACACAACCCTAAGCGTAGTGTCTAGCTTAAGAATCAGTTGGTCTGACTGAGACTGGATCGCTTGCAACTGTTTCAGGCGTTGAGCGGGGGTCAACAAAGACTGAGACGATACTTCTAAATCGCCCTCTTCATCCGCCGCTCTCAAAGCCATTTCTGCATTGTCAGATTCCAGGCTGGCTACCATTTGGGTCATTTGCCCAGCCAGGTCTTCTCGCAAACGTGCCCTTAAGGTTTGGAAAAACTCATCAGATTGGGGCAACGCATATTGCTGTCGCTCGGCTTCAAGCTGTTTGATCTCCTGAACTAAGCTCTCTCGCCGCTGGCTCATCTCCTCAATGTCTGAGCGCAATGGCTGCATCACGTTTGCCCGCAAATAGCTCATCTCCTCCAAGACAGCCTGCAAAACTTGCTGTGCTGATTCTACAGTTGCGCCCTGTCCTGGTTGCGGCTGACCGCCCAACGATGCTGAAGCACCATAAGCAACTAGATCACCACCCGTACTACTTGGCTCAAATTCTGGCGCAGACACCTGTTGTTGAAGAGCAATTAAATAGTTGCGAGTTTGCTCTAAAACTTGACGTTGTTGGGTTGCGTCTCCGGACATAACCCAAGGCAACCGAGGACTGGCTTTACCCAATACTCTATCGATGTCATTAATCAGTGCTTGAATTTGAGCTTTTTGAGGAGTCACAATAAAATCCCTGACTAAAATGATGCAGGTCTGTAGGAGCCAAAACAGGGCCACCGCTACTGCTTTAAATATTAGGGCTAGATCTTTCAGAAGTAGCAGAGAAGCCATTCTGAAGATACATGGACTGTCGAGTTTGCTGAAAGACTTTCAGTTTCTTCAGTCAAATTGATCAAATCAAGTTGCTGACGTAACTTGGCTTAACACTGCCTCGATTCTAAAGCGATGAAGTTTAGTCTATGAGGAGTTGCAGTCTATCGTTACTCAGTTTATATCTAGCTTCTGGAAACAGGTACTATGCGCGCGAAATGCAACACATTTTCACCTAAGGTCTGATTCATCTCACAAACTATAGCAGCCCTAAATGATTTGTGAGATGGCTTATGAAAATTTGGGCAAATCAAGCCTCTTTTATTCTCACCAACCTTTTGGAGGTTGCTGTATGGGCGGCTATATGGCAAATGCACGGTGTTAAAGATATTAACTGATGGCTGAGTTTGTGGCATGGCGATCGCCATCTAAGTAAGTTCTATCTCTTTACTTAGAAGATCAGCCCAGTTGTTGATCAAACAAACGCGCAACTTCTTCTAAAAAACTTATCAACTGTGGAAGTCATCTAGATTTCTGTAAAATTATGTTAACTTAACCCCACAGTTGTGATTTGCTCACCCCTTGCCTATGTCGCGTCGCCTTCTGCTCCATCTTCTCTTTGTTTGTTGCTTCACGCTAATCACTCTCGGCTTTACACCATCTGCCCTGGCTTTGGGCGGAACGCAGCCACCGCTCGACCAGCCTGCCCCAGGATTTACTTTGCCAACCAATACAGGTGATGGTGAAATTTCGCTATCTGACTATCGCGGGCAGTGGGTTGTAGTTTATTTCTATCCCAAAGATTTCACGTCCGGTTGCACGTTAGAGGCGCGTCGGTTTCAGCAAGATCTACCTCAGTATCAGGAAAGGAATACGCAGATTTTAGGTATCAGTGCCGATGATGTCGATTCTCATGCTGAGTTTTGTGACGCTGAGGGTCTGCGGTTCCCGCTGTTGGCTGACGTGGACGGTGCAGTTAGCAAGGCATACGGTTCCTGGCTAGGTTACGTTTCGCTGCGGCACACCTACTTGATTGACCCAGAAGGCATTTTGCGGGAGCGCTATATCGGCGTACAGCCAGCAATTCACAGCACTGAAGTGCTGACCCGACTGGACGAATTACAGGGAGTTGCTTCCAGCGCTGCATGAGCTTTAGAAGTTATTCCTTTTCTGAGTCTGACAAAAACTGAGGACGGGCGGTTTGGGTTTGGGTGAGTAGCTGCTGCACTGAATTCCAATCTGATTGCTCAATTTGGGTAATGACCTGATCAAGCTGGTGACGGTAGGCGTGGAGCGATCGCACCAGTTCATCTTGGTTGTATTCCGCCATCATTCTGCCCAATTCGGGGTTGCCGCCACCAACGCGGCTAGTATCTCGAAAGCCAGAACTAGCGATCGATTGAGCTAAAGCTAAGACTTCTGCACTGGATTCACTCAAGCAGGTAGCAATTAGGCTAGCGCTAACCATTACAGGCAAGTGAGAAATCCAGGCAACTGCCCGATCGTGAGCTTCAGGAGAACAGTGGTAAACCTGCGCTTGGAGCGATCGCGCTAGTTCTGCCACAGTTTCTACAGCTTTAGCGGGGGTGCTGTCAATCGGGGTGAGTACGTAAGGTCGATTGACGAATAAACCTGTCAGAGCCGCATCCAGTCCGCTCTCGGCAGTACCCGCCATTGGGTGTCCGCCTACGAAATTTTGCCAGTGGGGAGCGATCGCCCTGACCACCGATCCCTTGACCGAACCTACATCCGTGAGGATGGTGCTGGAGGAAAAATGAGGGAGCAGTTGCGTCACGGTAGACTCGATTGCTCCCAGTGGCGTGCAAAGAAATACTACATCTGCTTTTGCCATGAGTGCCAGGTCGGGACTGGCATGATCGACGATTTGACGGGCAATCGCCTGCTCACAGGTTTCAGGACGACGGCTGACTCCAAAAATCGTGTGCTGATGCCGCAAATCTAACGCTAGCGATCCACCAATTAAACCCAGCCCAACAATCCCAATATTCATAACCAATCCATTGAGTGAGACTGATTTGATTTTTGTGTAAATGCGGGCAGAATGCCCACATTTACACAAAAATCTGAATACACTCATTCAGTCAAGTGGACTTATGGTAGCGGATGGCGAGTCTTAGGGTTTGTGTCACAATGAAGTTCATTCGTTAGTGGAAAAACTCCAGGCTCGTGATTGAGGTAGAAGTCCACCAGCAACTCCGCGCTTTCCTGCGAGAGCAGGGCGAACCCTATTGGCCGCACCATTTGACAATGGCTCGGCTAGTTGCCCGTGCATTGCGCTTGGGGCGGAGTGCGTTGATTCAAGCGGGGACTCCTTCTGGCTATCATGGGCGCTACCGCCTTAGCTACTTGATGCCTGCCCTGCTGTGGCAAGGCTCTGCAATTTTGGTGGTACCCGAAGCCGTGCAGCAGCGGCTCCTGATGGTTGAGATTCCGCGCCTGAGACAGTGGATTCCGACTCACAAGGCAATTCAGACGGGCGATCGCTGGCCCAGCAAAGATTTTGAAGGGCTGCTGCTGACTTCTCCTCAGTCCTGGTTGACCGATCGGCTGTTTGCTCAGGGCCGCTTTCCCGATGGCATTCCCACCCTTCTAGACGGCGTAGATGATTTAGAGATCTGGGCACGCGATTTGTTGACCGTCAACATTCAGCCGCAGGATTGGGATCAGCTAATGCTGGCGTGCCCTGACCAGGCAGAACTGATTCGTGATGCCAGAGTGCAGTTGACGCGCTCGATCTTTCAGCATCCTGCTAATCCTTATAATTGCTATCTGGTTGAACCGCCAGAACTGGAGATTTTGCACTCGCTACATGAAGCTTTACAGACTGCTAATGCAGCATCTGCTGCGCTGGATGGTGTGGTTGCACAGAATGAGAATGAGCGGCGATCGCGCTGTCTGCCTGAAACCTGGAATCACTTCTGGCAAGGCTTGCAGTCCGAAAACCAATTCACCTGGACAGAAATTGCTAGACGGCAAGGTCAATTTTCTCTCCACTGTGGCCCAGCAGAAGTGGCAACCGCGTTAACCCCCATCTGGACAAAACAGCCCGTCGTGCTGATCGGCGGTGCCCTGGACTTAGAGCCAGAAGCAACTATGTATCGGCAGCGCGTCGGTTTAGAGGATCTGACCTGCATCAAGTTTTCGCCTGATCGCCAGAATGAGCTAATTCAGCTTTACCTGCCCGATGGGCTACCCATGCCCAACACCCCCCATTTCCAGCCTGCGCTAATGCAGGAGATGCGAGAGCTTCTAGGACTCAGCACGGCTGGGCAAGGTCTGACCGTTGTACTGATTGGTGACGTACCGCTGAAAGCCCAGGTTGGCTCAGTGTTGGCGGCCGAGTTTGGTTCACGGGTTCAAGTTGAAAAAACTTGCCTTGATGATCACGGCATTTTGGTTACAGGTTGGGAATTTTGGCGACAAAATCAAGCCGTCTTGCCTGCGCCTCATCTGCTGGTAATTGCCACATTACCGATTCCCTCTTTGGAAGAACCGTTGGTGGCGGGTCGAGTGGCTTATTACAAAAAGCATCGCCAGGACTGGTTCCGACTTTATCTCTTGCCCGAAGCGCTGAGCGAATTGCAGCGGGCGATCGCCCCTGTGCGTGAATCCCAGGGCGTTGTGGCCCTGCTCGACAACCGAGTCAACCATCGCAGCTACGGACATCAAGTGCTTTCAGCCCTCAGTCCCCTCGCCCGTATTGACTATGTCGATCCTGGATTGTTTACTCAACTAGACTATTCCATGTTTGACTAGCGTTCTAAAAAAGGCAGCATTAAAGGAAATTGGCATTAACTCAAAACTTCTTTACTTTCATTCCCCCTTTACTCACGGCTATCGCTCCTGACAAAACGTTATTATCAGCATCAGACTACGTTTAGTGAGACTCGATGGGATAGAGACATGGGAGACGCAAAACGCCGCAAGGAATCTCTGGGGGATAAGTACGGACAGGAAGAGAATATCCTTTCGTGGCTGCCGATCAAAAAGAGTCAAGCCCGCCAGTTCGTCAACCTCAGCACCCGTGGCGCATGGGTTGGGATTGGTCTTTTGGTTGCTTACTGGGTTGTGGTTCGATTCCTTGGTCCTGGCTTGGGCTGGTGGGAAGTCAACTGAGTATGGCTCAGTGGTAATGAGTACCTGATACTAATCTCCCTAGGGCCTGTTTTAAAAGCCTGGGGTGAATGCCCTAACCTTGAAGATCCCCTTAATTCCCCCTTTTCAAGGAGAACTCTGAGCGGTTTAGTTCCCTCCTTTTTAAGGAGGGTCAAGGAGAATCAAAAGGTTTTAAAACACTGCCTAATGACCACACTGCTCGATCACCCTCGATTAGTTGAACTTCAAGTGAGGTTATGGGGATGTCTGGCAACTTTTGTGAAGTTGCAGTAAAGCTACAGATAGATGAATAAAGATTAAGTAAATTCTTGATCTCTTGGTCTTTGCTTAACCTCAATACACCTCTACTTAACCTCAACTCGATAGCTTCATGAAGGGTTCCCGCAAATTCATGGATAGGGAGAAACTTCATGACTATCTACAAGTTCATAAGACCCTCAGTTTTGACTGCGGGTGTCGTTAGTCTGGTCGGTTTGCTGAGTTCTGATCCGGCGCAGGCGTTTACACTGACGCTTCTGCAAAACAATGATGCTGAGTCTAGGCTTTTGCCTGCTGGCGACAATGGTGAGATTGCAGGAGCTGCCCGATTTACTACGCTGATTAATCAGCTAAGAGCAAGCGCAACCACAGATGCAGTCGTCACAATTGCCTCTGGCGACAACATTCTGCCAGGAACAACTTTCAATGCCAGTCTTGAGGATGGCATGTTTTACGACGCTGCTGTCTTAGATGCAGTTGGCTACGATGCGATCGCCCTCGGCAACCACGACTTTGATTTTGGACCAGAAATTCTGGCTGACTTCATCAGTAGCGATCAGTTCAGTACTCCTGTGCCCTTCTTGGCAGCAAACTTAGACTTCAGCGGTGAACCACAGCTTCAAGCGTTGGTTGATCAAGGACGAGTTGCTAGTAGCGTAATCGTCGAAAAAGGCGGAGAGAGAATCGGTATCATCGGAGCCATCACGCCTGAACTTCCCTTCATCTCCAGTCCTCGCAATGTAACTGTCGAAAATCCTAACGATGTTGCCGCAGAAGTGCAGGCAGAGATTGATGCTCTAGAAGCTCAAGGTGTTAATAAAATCATTTTGACGACACAGCTACAGTCCATTAACAATGACGTAGCGCTTGCCTCAGAATTGAGCGGCATTGATGTGATTGTCTCTGGGGGCGGTCAAGAACTATTGGCAAATCCTGGCAACCCTCTGTTACCTGCTGACGCTACCACGGCACCCTTTGGACCTTTCCCGCTAGAAGCAACGAATGCTGATGGTGATGCGATTCCTGTAGTCACGACGACAGGAGGATATGAGTATATTGGGCAACTTGAGATTGAATTTGACGATGCCGGGAAGGTAGTTTCCTTTAACGGTAGCCCTGTTCGTGTTTTTGCAGAAGATGGGATTGCGCCTGACCCCAGTGTACAAGCGGAGGCGATCGCGCCTGTTCAGGAATCTGTTGAAGCGTTGGCAGAAAACGTCCTGGCAACTAGCGAAGTAGACTTGGACGGGCAGCGAGGCGACTTCACTGCTGGGACACCTGGAGTAAGAACCCAAGAAACCAACTTGGGCAACCTGATTGCTGACGCCCTACTTGCAACAGGCACAGACCTGGCAGATGATTTTGGCGTTGAGGCTCCTACCATTGCTCTGCAGAACGGAGGCGGCATTCGGAATAACTCCATCATCTCAGCAGGTGATTTTACAGAGTTAGATACTTTCAGCATTCTGCCGTTTGCAAACTTCGTCAGCATCGTGCCAGATGTCAGTGCAGAGCGACTTAAACTGATTCTGGAAAATGCTGTTTCAAATGTTGAAAATACAGACGGACGGTTTGCCCAAATCTCTGGATTTAAGTTTGCCTATGATCTGACGGGTACAGCTCAGGTTACAGATGATGTAACAGGCGAGATTACAACCACTGGCACACGCGTCAAAACTGTGACTTTGAACGACGGTACTGTGATTGTGGAAGACGGGCAAGTTGTCTCTGGCGCACCCAACATTTCCATTGCAACAATCGACTTCTTAGCTAGAGGTGGGGATGAATATCCCTTTGGTGGTGCTGATTTTATCAACTTGGGCACTACCTACCAGCAAGCTCTTGAAGATTATGTAAGCAGCGTGCTGAGCGGTGAAATTACTGCAGAAGACTATTCTGAAGATGCAAGCACTCGCATCTTTGTCGGTGAAATTCCCACGGATCAAATTCCGACTGAGCCAAGTGAACCTGGCGAACCCGGTAAACCTGGCGAACCTGGTGAACCTGATGAACCTGGTGATCCAAGTGTCTCCGTGCCAGAACCCACTTCTGCACTGGCGATGCTAATGTTTGGAGCGCTAGGTGCAGGTTCCCTCCGGCAGCGCAAGCGCAAAGCTTAAGAGGTTTTGCAGGAATTTTTCACCTTTGTGGGGTGAGTGTCTATTCACTCTTATTAGGGCTTTGCTAGCTGCAAGGTAATTTCTTTTCTGTTCCTGATACCCGGTAATCTACCGGGTATTTCTCTTTCTGCTGGTAGAGCAGTGTTTTGGCTATCTTGAGGCCGATATGCGATCGCCTTCACAGCACAATAAATTGCCATCTCAACAAAGCTTCAGATTGCTTATCCGAGAAATATTGATTCGTCAACCGAGAACTGCTTCATACTGCGGTATTTATCAGGAAATGCTTCAGTTCCTGTTGAAGTAACTAGAACCGGGCTATCTTCAAGTCCACATTCATCCACACTCCAGAATCCACAACTAGAAGGTACGTTTTTATGAACAGATGGCTGCAACCTAAAAAACTAGGTTTCATGCTGGCGATGACAGTTGCTTTTGGCGGCTCACTACTTGCGCTACCCCGTCAAGCTCACGCTGATGAAATTTTTCGGCAGCAGGGCACGATTCAACCTGCCCAAAATGAATACACTTTTTCGGGCACTGAAGGTCAAACAGTCACCATCAACCTGACTAGCGCCGATTTCGATACAACCTTAGCCCTGGTGGGTCCGGGTGAGCAAGAAATTGCCTTTAACGATGATTTCGGCGGTAGCCTAAATTCTCGAATTATTGCAACTTTACCTAGCAATGGTGAGTACCGAGTTATTGTGCGCTCTTTTGCCGGAAATGGTGGAGCGTACACGGTTACAGTGAACCCTGCGACAGAGTATGAGCAAGCTTACGCTTCAGCAACAACGCTATATCAAGCAGGCAGCTTTACTGAGGCGATCGCCGCCTTTGGGGAAGCGATCGAGATTGACCCGGCTGAGCCCTCTGCCTACATTGATCGCGGTAATGCTTACCTCGCAACAGGAGAGAATACCGAAGCAGCGATCGCTGATTTTGAGCGGGCAGCCGACCTGTACGAAGAGCGGGGAGAAGTGGACTCAGCCCAGTCTTACCGAGACTACGTTCAGTTTCTCCAGTCGTCTCCTCCTCCTGAGCCGATGCCTTTTTAAGAGGGATTCTTACATCCATTTCTCCTAACTATCACAAGACTCATTTGAGGCTACTTTTCATGATTGACCAACTCCGGCTCAGAAAAATCGGTGTATTAATGGCTGCTGCAACCTTGCTCAGTGGCACATTGTTGTTACCTGCGTACCCGGCTCGTGCTCAAGCTTTGCTAGAGCAGGAGGGGACATTACGTTCGTCTGAAGGCGAACATACTTTCTCTGGAGAAGCAGGACAGTCTGTGATGATCACCGTCACCAGCCCAGACTTTGATACGACGCTGACGCTGCTCGACCCCAATGGAGCAGAAATCGCCTATAACGACGACTATGCTCGCGGACTAAATTCTACAATTGTCTACACATTGCCAACCAGCGGCACTTACAAAGTGGTTGCGCGTTCTCTCTCTGGCACAGGTGGTAGCTATGAACTGGTAGTTGCTGATGCGACCGCTTACGACCAAGCTTATTACCGGGGTATTGCCGCTCGACAGGAAGGCAACTATGCAGCAGCGATCGCCGCTTTTGATGAAGCAATTCGGATTGACTCTAGCCAGCCTGCAATTCATCTAGACCGGGCAGATGTACTCCAAGCGCAAGCTCAGCAGCTTCGTCCCGAAGAGCGTGAGGCGATCGTAGAGAGCTACGAACGGGCAATCGAGCTGTATGAGCAAGCAGGTGACACAGCAAATGCCCAACTGGTTCGCGAACAACTGACGTACTTAGAGACACCACA
Source organism: Oculatella sp. FACHB-28 (assembly GCF_014696015.1). Taxonomy (NCBI): domain Bacteria; kingdom Bacillati; phylum Cyanobacteriota; class Cyanophyceae; order Oculatellales; family Oculatellaceae; genus Oculatella; species Oculatella sp. FACHB-28. The sequence continues at coordinate 310,483 of NZ_JACJPJ010000035.1, read as the reverse complement.
GTACTAACCGTTCAGTTTGGTTTTCACCATTGCCTGAATTTTTTGCCCGTCAGCCCGACCTTTAAGTTGCTGCATCACGGGGCCCATCACCTTCCCCATATCTTTTGCAGAACTGGCTCCAGTTCTAGAAATTACTTCATCGATTACCTGGCTCACTTCCTCGTCTGAGAGTTGTTGAGGCAGGTATTCTTCTATGATGGTGAGTTCTTGGGCTTCTTGATCGGCTAAATCAGTTCGTCCAGCTTTTTGATATTGTTCGATTGAGTCTCGCCGCTGTTTGGCAAGCTGAGCAAGCACTTCAAGCTCTTGAGTTTCGTTTAGTTCGGTTTGCCCTTGAGGACGAACACTCACTTCTTTTTCTAGCAATACTTTTTTGATACTACGAACCGTTTCCAGGCGAGTCTTATCTTTCGCCTTCATCGCCGTTTTGATATCTTCTGTAATTCGATCTTTTAGACTCATCGGTTTCTCGTAGTTATTCAAGTAGGCGATCTACTTCAGAGAATATATCCCTGCAAGACTAGCACAACTATATTGGACATTATTGGACATTTGACGCGATCGCCCTTACACCTGATATCAACAATTGGCTTCGATCACGTTTCTGGCGACTTCACAAAAGCCCTCTGCTTCAGCGGCATGGGTAACAAAGGCAGGCTGATGAATCAGGCGATCGCGATAGTGCAGCACATTTGCTACACCGACAGAAAGGGGAAAGCGATCGCTATCGAATAAGCTCTCATCATTAGGACTGTCACCAATGGTTAATACCTGGTCAGGTTGCACATCAGCAAAATGATGCTGCAAAACATGAGTGAGAGCGATCGCTTTATCCTGATGCAGCGTTTTAATGTGACATTGCACAGTGCTATAGGTAAAGCTCCAACCTTGAGCCTGACAGCGATCGCTCAAAAACTGTAATTCCGTCTCGGTGAGTTTTTGGATATCAAATGTCCAGTCGCTGAGGCGAAAGCGATTATCACCAGATTCTTCCAGATGAGGAAAGTGAGTTTGCAAATCTGCAAAGGTCTGGGCTAGCTTTTGACGATGCTCAATCAAATTGGGGATGGGTACAACCATCTCACTAATATCAGGCTGAAAGTAAGCCAAGCCGCCATTTTCAGCGATCGCGCCCACAACAGGCAAATAACTCACCAGTCCATTTACCCAACCCGCCGAACGTCCCGTCACAATGAGAACTGGAATGTTGGCGATCGCCAGTTCTTGCAGGGCTTGCAGCAAGTTTGCTGTGAACTTCCCCTGGTGAGTTAGCGTACCGTCCATGTCGGTCGCAATCAGGCGAACCTGCTTTAGCTTGTTCTGGGAAGCTTGAGATAGAGGAATAAGTGGCATGACCCTATCCCTTCACCCCAATCGCTCCCAATCCTAGTAACACCCCTTCAAACAGTTTTCTGCCGTCTGTATTGCCCAAGGCTGGGTCGGATGCTCTTTCAGGGTGAGGCATCATTCCCAGCACGTTTCCCTGACGGTTACAGATGCCAGCAATGTTGTTGAGAGAGCCGTTGCAATTGGATGCTGCGGTTACTGCACCAGAGGCATCGCAATAGCGGAATAGCACCTGTCCGTTGGCTTCTAGCGCTGCCAGGGTGTCTGCATCGGCATAGTAGCAGCCTTCACCATGAGCAATCGGCAAGGTAATGACTTGCCCTTTTTGATATGCCTGTGTCCAGGGTAGATCGGTGCGCTCTACTTTGAGGGAGACGCGATCGCAAATAAAGTGCAAATCGCGATTTCGCATCAGCGCTCCGGGCAATAGTCCAGCTTCGGTCAACACCTGAAAGCCATTGCAAATTCCCATCACCAGCTTGCCTTGTTCTGCATGACGCACGGTAGCTTGCAGAGCGGGTGAAAAGCGGGCGATCGCCCCACAGCGCAAATAATCACCATAGCTAAAGCCACCCGGAATGATAATCACATCCAGGTCGGACAGGTCGCTTTCCTCATGCCACACCATTCGGGTTGGCTGATTTAGCAAATCCCGCATCACCATTGCTACGTCGCGATCGCAATTAGAACCAGGAAAAACAATCACACCAAATTTCATAAACTCTTAGCCTCTGCCGTTTCTAGTAATTCAAACCGATAATTTTCAATCACTGGATTCGCCAGCAGTTGGTCACACATCCGATCAAGCTGCTGTTTGGCGGAGGCTTCATCTGCGGCGGTCAGGGTTAGCTCAACGTATTTGCCGATTCTGATGCGCTCAACGTTGTCGTAGCCGAGATGCTTTAGCCCCGACTGCACAGCCGTACCTGCCGGATCGAGAACTGAAGGGCGGAGCGTAACATAGATTCGAGCCTGGTAAGTTTGAGTCACAGTTTTTCTTGGAGCAACTTTGAGAAACGGGTTCTGCTAAGCATCTTAGGGCTTAACGACGACAGTTGTGCCAACTGCAACCTGAGCAAACATTGCTTCAATGTCTCGGTTTAGCATTCGGACACAGCCGTGGGAAATTGCCTGTCCAATGCCGTCTTCCTGGTTGGTGCCGTGGAACCCAATTTGGCTACTGTCGTCTGCCCAAAAGCCAATCCAGCGCGAACCCAACGGGTTGTCTGGTCCAGGCGGAATCACCTGCTTGGTAATCGGGTGCTGCCAATTTGGGCGAGGCTCCATGTCTGTCACACGAAACGTGCCCGTTGGCGTTTCCCAACCTGCCTGCCCCACTGCTACGGGGTAGGTGGCGTGCAGTTTGTCCTGTTTGTAAACCGAAACTTCGCGATCGCTCAAATCGATGACTAAACGAACGGTCCTTGCTGCCGCAGTCGAAACGTTTGCATGAGCCGCAAGCATCCTTGTCTCTGATGCAGAACCGGGAAGTTTAATACTAAATGAGGCAGTCGAACCCACTTGCCACTGCGCCGCAATCAATAAACTTGCGGTGGCAAAGCTGAGAAACATAAAGCTGCGAGAGAGGAGTTCGTTCCTTGCCATTAACCCTATCCAGGTCAGTAACCCTTACCTACTAGGTTGCCTCAAAAAATAGGGTTTTGGCAAAGATCAAGGCTCAGTCTACGGGCTGAACCATTGCTCTAAAACCGCTTCTGTTTAGCATTTGGGCCGCTTCATCAGCAAGGGAGCGATCGCCAAACGCCCCTGCCTGCATCATCGTTCGACCGTTGGCATAGGTACGGAACGCACCCGGAACGACCGATCGCACTTCTGACTGCATACTCTCACTATCCGCCTCCACCAAAACTCGATAGCGCACAAACGCCGCACCGCCGCTGTAGCTGCCACTACCCAAGATGCTGGTGCGGTTGTAAGAACTGTTTGCCGCCGATACAGTTGGCAAACTGCCAATGTTACCAACTGGAATATTCCCACTCGGCACAGGCAACAGGTTGGCAGAACGCACCGGATTTGCTGCCCTGGGAGCTACAGGAGCTTGAGCAGGAGTCGGCATACCGCTAGCCGGAGGGGGCACCGGAATCTCAATAGGAGCATCAGTTGCAGTTGCAGTCCGGTTGGAAGGGGCACCGGGCGATCGCTCTGGTGAACGGCTCACAACAACTTCTCGCATCGGTTGCGCTGCCGGAGCGGGTGTAGAAGAACTGGAAGGCGGCAGCACGGGAATTTCAATTGGCGCATCTGCAGCAGGAACAGTTGCCGCAGTTGTCCGGGCAGGCACCTGTGGTCGGGCAGTTTGCTCAGGTCGGACAGTCTGCTCAGGTCGGACAGTTGGAGCAGATTGGGTAGTTGGAGCAGATTGGGTAGTCTGTCCGGGTCGAGCAGGGGACTGGTTCCGGGCAGGGGGCGTTATTTGAGTTGATGGTGGCGGTACCGGAATTTCGACTGCATCAGCAGTGCTGGGAATAGCTACATTCGGGCGAATTGCTGCTGGAGTAGGGGGTTGGGCTGAAATGGCGGAAGGTTGGGAAGCTGAAGGTCGAGAGACAGGAGGTCGGGCAACTGAAGATTGAGAAGCTGGAGGCTGAGAAGCTGGAGGCTGAGAGAGTGTGACTGCTGGTGCAGATTCTAAATTTGGTAAGGCTGAAAAGCCTGCCTCTGAGTTAGGTGGAGCCGTTGGACGAGTGGCAACGGGGGAGGGTGCAGGTTGACTCACAGGAGCAGGAGCCGACGAGGTTGTAGAAGATGGAGTTGCAGGTGGGATCGCAGACGGTACAGGGAGGGGCTGGCGTGCAACGGGTACAGGACGGGCAGCAGGAGCAGCAGGAGCAGGAGCAACGCCAGTCAAATCAACTCGTCCGGTGGTGCGATCGCTCGCTATCTGATTGCCAAATGCTGGAATTTCTTGACTGGTCGCACTAGCGTTTACGTCCTGACGGGCATTGTCACGAAATTGGTTGTTGCCTGGTTCGTTTGCTGTGCCTAAGTCAGGAAAAGATTGGGCGATCGCCACCAGTCCATCCCGGCGGTTGGACTCAATTACGTTGTCTCGCAGCGTCGGACGGGCATTTTCTTGCACCACAATGCCGTCCTGATTTTGACGAATTTGATTGCCGACGATTAGCGGCGCTGCATTCTCGTTTACGTTGATGCCAAATCCGGTTCGTTCAAACACGTTTTCTCGAATTTCCGGGCGAGACGTGCCATAAACGGTGATGCCATTGGCCCCATTTTGAACAAAAGCATTGCCACGAATCACCGGAGCGCTATTTCCCGTTACTGAAATGCCGTCGTGGCTGCTGCCCGTGAAAGTATTGTTGTTTACCGTCGGACTGCTCGACTCAATCCACAGCCCATAACCGCGAGGGTTAGGATTCATCACAGTGACTCCCGTTAACACTGCTTCGTCTTCGCCCAAAATCGTCACGTTCTGGCTAGCAGAAGTCCGGCTGAGAAACGTTCCTCCGCCCTGAATCACAATTCCTCGTCCCCTTGCTCCCGGCTCTCCTTGAATCGTCACACCAGCCTTCAGCTCCAGTGGAAAGGTTTCTCCTGACTCAGCTCTGTAAGTTCCTGGTGACAGCAAAATGACTGTGTTAGATTGTGCATTCTGAAGTGCCTGGGTAATCGTTCGCAGGGCGTTTTGCTGGCTGCTGCCGTTATTGCTATCGTTGCCCAAAGTCGGGTTGACGAATAACAGATTCGCTGAGCTTGGAGCCGATGCTTGAGCAATCTCAATCGAGTTTGGTTGGGTCTGGGGAATGGTTTGGGCTTGAGTGCTGAGGGGAGCGACCGCACTCATACCTCCCATGCTAACTACAACTGCGGCAACCCACCCTAACTGCACCAGCGCTCGAACGGGCAACATCGATACGCTAAAGAACATATCTTGCGGATTGGGGCAACAAACAACGCTCATTAACTGTCCTCCCGACACCAGGAACCATCGGCACCACAACAAACGGCAGACTTACCATCTGATCACGATTGCAACAGTTTTAATACATTCAGCGCCAATCAGCTAGAGGTTTTTGTAACTTTTTTGCAACTAGAAACAATCACCATCAATTAGCAAATTCCGTTCGGCTGTTAGGATGAGTAATTAATAGGAATGTTGTGATGGGTGAGACACATAGCCAGCAAAAGCTCTCGGAGTCTGCGATCTACCGAATTTTAGATGCCAATTTAGACCGCGCCCGTGAAGGGTTGAGAATCGTTGAAGAATGGTGTCGATTTGGGTTAAATAGCACCAAATTCACCGACGAGTGTAAGCATCTGCGGCAGGAGTTAGCACGCTGGCACAGTTTTGAAATTCGCACGGCACGAGACACCCCAGGCGACCCAGGAACAGAACTAACCCACCCGCAAGAAGAACAGCGTTCTAGCTTGCGAGACGTATTGGTGGCTAATTTCTGCCGTATTCAGGAAGCCCTACGGGTACTGGAGGAATATGGCAAGGTCTATCATGCTGACCTGTCAGCCGCCTGTAAGCAGATTCGCTATCGGGTCTACACACTCGAAAGCGACCTGATGGGACATCAGCGACATCAGAAATTGAGGCGATCGCACCTCTACCTCGTCACCTCTCCCGCTGACAATCTCTTCTCAGTCGTTGAAGCTGCCCTTCAGGGTGGGCTAAGCCTGGTGCAGTACCGCGATAAAAACGCAGATGACACCACCCGCATTCACACCGCCGAAAAGCTGAAGCAAATCTGTCACCGTTACGACGCCCTGTTCATCATGAATGATCGGGTTGACTTAGCTTTAGCTGTAGACGCAGACGGAGTGCATTTAGGACAACAAGACATTCCCATTTCATTAGCTCGACAAATTTTAGGGCCGCAGCGCCTAGTAGGACGTTCTACGACCAATCCAGATGAACTGCATCGGGCATTGCGAGAAGGCGCAGACTATGTTGGCGTTGGGCCAGTTTACGAGACTCCTACTAAAGCGGGTAAAGCTGCCGCAGGTCCGGAATACGTTCGCTACGCAGCTGAACATGCTCGCATTCCCTGGTTTGCGATCGGCGGCATTGACACTGACAACTTGAGTGAAGTGCTGTCTGCCCGTGCAGAACGAGTTGCTGTAGTTCGTTCCATCATGCAGGCAGAGCAGCCCACCTTAATCACCCAATACTTTGTCTCCCAGCTAGCCCGAATCCAAACAATTCGAGAAAGCGATACCCGTAGTCATGTTCATTGATTCAGAATTATTCAGGCATTGATTTAGGCCATGTCTAACGCTTCTAATTCAAACTCTATTTCGCTGCAAGTGAATGGGGAGCCGAAAGCCTGTGCGCCTCATACTCCGTTGCCCCAATTTTTGGAACAGTTAAACATGAATCCGCGCCTGGTAGCAGTGGAGTATAACGGCGAGATTTTGCACCGCCAGTTTTGGCAGGAAACGGAAATTCAAGAGGGCGATCGCCTTGAGATTGTCACCATCGTTGGCGGTGGCTAAATGCAAAACCAGCAAATTTTCCTAGAGATTCCTCAGTCTATACGGGTACGGTTATCCACCTAAAATCTGCCTTAAGCTTGCTTCCTGTAAGGCTTAGAAGGCGATACAGTAAAGAGGTGGTGACTTGTAACGATTGCTTAACAAGCAGTTCATTAAATGGGTCGCTCACCCTTGGGTGGTGGAGCTGGATTCTTCCAGGTAACCGTGAACAAGAGTTTCTAGCCCGTTGCTAGTTGTCTCGATAAGTTGCGAAAACATAAAGAACACCTAAGAAAACCACTGGAAGAGCCAGAGCCAAATATAGTTTTAAATTCAGCTTGGATAGGCACAGTCTTATGTACAAGAAACTGTTTGCACTGATCAAACCCCTTCTCAAACCGTTACTCCTCGCTAGCTTAGTCATTACCCTGGTTTTCAGTCAGGCAGATGGTGCCCTAGCAGCTAGAGGTGGTCGTATTGGCGGCGGTAGTTTTAGAGCTGCACCGAGCCGCACCTATGCACCCCCTAGCCGCACCTATGCTCCTCCAGGTGGTGGATACTATCCTGGTGGCGGTTTTGGCTTCCCTTTCATCATCCCCTTCTTTGGCGTGGGCGGTGGTTTTGGCGGTTTGTTCTCAATTTTGATTTTCCTGTCAGTTGCCAGCTTCCTGGTTCGCAGCTTCCGTCAAATTCAGGGTGGTGAAGACGGAATAGGCTATAGCAGCAGCAGTCCCTCAATCTCGGTCGCACGGGTGCAGGTGGGTCTCCTAGCAAATGCTCGAACCCTGCAAACTGACTTCGATCGCATTGCCAGATCAGCCGACACAGGCTCCTCTGAGGGCTTAGCTCAAGTTCTTCAAGAGACAACCCTGTCTCTCATGCGCCATCCCGAATACTGGGTTTATGGTGCGGCTGAAAATCAGCAGGCACGTCTGGAAGCAGCTGAGGCTCAGTTCAATCGCTTGGCTCTGGCAGAGCGCAGCAAGTTTAGCGAGGAAACGCTCTCTAACGTTAACAACCAGCTTCGACAAGCAAGTCAAAGTGCGTTAGTTAAGGCTGAACCAGGTGGCGAATTAGTTCAGGCAGCACCGGGCGAATACATCGTCGCCACACTCCTAGTTGCTACCCAGAACAAGTTGCAGCTCCCTGCTGTGAACAACACGCAAGACCTGCGCCGTGCCTTAAGCCAGATTGGAGCGATTCCTAGTGAGCAGCTTTTGGCGGTTGAGGTACTTTGGACTCCTCAAGACGAGAACGATACGCTCTCCTCTGAAGATCTGTTGACCGAATATCCTGACCTGAAGTTGATCTAATCTAGTTCAGGTAATGCAAAACCGGGGATTGTAGAGCTATAGCTTTCTACAATCCCCGGTTTTATATCTAGCGAGGGCGGCGATCGCCCCGATACCATCTCACAATCTTCTCTGGCGAAATTCCCAGCAAGTAAGCTGCAATGATCACCTGGTTAAGCAGCGTCGTTCTCATAACCCCTAGCTTTTCCCAGCGTCGGGCTGAGGTGAGGACCGAGGCAGGGGCGATCGCTACCTTCCCCTTTCGGCGCAGCCGCCGAACTAACTCAAAATCTTCCATGATTGGTAGTTCTGGAAAGCCGCCAAGGCGATGAAAGGTTTCTGCTTTCAGAAATAGTGCCTGATCGCCATAGGGCATTTGGAAGTAGCGCGATCGCATATTTACCCCCCACTCCACCAACCTGAGTCCTGGATTCTGCCCGTCAATCCTCAGCGCGAACGCCCCGGCGATCGTTTTGGGTTGAGCTAACGTTTGGCAGATCAGACCAGCGAATTCCTTTGGCAACCGAGTATCGGCATGGAGAAACAGCAAAATCTCCCCGCTTGCGGCTCTTGCCCCAGCGTTCATTTGATAGGCTCGCCCTGGTCTTGAGTGAATGACGCGATCGCCCAAAGATTTCACAATTTCAACGGTTCGATCATGACTGCCACCGTCCACAACGATGATTTCTACGGCAGAAGTGCGAATCTGGTCGAGGATCTGCTGAATCACATTTGCCTCATTCAGCACTGGGATGATGATGGAGATTTTTGGGGAAGGAGAAATTTTGGGGGAATGCCTCACGCTTGGGTTGCCTCCCAGATGGGTAGGTCTTCTGGGTGATCAACATCCGTGAGCGGGGCAAGAGTCGCGATCGCCAATTCCTTTGCCTTCGCGACTGCTATAGTTTGCCGAAAAACTTGGTCAGTTCCCCAGTCAATTCCGCTAAATAGCTCTGGAATCAAGGAACGCAGCCCAATCAAATAGTAGCCCCCATCGGTTGCTGGACCTAAGACCAAATCGTGATCCTGCAATGCCTGAAACGCTTGTGCTAGCGTGGCAGAATCCAGTTCGGGACAATCTATCCCAATCGTCACAACATGCTTGCTACCCGTCTCAAATGCAGACTGAAACGCAAGCCGCATTCGTTCTCCTAGATCACCTGAAGCCTGGGGCTGATAGCTCCAGCGAGAACCAAGCCAGTCTTGCATGAGGGAGCGATCGCCTCCCGCAAATCTAATTTCCACAGATAGAGGGGAATTTAACCTGTCCTGCTGCTGAGCTAGCTTCTCCACCCGTTTCAGAGTGAATTCTGTCATCTGCCGCTGAAGTGCGGCCGCGCCCGCTGCCCCTAAGGCTGGAATTAAGCGAGTTTTAGTTTTGCCAACTTCTGGATATCGGGTAAAAACTATCAGATGGTTTGTCTCTGTCAACTTAATCCTGATTTCATTCTTAAACAGCAGTGTATTTACCCTAGATGAGTTTTAGCTGAAAATGAGCCCTGTCTGCGCCTTTTCGCTGCTTACCCAAACAATTCTCGATGAGCAGCTTGGCGATCGCTCATGGCAAAATTTTAAGTAAACTGAAGAGCTTGCCCTTTTACTTTCCCACTTCCTTCATGACTGCAACCAACTTGCCCAGCCAATACGACCCCTCCTTGACTGAAGCTAAATGGCAACAGCACTGGGAGGAAGATCAGGTCTTTAAAGCAGACCCTAATCAACCGGGTGAGCCGTATTGCGTCGTGATTCCGCCGCCCAACGTCACAGGCAGCTTGCACATGGGTCACGCCTTTGAAAATGCCCTGATCGATACGCTGGTGCGCTATCACCGGATGATCGGGCGCAATACTCTGTGGCTACCGGGAACTGACCACGCCAGCATTGCGGTGCAAACAATCCTAGAGCGGGAGTTGCGATCGCAAGGCAAAACCCGTGACGAGGTCGGACGCGAAGCCTTCCTGGAACGGGCTTGGGAATGGAAGAAAGAATCAGGCGGCACCATCGTGGGACAACTGCGGCGGCTAGGCGTTTCCGTAGATTGGTCACGCGAACGCTTCACGATGGATGAGGGTCTTTCCAAAGCAGTCCTGGAAGCCTTCTCACGTCTCTACAACGAAGGGCTAATCTATCGCGGCCAATATTTGGTGAACTGGTGTCCTGCCAGCCAATCTGCCGTGTCTGACTTGGAGGTGGAAAATCAGGAAGTCAACGGGCACCTCTGGCATTTCCGCTATCCGCTGACGGACGGCTCCGGTTCTGTTGAAGTGGCAACCACTCGCCCTGAGACAATGCTGGGCGATACTGCTGTAGCGGTCAATCCCAAGGACGAGCGCTATAAGCATCTGGTAGGCAAGACGCTGACACTGCCAATTATGGGGCGTGAAATTCCGATTATTGCAGATGAATACGTCGATTCCAGCTTTGGTACGGGCTGTGTGAAAATCACACCAGCCCACGACCTGAATGACTTTGAGATGGGCAAACGCCACAACCTGTCTTTCATCAACATCATGAACAAGGACGGGTCACTTAACGCCAACGCAGGCCCATTTGAGGGACAGGATCGGTTTGAGGCAAGGAAGAACGTGGTGAAGCGCCTGGAAGAGGAAGGCTTCCTGGTGAAAGTAGAGGACTATCGCCACACAGTGCCCTATAGCGATCGCGGCAAAGTCCCCATCGAGCCGCTGCTGTCTACCCAGTGGTTTGTCAAAATTCGCCCTATGGCAGACCGAGCGCTGGAATTTCTCGATCAGCAGGACGATCCCGTTTTCGTACCCGAACGCTGGACGAAGGTGTATCGGGATTGGTTGGTTAGCCTGAAAGACTGGTGCATTTCTCGCCAGCTCTGGTGGGGGCACCAAATTCCCGCCTGGTACGCAATCAATAGAACTGACGGTCAGATTACCGATGACACGCCCTTTGTCGTCGCCACTAGCGAAGCAAATGCTTGGGAGCAAGCACGACAGCAATTTGGCGATGACGTTCAGCTTGCCCAAGACCCTGATGTGCTAGATACCTGGTTTTCATCCGGTTTATGGCCCTTCTCAACTATGGGCTGGCCTGAGCAAACACCCGACCTAGAGCGCTACTACCCCACCACAACGCTGGTTACAGGATTTGACATCATCTTTTTCTGGGTGGCGCGGATGACGATGATGGCAGGGCACTTTACCGGAAAGATGCCGTTCAGCACGGTTTACATTCACGGTCTGGTGCGGGATGAAAACAACAAAAAGATGTCAAAGTCAGCAAATAACGGCATTGACCCGCTGATTCTAATCGACAAATACGGCACTGACGCACTGCGCTACACGCTGATTCGGGAAGTAGCGGGTGCAGGGCAAGATATTCGCCTAGAATATAACCGCAAGACCGACGAATCGGTTTCAGTCGAAGCATCGCGCAACTTTACCAACAAGCTGTGGAATGCTTCTCGGTTTGTGATGATGAATCTGGACGGCAAAACGCCAAAGCAGTTGGGCAAACCTCAGGCGGATGAGTTGGAATTGAGCGATCGCTGGATTCTCTCTCGCTACAACCAGGTAGTTCGCCAAACTCGCGACGACATCGACAACTACGGTTTGGGTGAAGCCGCCAAAGGACTGTATGAGTTCATCTGGGGCGATTTCTGCGACTGGTACATTGAGCTGGTTAAGTCCAGACTGTTCAAGGCACAGTCGGCAGAAGTCAGCCCAGCCGAGCTGAAATCTAGGGAAATTGCTCAGCAGACGCTGGCCCATGTGCTAGACGGCATCCTGCGGCTGCTGCATCCGTTTATGCCGCACATCACCGAGGAAGTTTGGCATACGCTCACGCAGGCTGAAGAAAATCGGTACTTGGCACTTCAGGCTTACCCTGAAGTAGACGAAAGCCTGATTGATGCTGATCTGGAAGCGCAGTTTGACCTATTAATTGGCACCATTCGCACGGTTCGCAACTTGCGGGCTGAGGCAGACATCAAGCCAGGGGTAAAGATTCAAACGAACTTGCAGACAGAGAGCGATCGCGAACAGCAAATCCTTACCGCAGGGCAGGACTACATCAAAGACCTAGCCAAAGTTGAGAATTTGACCATTGAAGCGATCGAACGTCCTGTGGTTCCACGTCCGCTCAAACCTAGCACCCAGACACTCAGTCCGTACCGCAAACCGGCGATCGCTCTGGGATTAATTCTGGCGCTGCTGATTGTCGTCAAAGTTACACTGGGTGTGCTGGATGCTGTAGATAGCCTGCTGCTGATCTCGCCCTTCCTGGAGCTGATTGGGTTAGGGTATACCATCTGGTTTATCTACCGCTTCTTGATCCGTGCGACCGACCGTCAGGGCTTTGCCGAACAACTCGACGCAGTGACAGCGCAAGTTGCAGGCAAAATGTCGTCATCTTCCAATCCTCAAGAGCCTCTGCCACAACCCATAACTCCCACCCAAACGCTGACGGTCGAAAAGCTGCCCCAGCAGCAGATGATCGCCGGAGTCGTGGGCACGGTGCAGGTTCTCATTCCGCTGGAAGGCGTAGTGGATGTAGAAGCGCTGCAAGCTAAGCTGAAAAAGGATTTAGCGAAAGCAGAGTCCGAAAGCCAGATCCTGCGCGATCGCCTCAGCAATCCTAAATTTGTTGATAAAGCTCCGGCAGATGTGGTTCAGGCAGCCAGGAATTCACTCGCTGAGGCGGAGAAGCAGGCAGAGATTTTGCGCGATCGCATCAGCCGTCTCTAACCCTGTGATGGTTGTGGCTTTCACTGAGTAGGGTTAGTCTTCAGAAAACATCAGGCTCCCTTAATAAATTCAGTAAGCCACACCATTTAATCCGGATCAGGTCCCGCTAAGGTGTTAAAGGGTGGTTGTAAGCATCAGGTAATTCCCCTGCTTCTTATAAATGGCTTCCCTCGACTCCACTCGAATATCTTCACAGAATCGAGACATCTTTAGCTGGGTGTCAGACAAGATATGAAGATATACTGTCATTCAAGAATTGGTTAATCTTGTTGCTGAAATGCTCTATTTGGCTCAGGTGCAGGAAAAAGACGCTGTCGGCAAGACGAAACTGCAACTGCTTGCATACCAAAAAGCCGAACATGCCTGGGCAATTTTCTCTGAAGAAGATAATACTGTCTATGCAGAGGGATGTGATCTGGGTAAAGGGGCACTTTTACTAGTTCAGCTGAATGATTTGCGACAAGTTGAAAACATCCAGGATGCAGCAGACTGGCTGACTGAAATCATTCAGCAATATCTAGCAACGGGTGTAACCCCAGAAATTTTGCAGCAGGAAGTACAGCGGGCCGAACAGTGGCGACAATCACTCACGCTACAGAGCCAGGAGCTTGGGCGACGTGCTCTAGAAATGGAAGCTCGGCGTGACCAGATTCAAGAGCTAGAAGAAAACCTGAAGCGAGAAAAAAAGCAGCTTGAGCTTGAAAAAAAGCAAATTCAAGACCTGTTAGAACTAAAAGCTCAGCGTGACCAAATTCTAGAGCTTGAAGAAACTTTGAAGCAAGAAAAAAACCAACTTGAGCTTGAAAAAAAGCAGCTTGAGCTGAAAGCCGCTCAGCTCAAGACCAATACTTCAGCAAACTAAGCCTAACTAAAAGCGGCGCAAAACTCCATAAATCAGCCAGATAGCCATTGCTCGGAGATAATGGCTAGCCCGAAAAGTGCCAGCAGAGGTGATCGCTTCTGGTGTGCGAAACTGTAGCCCGTTTTCATAAACTTGCCGGACTACAGCTTCGGTAATTTGCAACGCCTCATCTTTCATATCCATCTGTACCAGGAAGGCAGCCAAGCCAAAATTGATGCCTGTCCAAACTTCTAGCGGATGAGTGTCCTTGGGATTAACGGGAGAACCATCTGGTCTGACTCCATTCGCTGCGCCAAATTTGCCATCGTGAAATTTGAGGAAGCAAGCCTCGTAAACTGCTTCTAAAGCAGACCGCACACAATCGGTAGGCACAACGTCAGGCAGTTTTAGCAGGCGGGCATAAAACTGTCCGCAAAGCTGATCTGCCATCACGACATCAGAACCACTGCCACTATCGAGACGGTAGTACTGTCCGTTCCAGAGCTTCTCCTGATAGAGGGGGCGGGATTGGGTAAGCCAAGTCTGGTAGGTGGAAATTAGGGATTGGGAGTTGGGGGCTAGGGATTGGGGATTGGCTGGATCTGATTGCTGCAAGAGTTGACCAATGGCGATCGCTGCCTCTAGTGCCGCAATCCACAGTCCGCCACAGTAAGCGCTAACTCCCTGTAACCGCCAGTCATCAAAGGTTTGGTCGGGCGCACCAGAGTTCTCGGGAATGCCATCGTTATCCAGGTCAAAGGTTTTAAGATAGGCGAGCGCCCGCTCAATTGCGGGCCAGCACTCTATCAAAAATTCATAATCCGTACTACCCGTTAAAACAAAATTTCGGTAAACCTGCAAAACGAAGTCACAGCCCAAATCCTTCCACAGGTTGCAGTCTTGATAGCTAGTGTAGTTAGTCTTTTCCCAAGGATGTTCGTTGGGTGCGCCCAAGTCATGGGGCGTAGCGTTTTCAGCTTTGCGAACGGCGATCGGACTTTCTGCCCCATTCGTGTAGTAGTAGCCAATCACACGCGGCGTATCGTCTGCTGCCGGAATAGCTCTCGCAAAAGCTCTCAGCACCGATTTGTCTAGCTCCGGCCAGAGCATCATTAGCGCAAAAGAACCGTAGAGCCTCACATCCAGGCTTTCATACCAACGGTAGTCAAGACATTCCAACACCGCAAACTGACCTACTGGATCGCGATCGCTTGCTGCACTCCAGAGCGTCCCGCCGCTAGCCAAGTCATAAAGCTCATTAAACAGCGCCATCTTGAACCAGTCGGGCAAATCCTGGTCATCCAAAATCGGCTGCTGCCAAGTCTGAATTTGCTGCTGCCAAGTGGGGTATAAGTCGAGAGCAGTCTGAGCGATCGCCCAGGCAGTCTTGCCGCTAGTTCCAAAGAAGTCTGTGTAGCGACGAAAATAATTAATCCCAGTGGCAAACTCCGTTACCGGAAAATCCCAACTCAACACAAACGGAATTTTTCGGTTTTCACCCGGAGCCAGAGTAAAACGAACGGCGATCGCCACGCCAACCTGCTCACCATCAGCAGCCGGAGTTGGATCATCTACACTTTGCAGCGAACCATCCTTAGAGAATGACTGCCAGAGTTCTGCTCCATCTCCAGCCGGGTTCCAGCGAGTATTGTAAAAGGTTTCTGCATTAGGGTTTGTTAGGGTAGCAATCGCCCACTGTCCATCACCTTCTTGAGGTGTTTCCTGGCGATCGGACTGATCCATCAAGCAGCCTGCAAAGTGGCGATCGCTTTTCCACTGGTTAAAATTGCCGTTGCTCTCACCTAAACGCGGCTGATATTGATAAACTGGGCTACCGTCATCCCGCACCTGCACCTTGGGCGACTTGAGCATATTTGTAAACCAACCCGCCATGTTTTGCCAGGTCAGCATAATGCTCAGCGTTAGCGGTCGGTCAGTTGGATTGTGTGCCGTCCACTCAAAAATGGCGATCGGATAGCTCGTCTCCTGATAATTCTTCGCCCAAACTGGCGAAAACTGCTCACAAGTCAGCGTCGCCTGAAACACATTCTGATAAACAAACCAACTTCGTGGATAGAGCGCATGATACTCCCCTGTCGTGCTAGTTTCCGCCCGATCGGGATACCACTGCCACGCGCTCAAACTTCCATCGTCAGGCAATTGAGTACAGAGCGCATAAGCCTCAGCAGCCCGCTCCTCTGCTTGTTCAAACACACTGAATTGGCAAGCGGGCATCGATTGAAACACATGCTCTCCGCCATCAATGTGCCAGAGATTAAAATCTCCTCGGGAAGAACGACCAATACAGCCAGCCCCAAACCCACCCAAAGGCATTCCGTGCCAGGGACCATCGTCCAAATTACTCTCATAGCGAACCCTATAGGGCGATTTCCACCCCTGACCAATCGGACGCTTCCAGGAACAACCAGGAATTTCAGCAGGCAAATGCAAATTTTTCATCCCAAAATTCTACCGCCCAACCTTCCCTTCCTCTTCAGCATTGCTTAACAATTGAGTGACTTTGAACGCAAAGCTGAAAGTTTACATTCAAAATCATCCCAAGAATAAGCAAGCCTTGCTCATCCTTCATCTCTTATCTCTTCCTCTCCCCTCTCCTGCAACGATTGCCATCCCGCCAACCACAACTCCCTATCCTTAAGCTGTTTTGCATTCAGCCAAAAGCGAACCGATGGGTCACAGGCTGCAACCATCTCAGCAAACACCCAACGTCCCTCATTTTTACGATTAACCACCTGAAAGTGCCGCCAACCCCAAGTCGTTTGTTGGGCTGTCCATCTAGAACCTACAAGGTAAGGAAATTTCTGTTTCTTAAGCATCTATCTACTTAGTGTGATGTCCCCCTCAGTGACAATGCCATATTTAGAGAACGCAGGAGAGCAAGCGTCAACAGCAGACATTGACTCAAAAATTTCAAAATATGGTCATTCTAGAACCAATTAAGTCTAAAAACTATTCCGTTCCTCGACCAGGGGGAGTATGGCTACTGGGTGTTCTGCTTTCAATGACAGGTATTGTACTGATGGGTGTGGGTGGCTTCACAACCTTAACCTGTCACCGTCAAGCTTCGCTTATGGCAGACACGACTTCCGACGGAGTCTGTAAGCTAACAACCTATAGACCTCTCGCCTCTACCACTCAAGAAATAGCGCTAACCGATTTACACGAAGCAAAGCTGGCACAACTACACCGCCATCATTACCACGTTGGCTATCAAGTTGTTTTGCTTACCCATGCAGGCGAAATTCCTTTGACCAGCTCTTCCCCAACACAACGAGACTGGAAAACTGAGGTAACGGAAGATATCAACCGATTTCTCCAAACTCCTGAGCGGGTAAAGTTGCAGCTACAGCTTGAGAACCAATCCTGGGCAGGCACCTTTGGCTTTTCACTAGCTGTAATTGGGACGGGAGCCGGACTTTTTGCTAAGCAGCTTAAAGCGCTTCAACCCAGTACAGGTACGACTCAGCAGAAATAAGCTTAAGTTGAGACATTTTTGTAGACTATTGTCCTTTTTTTGCCGAGATTCATTAGAATGGCTGAATCTGGTTAGGCTATTTATCACAACAAACTCCGCCTAAAACCTCGTTAACCTTGTAAGTATCGTTTAATTTTTAGGACACCACCCTGGCTGGACTATTATGAAACGCTGACTTTTCTAGAAAGGGCGATACCAATTAGCACCTTTCGCAACAAGAATTCAGATCAAGGCGTGCAAATTTTGTGAGAAAAGCTACAATCGGAGACATCTTTGCGAAACTCGCAGGGCAAATTACATCTTGGTGCCTCTACCCGATGCTGAATGTCTTGGGAGAAGTATGCCTTGTTGATTACTGTGTGCTAAATCCAAAGCACTGGTTCTCTTGCTGATTGGTATAGGCGAGAACGAAATCTCCGCCTACACTAAATTAAAAATCTGAATAGCAAGAGTCCAAACTATCGTCTAAGAAAATTCATGAACATTCCTCCATCAAAAGAGGCAGTTCATGTTATCCTTCTGTTTTTTACAAGCCTTTGACTTTTGACCTAAGGAGCATGAGGAGCGCGGCATGACCCAGGCTAACGACGTACTCGAAACCATTGACCAGCCCGAAAGCGAGCTAGAGCTTTTGATTGAGGACGGAGATGATCGAGACGAAATCTTTGATGCTCAGCCTGATGAAGAGGATGGAAAGGTCACTAAAGGAAAGACCAACCGTCGTCGGGCACAAGCAAAAAAGAAACACTACACTGAGGATTCGATCCGGCTCTATTTACAGGAAATCGGTCGAATTCGACTCCTGAGAGCAGACGAAGAAATTGAACTTGCTCGTAAGATTGCAGATTTACTTGAGCTTGAAAGAATTCGTGAGCAGCTTGTCCAGGATCTGGAGCGTGAGCCTTTCGACAAAGAATGGGCTAGCGCGGTTGATATGCCTCTCCCTGCTTTTCGGCATCGCCTGCATGTAGGTCGTCGGGCAAAGGACAAGATGGTTCAGTCAAACCTTCGATTGGTGGTTTCGATCGCCAAAAAGTACATGAACCGGGGTCTTTCCTTCCAGGACTTAATTCAGGAAGGCAGCTTAGGTTTGATTCGGGCGGCTGAAAAGTTCGACCATGAAAAGGGTTACAAGTTTTCCACCTATGCAACTTGGTGGATTCGTCAGGCAATTACACGGGCGATCGCTGATCAATCTCGTACCATTCGTCTTCCCGTCCACCTCTACGAAACCATTTCTCGAATTAAGAAAACTACAAAATTGCTTTCTCAAGAAATGGGACGGAAACCTACCGAGGAAGAAATTGCAACTCGGATGGAAATGACGATTGAGAAACTGCGCTTTATTGCTAAGTCGGCTCAATTGCCCATCTCCCTAGAAACTCCGATCGGTAAGGAAGAAGATTCTCGCCTGGGCGACTTTATCGAGTCTGATGGTGAAACCCCTGAAGATCAAGTTTCTAAGAACTTGCTGCGGGAAGACCTGGAAAGCGTTTTGGGCACCCTGAGCCCGCGTGAGCGTGATGTGTTGCGCCTACGTTATGGTCTAGACGACGGACGGATGAAGACCCTGGAAGAAATCGGTCAAATCTTCAACGTCACCCGTGAGCGGATTCGTCAGATTGAAGCAAAAGCGCTTCGGAAGTTACGTCATCCAAACCGCAACAGCGTTTTGAAGGAATATATCCGTTAAGAACTTGTCTGGAAGTAGGGAGATGTACCTCCCTATTTGACGTTCCAAGGAATAAAAAAGTGCCCCCACGAATGTAGGGGCACTTTTCTTGTAGCTTTGCAATTACCTGACTTGCAGTGCAAGCAGCGCCTGGATAGACACTACATCAGTCCCCAAAAATGAAGCACACCTTGACCAGAGACATATTCAAGGATGACAGCAGAAGCGAAGCCGATCATCGCTAGACGACCGTTCCAAGTTTCGGCTCCACGAGTGAAGCCCCAGTTCCATGCGTTGCGGTTATCGTTCTGCATAACTTGAACTCCAATTTGCAATAGTTCGCCGACCTTTGTTAACTAATGTAACCACCAGCTTTGTAAGTCGCAACAATCTACCGGGCAGCTTCATGCATATTTCGTCTACAAGTGCTTTAGATGAAAAGGCGCTTTGGTGCAGTGTATGCAAGATCGGAGAGTGCAAGATCGGAGAGTGCAAAATCGGAGAACTGAATCGGGAGTAGCCTAATGGTGAGTGATCGCCTCTCCCGTCCGGGCGTCAAATAAGTGGATTTTGTCGGTGGCGATCGCTAGCCATAGTTCTTCTCCCAACCTGACCCTTCGGTCTGGCTCGACTCGCGCTCTTAAAACGGTTGGCTCAGATGGAGTAGCAGATTCGATTAAATTTAAGACCAGTTGAGTCTCATTACCCAGCGCTTCAAGCCGCTCTACTCGAACGGGAATGTTTTTGGGAGCGGCAACGCTAAGGCTCAGGTGTTCGGGACGGATGCCAAGTGTGAGCGATCGCCCATCATATTGACTCAGTGCAGTTTCCCAGCTTTGAGGGAGAGTTAGCCGAAACTGCGGATGGGTTATCAGGAGCGGTGCCTTGACCTGAACGGGCAAAAAATTCATCTGCGGTGAACCGATGAACTCTGCCACAAACCGATTGGCAGGTCGGTTGTAGAGTTCTAGCGGCGCAGCAATTTGCTGAATTTGCCCGGCGTTCATCACGGCAATGCGATCGCCCATCGTCATGGCTTCAACCTGGTCGTGGGTGACGTAAATGGTTGTGGTACCCAGCTTGCGCTGAAGGTTGACGATTTGGGCACGGGTTTCGGTACGGAGCTTGGCATCCAGGTTAGACAACGGCTCGTCCATCAAAAACACTTGAGGGTTTCGTGCCATTGCCCGTCCCAAAGCAACCCGCTGTTTTTGTCCGCCTGAAAGCTGTTTTGGCAGGCGATCGAGCAGCGGTTCAATTTGCAAGATTTGGGCAACGGTGCGAATTCGTCGATCAATTTCCCGCTCCTGCTGCGACCAGTAGCGCAATTGTTTTGGCAGGGGACGGGTAAGCGTGGTCAAAAAAGTTTCTGTCCAGGCAAAGCGATTGGTTTGAGCTTCGGCATTTAGAGTTTGAGATGAAGCAGAGTTGTGCACTGCCTTCGTGCGGCGTAGCCCAAATGCCAAGTTGTCGTAAACCGTCATGTGGGGATAGAGCGCATAGTTTTGGAACACCATGGCGATGTCGCGTTGCTTGGGCGGCAGGTCATTGACCTGGTGATCGCCTACCCAGATATTGCCACCCGTTACTTGCTCCAATCCGGCAATCAGTCTCAGTAGAGTACTTTTGCCACAACCGGATGGTCCCACCAACACCATAAATTCGCCATCCTTGACCTCCAGGTTGATGCGTCGTAAGACATTCACCATTGAAGCGGTCGTTGGCGTTTCAGCCAGTGCTTCTTCGACAGGCGGCACGAGAGCGCCTGCCGCCACAAAGCTAGTTTGTCTGCTTTGATGCCGGAGAAAACTTTTGTAGACGTTCTCTAGAACAACCTGCGCCACAGTGAACCCACGCTTAGTGTTTAGTGTTTCAGCTTATTTTCCCCTATTGCTTCAAAAAATAGCCTTGCTGTCTGAAAAGTAGTAGCGGCATCTATCTGAATAACCTGACAAAACCTCTCTTTAGGGGGGTCAACCCTTATACACATGGCCGGACGAGTTCACCTGAATGAGTGCTTACACTGAGAGGTGATTCAGCTATTGTGAGGGTGCAACTTGATAAGGCCGGTTACGGAAAGCGTTACGAAGCGGCTGAATCTAATTTAGTTGAGTTAGTCTCACAGTTCTGGCAGGTAAAAATTGAGTCTAACGCCAGCCAAGACTTGAGCAAACCGACCACTAGTTTCATTCAAAATGCGATCGAATTCATTACGTGCTTCTACATTTTTTGCTGATCAGACGGAAATTGAGGCGGAGATTCTAAAGAATCATTCTCATTCGGCTGTTTGAGTAAAAAGCTACCGATCAGGGTGTCACTTTGGTGTTTAACATTCGCTTTTTAGGAGTGACCCATGCTTCTCATGGAAAAGAAACTGCTTACCGGCGCAAGAGCAGAGGACGAAGGTTCTGGTTTGTGTCTGGTGATTCAGCTTGGAGATGGAATTAGAGTGCAGTATGCCGTTGAGAATAAGCAAGAGGCGGTTGCCCTCTACACTTACTATTCTCAAATGCACCCGCACCTAAGCCACCAAATTTCCCAGAAGTAATGATTTCGAGCGATCGCAGCTTTAACTAGAATTTCTCATCTAGAGCTTTTCACTAAGACTCTTCGGAGTCCATGCCATCGCTTTGCTCATCAGTTCTGGACGACACAATCGTTGCGGTCACGACTTTTTCACGCTTGTTGGACTTAAAGAGGCGATCGCCCCCGCCATCTTTGCCCTGTACCGCAACCTTTGCTAAAGGCAACAGCACCAATCGATCTGCGTCTGTTAGCAGCGTTGCATCTGTTCCCGGTAGCGCAGGGGTAATTCCGACTAACGTATCGGTCTTAGTGGCAAAC
This sequence comes from Oculatella sp. FACHB-28, assembly GCF_014696015.1. Taxonomy (NCBI): domain Bacteria; kingdom Bacillati; phylum Cyanobacteriota; class Cyanophyceae; order Oculatellales; family Oculatellaceae; genus Oculatella; species Oculatella sp. FACHB-28. Next base: position 288,816 of record NZ_JACJPJ010000035.1, on the reverse strand, counting down.
TGGATTGCCTGAAGTCCCAAATCTCCACAGTTAGCGAGCCGCAAGGCGCTAACAGGCATTCGTTTTCCATAGCCGTTAGCCGAAACCAGGAAGACTTCATCCTTGACTTGGAGTGCTACACAGCCAACCAACCTTTCCTGCTTGCCTAATCGAATTGCGGCTGAGCCTTGTGCAGTACGGCTTTGAACTGGGATCTGCTGATCACTCACTTCAAATCGCAGCATTCGACCACCTGACGTTGCCAGAACAAGATGTTCTCCGGCTTCGACGGGAATGACGTACAGTAGCTCGTCGCCCTCTTTGAGTTTGAGAGCAGTCAGTCCACGTCCAGTCAGGTTAGCAAACTCCGATAGAGGCAGGCGTTTGATTCTGCCTTGACGGGTCAGCATGATCAGGTCGTGATTGGCGATCGCATCAGACACAATAAACTGATCAATGATGGTTTCTGGATCACCATGCGCTGCCGATGGCAAAAGCGTAATCAGTGGCGTTCCCTTGGAGTTTCTAGGCGTTTGGGGAATGTCGCCCACTAGAGTGGTATAAGCTTTACCGCTGCGAGTCAGGATCAGTAGTTCTTGCTTGGTCGTTGCAGTCTGTACCTTAACGGTAAAATCTCCCTCGATTAGCGTTGCGCCATTCTGAGTTTCCTGAGACTGCTGTCGCTTATAGGCTCTTGGAGTCAAGCGACGGACATAGCCTCGGTGGGTAAATTCTAAAACGACTTCTTGCTCAGTCTCGACTTCTGCAACTGTCGTTTCTGCCAGACGCTTTGATTCTTTAGCTCGTTCTGCTTCGGTTTGAATGCGGGTACGGCGTTGGTCAGTGTACTTGCGCTTGAGAGTACGCAGGTCTTTTTTTAGCGCCTTGAGTAACTCTCGCCGATTGTTGAGCAGTTCGCGTAGCTCTTGCATTCGCTGAGTCAGTTGGTCAAAATTGTCTTGCAGTTTTTGCCGCTCTAGCCCGGTGAGACGGCGTAGAGGCATGGCAAGAATTGCGTCAGCTTGGCGATCGCTAAACTCAAATCGCTCTTGAAGCGTCAGCTTAGCTGTACTGCCGTCCGGCGCGTTCCGCAAAATTTCAATGACTGCATCCAGATTCTCCAGAGCAGTTAGCGAACCTTCCAGTAAGTGAACTTCGCTTTCAGCTTTTTGCAACTCATAGGTGTACTGACGAGTGAGCGTTTCTTCCCGAAAAGTGAGGAAGTGCTGCAGCAAGTCGCGCAGGGTCATCTGGCGAGGCTGCCCGTCCGTCAGAGCCAGCAAAATTACGCCAAAGTTGCTCTGGAGCGGCGTGAGTTTGTAGAGTTTGTCAAGAATTCGCTGTGCTTGTGCTTCACGCTTGAGCTCAATTACGACGCGCATTCCGTCGCGATCGCTCTCATCTCGAATGTCGGCGATTCCCTCGATTCTGCCCTGGTTAACTAACTCAGCAATTTTCTCAATCCAGGCAGCTTTATTCACCTGGTAGGGTAGCTCCGTGATGATGATCGCATTCCGGCGGTGCCGCCCTCGACCCACCTGCACATCTTCAAACTGAGCAATTCCTCGAATGGGAATGCTGCCTCGTCCGGTCAGGTAGGCTTCTCGAATGCCTTCAGTACCGACAATTTCCCCACCCGTGGGAAAGTCTGGTCCGGGAATCAGCGAGAGCAACTGTTCGTCCGATAAATCGGGGCGATCGATCAGCGCAATTAAACCATCAATCACCTCTCCCAAGTTATGAGGCGGAATGTTGGTCGCCATGCCTACTGCGATACCAGAGGAGCCATTCAGTAGCAGGAAAGGCAATTGGGCTGGCAGGACAATGGGCTCTTGTTGAGAGTTGTCGAAGTTGCCAATAAAGTTAACGGTTGCTTCCCCAATCTCCGTCAGCAGCGCTTCGTTGCCAATGGAGGCAAGCCGCGTTTCGGTGTAGCGCATTGCGGCTGGCGGGTCGTTGTCTACCGAGCCAAAGTTGCCGTGACCTGCCAGCAGCGGATAGCGACTAGAGAAATCCTGCACCATTCGCACCAGGGCATCGTAAACAGCCTGGTCGCCGTGCGGGTGATATTTACCCAACACGTCTCCAACGACGCGGGCACATTTGCGGTAGGGGCGATCGGGGGTCAAACCCAATTCGTGCATAGCGTAGAGAATGCGCCGATGTACGGGTTTAAGCCCATCTCGCACGTCGGGCAGGGCACGACCTACGATTACACTCATGGCGTATTCTAAGTACGACCGCTGCACCTCCGTATGCAGTGCGGTTGCAATTACTTGTCCTGAGGGGAGCATGTCAAGCTGCTTAGCCATGAGTTCTTTTCCTTCTGAAATTCCGAATCACTTGTCCTGTAACTGTCCTACAAGCTCAGTAAGCTAATTTAGGCGATCGCAAACAATAGGTCTGTGTAAATATCTTGCAAAGATAGAGATTAAGGTATAAAGGGTTGGCTAGTTTCACTAACTTGGCTGAGCGGTTTAAGGTAAATTTCGCAGTAGTATCAAACCGTAGGGCTTGAACATGCTTCATCCTGAGATTAACTAAAAAGGAAAGCGCCATGAAAACTGTTTTAATTGTGGAGGATGACTTGATCAATGCTCGTGTTTTCTCCAAGATTTTGACCAAACGCGGTGGATTAGCGGTTAAGCATACAGAGAACGTGGATGAAGTCATGGAAATTGCCCACGCTAGGGGAGCAGATATTATTCTGATGGATGTTTCTCTGTCTCGCAGTGTTTACCAGGGTAAACCTGTAGATGGTATTAAAATCACCCAGATGTTGAAGGCTGATCCTCAAACCGCTAGCTTACCAATCATTCTGGTCACTGCTCACGCAATGGAGGGCGATCGCGAAAACTTTTTAAAGCAGAGCGGTGCTGATGACTACATCTCCAAACCCGTAGTAGATCATCAGAAATTTGTTGATCAGATCGTGGCATTGCTACCTAACGAGTAAGTACCCTTGTACTATTTTGCCAAGATTTTGGCAACTTATTGAGAAAACTTTAGGAAACTCTAGAGCGATCGCGTGAGTCAGCTTGAGTAATACAACAAACTTGAGACAGATTTAAGAGTGAGGATGACAACTTGAACGGGTATCGCCGGCTGTGGCTGACAGTTCTTTTAGGGGTGGGACTGGCAGTGGCGCTGATTGGACATTCTTTGCCCCCGGCTAGCGCTCAATCTACCCTTCCGTTCACCTCTCCCACAACAGAACTGCGCGGAGTCTGGCTAACCAACATTGACAGCGATGTTTTGTTCTCCAGAGAAAACCTGGGGCGAGCAATTCAGCGATTGAAGCGGCTGAACTTTAATACGATCTATCCCACCGTTTGGAATTGGGGCTACACACTTTACCCCAGTCGGGTGGCAGAACGAGTCGTGGGGCGATCGATTGATCCGCATCCAGGACTTGCTAGAAGAGACATGTTGGCTGAAGCCGTCATTCGGGGTCATCGGCGTGGAATGACCGTGATTCCCTGGATTGAGTTTGGGCTGATGGCACCCGCAGACTCCGATTTGGTTAGCCGTCATCCTGATTGGGTGACAAATCGGCTAGATGGCAGTCAAATCATCTACGAAGGAACTCACCCGCGAGTTTGGCTCAACCCGACTCACCCAGAAGTGCGGCAAATGCTGCTGGATCTGGTTAACGAAATTGTCACCAACTACGATGTAGACGGGATTCAGTTTGATGATCACTTTGGTATGCCCGTGGAGCTAGGGTATGACCCCTACACCGTGCGGCTTTACCAGCAGGAACATGGGGGCAGTTTGCCGCCTAATGATCCTCATGATTTAGAGTGGGTCAGATGGCGAGCAGATAAGATTACTAGCTTGATGACCGAGGTTTTCCGCACGGTCAAAGCGCAAAAGCCACGCGCTATCGTTTCTTTGTCGCCTAACCCCTGGGAATTTGCCTACGAAACATACTTGCAGGATTGGTTCACTTGGGAGCGGCGAGGGCTGATCGAAGAGCTAATCGTTCAGGTCTATCGAGATGATTTTGAGCGGTTTACGAGTGAGCTACAGCGTCCAGAAATTCAGCTTGCCAAATCTCACATTCCTGTTGGTATTGGCGTTTTGACTGGGTTGAGAAATCGTCCGGTCAGCATGGAGCAAATTCAAACTCAGGTACAGGCTGTCCGAGAGCATCAGTTTGCCGGCGTTTCGTTCTTTTTCTATGAAACGCTGGGCGATCGCGATGCTGACTTCCGTTCACTATTTCGCCAGCCTGTAACTCGTCCGAGAGTGGGCTAGTGTTCTCTTACAAAGAGAGGGCGTGGGCTAAGCCCACGCCCTCTCTTTGTACAAATAGCTCTTAAGAAAGGGCATCCCGCAGCGCGGGATGCCCTTTCTTATAGGAATAGTATTACTGGGGAGGAGTAGACTGGTTGGGCACTGTACCGTCGGGTACAGGAATAGCTCCACCTGGCACAATTTCGACGGTCGTTGCACTAGTGCCGCTGAGTTGAGCTAAAGTCGCCTGAAGTTGAGGCAGTCGCAGGAGGGCTTGAGTATCGTTGAGCAAGCGATCGCCCCAAAGCTGTTCTCGCAAAAATTCTACATCGGCGTATCGATCATCTTGGCGGAGAGCGGTTTCTGCTTGCTGAACGGCCGCTTCTACATTGCCCTGACCGTAAGTCACGACGGCGATCGCAAATTGAGGCTCTGGCTGGTTTGCATCAACTTCTAAGGCTGCCTGCCATTTTTCTAACGCCCCTTCAACATCGCCCATCTCATACAGAACCAAGCCAATGTTATTTGTAGCAGGCCAAAAAGCCTCGTCTAGCTCTACTGCTCTTTCGTATTGGGCGATCGCCTGGTCAAACTGATTTAGCTTGTAGTAGGCATTGCCCAGGTCAAACAGCGCACCTGGCACTTCCGCGTCAAGCGCCAACCCCGACCGCAGGTATTCCACCGAGCGGTTGTAGTCTTCTAGTTGAAAGTAAGCTGAGCCAAGCGCAAACAAAATTGCTGCATTCTCTGGGTCCAGCCGCCGCGCCCGCTGCAAAGCCGAAATACCCTTGTTTAGATCTAGCGTTTCGGGAGTCAGGTAGAGACTTCCCAACAATGACCAGATCTGAGCATTTTCGGGAGCCAATTGAGTGGCAAGCTGCGCTCTGGACAACGCTGGTTCATACTGCTGAAACTGTGCAAGCTGTGCTGCTTCTTGAGCCAAGCTCAAGCCCTGCTGCTCAAGCTGCTCAACCTCTAAAGGCACAATGTGGGGAACTAAAGCCTGTCCATATACTGGTCGAGCAGCGCCCCACAGACCAGCTAGAACCAGGAAGGAAAGCAAAGAAATACGCTTAAGCACAATTTGACTAGAATTACGAGGGTTTTCAGCTAGCTTAAATCATCTACCTGCGATCGGGGAAGAAAATTCATAGATGGGAGACTAGTGAAAGCGCACAAAAATCAACTTCAATAGTCTCCCAAACTTGCTCTTGCATTCCGCCTCAACATTGCAGGCTTGATGCGACGGAGGGCAGACGCGGGGAAACGCTGATCCCATTCCTCGTCAGAAAGTTCAGCCAGTTCTATCAGTTTTGGAGATACATTCTGGGGATATGGCTGGAATTCAGTTACATCTGTAGGTTGGGCAAAGCGCTGATTCCAGGGGCAAACGTCTTGGCAGATGTCACAACCTGCAACCCAGCCCTGGAGTTGAGGCGCGATCGCCTCTGGCAATTCTTCAGCACGGTTTTCGATAGTGTGATAGGCAATGCAGCGGTTGGCATCGACGACAAAAGGTTGGGCGATCGCTCCCGTAGGACAAGCCTCAATACATCGAGTGCAGGTGCCACAGTGCTGAGTGTGAGGGCGATCGCTTTCTAATTCCAGATTAGTCAACACTTCTCCCAAAAACACCCAGGAGCCATACTCCCGCGTGATCACATTGCTATTTTTGGCAATCCAGCCGATTCCGGCTCTTTCTGCCCAGACCTTGTCTTGAACGGGACCTGTGTCGGCGTAAGGTCGAGCCTGAACCCCTTCAGCTTGAGCCTCTAGCCAGATGGCCAGCGCCTTCAACTTTTTGTGCATCACCTTGTGATAGTCTCGTCCCCAACCATAGCGAGAAATTTTGGCATATTCCTCACCGTCCGGGCGGACGTGAGGAGTGTAATAGTTCAGCGCCACGCAGATGACCGACTTTGCGGTGGGCATAACCCGATGAATGTCTTGCCGTTTGGGATTTTTCATCCAGTCCATCTCTGCCTGGTAGCCTTGCGCTAACCAGCGGTCTAAAGCCTCATTACTTGCAGCATCTAGAGGCTTTGTCGTTGGACTGTCGGTGGTTTGTGCTAGCACTACAGCAGCAATTCCTACCTTATGAAAGCCTAAATCCAGAGCTGTTTGCTTGATGGAAGCGCAGTCCACAGCCGGGGGAGCGACAGGAGTAGGGCTGTTTAAATCCATAATTCTTCTAGACGCGTCTGATCTGTAACGTTGCAAGCAAATGTTTCATAACGAGTAGCTTCAGGTTATGCCCTTGGCTAAACGCTAATAGCCACTTCTATGGGATTCTCAGCGCTAATACTAAGCTAGCGTTTGTCACTCCGTTGGTTGATTAGGGTTCGATTTAACTGCGATCGCATCAACACCAAAATGCGGTTAAGAGTCGTGAGATTAGCAAGATCTCTTAGCAAGATCTCTCGGATGGAGCAAGCGATCGCCTATTCCGTCTGATATTTTTGCCTTAATGCTCAGCACCAAGATGCTGTATATAAAGCCCTAACTGGAAAAACTTTGAGGAGCCTTGGCAATGACTGTTAAGCCTGAGACAATCTCACCCACTGAACAAACTATTTCAGGTATCTCAGAACCAGTCATTTATCACTATTTTGAGACTCTAAATTCAACAGACTTTCAGGCAACGGCTGCTTTATTTGCCATAGATGGGGTGATGCATCCTCCGTTTGATGAAGACCAGGTCGGAGGAGAGGCGATCGCCAATTATCTACAAGCAGAAGCAAAAGGAATGAAGTTTCATCCGCGTCAGGGCATCTTCGAGACCCTGGAGGACGGAACTCACTACAAAATCACGGGCAAAGTACAAACCCCTGTGTTTAGCGTGAATGTTAACTGGCTATTTGTGCTGAACGCTCAGTCAGAAATTCTCTCAGTCAAAATCAAGCTGCTAGCATCGCCCCAAGAGCTATTGGGCATGAAGCAATAGAGGCAACAATAGCAATACCTGATTTTTAGAGACTGCGATCCTTAAAGGGTCGCAATCTTTTTCCGGATTGAGCGGAAATAGGTTTGGGAATACTAGTGACTTACCTTGACTCACCTGACGCTAGCAGCACAATCATTGCAATGTTTTGCCAGCACTGATTTATCTGTTGAAGTGACGAGACTCTAGCATTCGGTTTCCCAACTCCGTTTCATGCTGTATATTCAGCTACGACATGAATCGATTGCTAGCTACGGGTTAAGTTCACTCTAACGATGAAAACTGCGCTTTCAGACTAGTTTGTCAAAGAGCAGTGCGTCAGATAGATTGTCAGAACACCAATTCATTAAAACTTTTGCAATCGAAAATCGTAACTCTAAAATCCCAAACTCTAAAATCCCAAATAGTTCAGAATCTGATTGCGAAATTGCTAAGGTAGAGCGATCGCCCAACTCAAGCCCCTCACCAACGCCCCTACAAACCGTTCCTCAGCTACTCCTACACATTAGCGGAGGCGATCCCCCAACAACGACAATTAGCAACCGTTAAATAACCTATTAAGACACCGACCGTCTCTATCCAAGCGACGAGACTAGAGCAACGAGGAGAACCTGAGACCGTGAGATTTGAACGAATAATTCCCAGTCTTCTGGGTATTGTGGGCGCTTTGATTATCGCTTCTCCAGCAGAGGCGGCTCGACTGCAATTCTGGCGCTTTAATCCAAGTCAGAATCAGCTCGTCTTCACTACAGATAGCGGCGTGCAGCCCAGGGCGCAACTTATTTCTAACCCAACTCGGTTAGTGATCGACCTGCCAGGAACCACCCTGGGCAACTCAAACTTGAGTCAGCTTGTAGGCGGTGGAGTGCGCGAGGTCCGCGTTGGACAATTTGATGCACAGACTGCCCGTATTGTGATTGAGCTTGACCCTGGATACACGCTCGACCCACAGCAGGTGCAGGTACGAGGAGCAACACCCACCCAATGGACCGTGCAACTGCCAACACCTGAGCGAGTTGAATCTCCTCCCTCAGTGACCACTCAGCCTCCCAGTGAATCTACCCCTCAAGAAAGTTCTCCATCGGTTTCAGGAGCAGCCACTCAGCTAGAAAATGTGCGAGTGACCCCTGATGGGTTTTTCCTTCGCACCAGCGGGGCAGTACCAGAAATTGAAGTCGATCGCAGTCGTAACCGTCGCGAACTCTATTTCGACCTGGAAAACACGGCAGTTTCATCTCAACTGGCAGCCGAAATTCCGGTAGGTCGTTTTGGCGTAGAGCAAATTCAAATCAGTCAACTTGAATCTGACCCACCCACTGCCAGAGTCACCCTTGAGCTATCCGATCCAAACATCGATTGGGAAGCCACAGCCAGCGAATTTGGTGGAGTTGTGCTGATTCCGACCAGCGGCTTTGCTAGAGAGGACGAACCCCCCAGTGTTGCCCCCCCCGTTGCCCAAGCTGCTCCCGCAGAACCTGCCACTATCGAAGGCATTCAACTAAGCAACAACTCTCAACTGTTGATTCAGGCGAATCAACCACTAACTTTTACATCCGGATGGGATCGAGCAACGGCCGATTATCAAATTACGATTCCGAATGCAAGACTTGCTAATAACGTCGACAGTCCTCAATTAGACGCGAGCAGCCCGTTGCGACGAGTTCGTCTACGGCAAGAGGACAACGACACCGTTGTGATTTCGGTGCAGCCTGCCGCTGGCGTAAACATTAGCGGAGTCAATCAGCCCAGCCAACAATTGCTTTCATTGGAACTGCAACGGGCAGGTCAGCGCCCCCCTAGTGGCAATCCAATTCCTGTTACGCCTCCCCGTGCTGGCTATCCACCCACTGATTTGCCAGGTGTACCCAACAGTCGCATTGTCGTGGTAGTCGATCCGGGACACGGCGGTCCCGATCCAGGTGCAATTGGCATTAACGGTATCCGCGAGAAAGATATTGTGCTGCCGATCGCCCTGGAAGTTGCCTCTCTGCTAGAGCAACAAGGCATTCAAGTTGTGCTGACTCGACAGGATGATCGTGACCTGGATCTAGAACCCCGTGTCCAGATTGCTGAACGGTCCAACGCCAACCTGTTTGTAAGTATTCATGCTAACGCCATCAGCATGAGCCGCCCTGACGTGAATGGCATAGAAACTTACTATTACTCGAATAATGGTTTGCGACTCGCACAAGTTATTCACGCGAGTATGGTGCAAAATACAGGCTCAGCGGATCGAGGAGTACGGCAGGCGAGGTTTTATGTTATTCGAAATACTTCTATGCCAGCAGTTTTGTTAGAAACTGGGTTTGTGACGGGGCGCGATGATGCCCCACGTCTAGGTGATCCGGCATACCGTAGCCAGATGGCAGGAGCGATCGCCCGTGGCATTCTTCTCTATGTTCAGCAAAACTTTTAGATAAAGCTTTACAACTTTTAACTGTAGGCTTTACTGTGTTCACAGCTTTTTCTGTGTTTAATTCCCTGTGTCTAACTCTTCTAAAACCCATCCTTGCTCTGAAGCAACAGACTCCCAACTCGGCATTCACTCTCTGGCTGGTTCCAAGCGCTCTCCAATCGACCCTCTAGCAAATCTGGGAACCAATTCTCAACGCGCCAGAATTGGTGTATTTGACAGCGGGGTAGGGGGGCTGACTGTCCTGAGAGAAATGTATCGCCAGTTGCCCAACGAGTCGATTTTGTATGTGGGCGACACTGCGAGAGTGCCCTACGGCAATCGCTCTGCGGCAGAAATTCTCCAGTTTGCCCGAGAAATTCTGACCTGGCTGTGTCAGCAAGGCGTGAAAATGATCGTCGTCGCTTGCAACACCAGCGATGCGATCGCGATTGATCAGCTCTGTGCTGAAATCGAAGTGCCAATTCTGCGCCTAATTTTGTCAGGGGCACGGGCTGCTGTTCAGCAAGGCAAGCGCGTTGGCGTAATTGCGACACCTGCAACCACAGCCAGTAATGCCTACCGTCTGGCAATTTTAGAAGCAGACAGCACGGTTCAAGTCTGGCAAGTAGGTTGTCCAGAGTTTGTGCCGCTGATTGAGCAAAACCAGATTCACACTCCCTACACTAGAGCGATCGCACTGGAATATCTCACGCCCCTACTAGAGCAAAACATCGACACGCTCGTGTACGGCTGTACCCACTATCCTCATCTCTCGCCAATCTTAAGAACTCTTCTGCCGCCCTCCGTTCAGCTCGTTGATCCGGCTGTGCATGTAGTGGCTGCTGCCGCTCAAGAGCTAGACCTGTTAGGGCTAAAAAGCACTCGCCCACCTTTGCCAACTCGCTTTTGTGTCAGTGGCAACCCCGATCATTTCAGGCAGGTTTCAGTTCAGTGGTTAGGCTGTACGCCTCTTGTTGAGCAAGTGAACCTGACTGAGACAGTCAGAGTCTAACGCAGGTCAGCATGATGCTGAAGCAACGCTATCGTACATCTGTACGAGGAGAACAAATTGGTGTATAATCTACCCCTAGATAGTTGCGATAAATGTCCAGTCTTAAGAGGAGTGACGGCGATCGCCCCGCCTCCTGAATGCACGGCACAACCCTTACTCAGCGCAGTGCTGAGATGAGCAGAGTACTCAAGCCTGTAAGCGTTGTACAAGCATCAGCAGCAGATAAACCGCTAGAAGGTAGCCTGCTGCCAAGACTGGGATGATGAATGGAATACCGTTGTACGTCATAATTAGCAGCCTAGTAAAGTCAGAGTTCAAACTAAACAAAATTAAGCCAAAGCCTAAGCTCTGCGCTTTCAATTAGATATTTTGTCTCCGTCCTCCCAAAGCCATGCCATGCAGGATGCAACCTAAAGGATACATCTAACAGGAGACTCGTTCCGAGAGAACAGCCATTTCAGACTGCCAGCAGCAATCCAAATCTGGATAATTGATGAACTAACCTGGCTAGCTTTAATTGGAAAGTAGATAGGCACAGCAAGAGGAGCGCAAAATTAGAACTCCTTATACCCTTGCCGCTACTTCAAAATTGCCGTAGCCCTATTCGCGTTAAGTTTGAAAACTTTTAAATCTCTATAAAAATCCTAGCACAGGATTTTGGTTTTCAATAGGGCATTCTTTCATAGACTTAATAAATCTACATGAGGCTGGAATAGGCTTTTTCACAAGGTTAGACAATCAAAACTGGACTGGGACAGCCGGGTTCCTAAGAACATTTTTGCTAAGTACTTATGCTTATTAAAATACTGCTTTGGGGAGTTGTAAAACATCTGTCGAACATCAACTCCAATCCGAAATAAAAGACGCAATCGAACTAGGACAAAACAAACTGCTTATAACGAGCACTTATATAAAGCTCACTGCTAACTCAGATGTGATTAAATCCGAGCAAGGGAACTAGTAACACACTCTAATTAGCCTGATTAGCCGTTTGAGGGTAGACTCTTACTGCTATCAATATTCTGAAATCCCCTCCAGGAGATAGAAAACTCTAGAACCCAGACTTTGTTCTTTCAGATGCAGAAGGCTTGCCTTAGAATAGAGCTAAGATATGTAAAATTTTGTAATCTAACGCCTGAAGCGGCTCATTCATGACCTCAGCGACCTCTCTCTTTTCACCAGTTGAAGCGGATCTGCGCCTGCTCACAGAAAATTTGAAAAACCTGGTTGGTGAACGTCATCCTATTTTGTATGCTGCCGCAGAACACCTGTTTGGGGCAGGAGGAAAGCGCCTCAGACCCGCCATCGTTCTGCTGATTTCTCGCGCTACGATGCCTGAACAAGATATTTCTCCTAAGCATCGTCGGTTGGCTGAAATTACCGAGATGATTCACACTGCCAGTCTGGTACATGATGATGTGGTAGATGAGTCTGATGTAAGACGCGGTGTGCCGACGGTTCACAGTAGTTTTGGCAACCGAGTTGCGGTACTTGCAGGAGATTTTCTGTTTGCTCAGTCTTCCTGGTATCTGGCAAATTTGGATAATTTGGCAGTTGTGAAACTGCTGTCTGAAGTAATCATGGACTTGGCAGAGGGTGAGATTCTCCAAGGCTTGAGTTGCTTTGAAGCAAACCTATCGATTGAGGCGTATTTAGAGAAAAGCTATTACAAAACGGCTTCTCTGATTGCTAATAGCGCGAAAGCAGCGGGGCTGTTGAGCGGTGTGTCTGCTGAGCTAGCGATGCATCTATATAGTTATGGTCGTCATATTGGTTTGGCGTTTCAAGTTGTGGATGATATTTTAGATTTCACGGGTTCGATAGAATCTTTGGGTAAGCCTGCTGGGTCTGATTTAAAGAGCGGCAATCTAACTGCACCTGCTCTCTATGCCTTGGAAGAAAAGCCCTATCTGGAGTCCTTAATTGAGCGAGAGTTTGCTCAGGATGGAGATTTAGAGCAGGCGATCGCCTTAATCAAAGACAGCCAGGGAATTGAGCGTTCTCGCGAATTAGCTGCTCAGCACGCTCATGCGGCAGTTCAACACTTGAGTGACTTGCCTCATTCAGAATCTCGCCAAACACTGATTAATCTAGCGGATTACGTTCTTAGCCGCTTGTATTAGGTCAATTCTGTATTAGGTCAATACAGGATGTTACGTCTATATCAAATCTCTGCTTCGGACTCAGTTGCAGCAGTTTGGATGTAGGCGATCGCCAGAGGCGTAATTTTCTGTACAACCTGATCGATCACCGTGTGGTCTAAATCTGTCCACACTCTCGGCTGCCCAAACACGCAAGGCTGCAAAATGCCCCATAGCTGACCATCCTGGCAAAGGTGAGCGTGAATCAGGGCGCGATGACCAAATTCTCGCTGCTCAAATGCCACATTAACCACTTTGGGGTCAGCAGTTTCTACGTCTTCGACAAAAACGGATGCTTCAGTGCGGAGGGCCGCGGCAAAGAGCGGGTCTTCTTCAGGTAAAGACTCTGGCTCAGCTTTCCAATCTGAGTCTAGGACGGTGGGAATTTCGTCGCTGCGAATCCAGCAGTAAGGCACCATGCCCATCTTGCTTTCTGGGTTGCGGAGATAGAGAAAGCAGCGATCGCACTCTAGGACCTTTCCGAGTGCGGGTAGCAAAGCCGAGAAAACGGCATCTGGCTCATCTGGGAGCCACACGTCTTGTAAGTCAGTTTGAATGGTTGGGCTAGACATAGGTGATGAGGAGACAGGGTAAAAAGCGAAATGGCGAGCTGTTTGAACAGCTGTTCAAACGATGCGATCGCTTTACACCGTAGCGTCTTTACTCAAACTTCAAACTCTATCGTGTGGCGGAAGAGTTATGGTAGCGTTGCGGTTCAAATTCTTTGCTCAACGGTTTTCAGAATTGAATGCTGACATTAACCGGATTCAGGTCATTCAGCCCCGAAATGACATTCTGAGGACTTGTGAAACTTTGAGCAATGGCTTTGAGTCAGCAAGTGCAACCCTCACCCCCCTTGTATTGCTGTGCGGCGTTACTTTTTGTTCTTAATGAAGCAAGTTTTTAGACCCATCGGGCAGTGCCTTACAACGGCTGTTGTAACCTCTGCGATGCTCGAAAGCTATGCGTTACCCCTTCTGGCTAACCCAAATGCCAACTTTTCTCCCCCTCAACCTGCAGAAAGTAGCGACTCAACAGTTCAGACTAATGCTGCACCGCTGATTCAGCCTGAAGTGGTTGCACCGCCAGAGACAGTAGTCGTACCGCCTGCTTTGACAGAAATCAGAGTTGAACCGACTTCAGCAAGTGCAGCAGATGTAGCTCCTGTAGCTGAACCGTCTGCTGACCAGAACAGTACTGTTGGAGAAACTTCACCAGCAGAATCGGGCGGCAGTCAGAGCGATACCAACTCTGGCACTGACACAGAGACAAATGCTGGTTCTATACCGGCAGAAGCTGAGACAACTCAAATTGCTGAGCCAGCAGAAGCAGAGACGATCGCCAATGCTGTAGCTCTAGAAACCGCAAGACAAGAACTGGCAGGGAAACTAGAAGCAATCGTTGAGCAAGATAAACCCGAACGCGAGGCAGAATTTCGCCAAAACCTAGTTATCTCAGCACTTCACTACGCTGAAGTAGGGGAGTTTGACCAGGCGCGTCAGGTGGCCCAGCATCCTGCTCTACCCACAGAAATCCAAACGCAAGTTCTCACCAAAATTGCAGAAATCGAAGCAGTAGCGATTCAGCAGCCACAGACCGAAACAGCGGAAAGTGATGCGATCGCTCAAGCACCCACGACCCTTGCCCCCTTAAGCTATCCAGTTGCAGGCTATTCCAATATTGGCGCTCGGACCCTGCCTCCTGGGTTGGCTGGGTATCAGGGCGATCGCTGTCTGGTTCCTGCTGTGACTCCGGCAGCAGACAGCTCAACGGAAATTTTCGTCAACCTGAGCGGAATCAAGCTTGCTGCTACCCCCTCCACCCTTACACCTGACCAGCAGCTTGCTTCGCTGCTCACCGTCTCAAATGCGGCGAACGAGACCATCAACTTGATTCAAAGTTCCAAGGTGGAGAAGCTGCAACTGGGTCAAGTTTCTCAAGAACCCATTGCTCTCTCGACAGAGAACAGTTTCTCTCAAGAAATTGAGTCTGAAGAAACGGCATCTGCAGATGTAGGTCTCCACAAGCCGAGTGCTGAGCGCTGGGGTGAGGTTAAACTAGACCGTGTCGTAGGTTCGACCTTAGACAACTTGCTGAATAAAGTCGGCATTACCACCATTCCTGCTGTTTTTGACTCCATGTTTCTAGGACAGACTTATCTGTCTGCTAGCGAATTTGAGCAAGCCCAGCAGACTATACCAATGCCTTCAACTGAGGTTTCGTCTGAAAGGATGGAATCACTGAATGGTGAACCCAATCTAGAAGCTAACTCAGCAGCCCTGCCAGACATCACTGTTCCTAGCATGTCTATCGCCGACCCGACACGGGCGATCGCCCTGGGACAGTCCTCACCCTTAGAAGGAGTAGATAAAGGGTTTGGCAAGGTCAATGCGATCGCCCCTCTGCAGTATGCAAACTGGCAAAAACCTGAAGCTGAAAATCCCTTTGCAGTGCTGGCAGCGTCTACAGGCAGCATCAACTGTGCTGTTGCACCAGGACGCTTCACAGGCTATTCCGTCACCACTGCCGTGAGTCAGCAATTCAGTAGAATCGGGCTGGCGTTTCCGCTCCCCATTCCGGCAGCACTAACTTCTGCCTTTGGCTGGCGCATCCACCCCATTTCGGGCGATCGCCGCTTCCATGCAGGGGTTGACCTGGGCGCACCACAAGGTACTCCTGTAGTTGCTGCTGTGTCCGGTCGGGTTGCCGTTGCCGACTACATGGGCGGCTACGGTCTAACCGTTGTGCTAGAAAATCAGGACGTAGCACTCCGCAACCTCTATGCTCACCTGTCTGGCATTGCCGTACAACCTGGAGCCTGGATTGAACAAGGCAGCGTCATTGGTTGGGTGGGCAGCACAGGTAACTCCACCGGTCCACACTTACACTTTGAGGCGCAACAACTCACTGCCAATGGTTGGGTTGCAGTTGACCCTCTAGCCAGTGGAGCGCTCACCGTCGCCAGAGCACAGCAGTAAGAACTTAAAGAAAAGAGGGAGCAGGACAAAGCTCTACTCCCTCTTTTCTTGGTAGCTTTGGTAGCTACAGCTATAGTTGGATGGCTGTAGAACTCAAGAGGCGTTCTAATGCGATCGCAGTTTGAATACGGAACTCTGACTGACTCCAAAGATGCTCAGCAGCTAGGAGCAATTTTAGAACAGTGCTTTAGTAGTCCACCGGGTAGCAGTGAGACTTACTTCAAGCGAGTTGGGCTAGAAAACTTTCGCGCTTTGCGAGCTTCAGGGCAACTAGCAGGTGGACTGGCAACTCTGCCAATGGGACAGTGGTTTGGCAACCAGCGAGTCCCAATGGTTGGCATCGCGGCGGTTGGCATTGCCCCGGAGTATCGCGGCTCAGGTGCAGCGATCGCCCTGATGCAGCACACTTTGCAAGACCTGCATGTTAACGGAGCGGCTCTTTCGGCACTGTATCCAGCAGCTCAGCAGCTTTACCGCAAAGCTGGCTATGAGCAAGGTGGCAGCTTTTGCACCTGGGAAATTCCGGCTAAAGCCATTCAGGTGAAGGAGCGATCGCTGCTACCCATTCAACCAATTCATTCTCCAACTGCTGAAGTATTTCAAGTGCTTAGTCAGCAGCAATCCCAGACAAACAACGGTAACCTGGATCGGCATCCTGCCGTTTGGGAGGAAATTCTCAAACCCGATGCCCCAGAAGCAGTTTATGCCTACCTGTTTGGAGAAACCGCTCAGCCTGAAGGCCACATCATCTTTAGTCAAAAGCAAATCAACCACAGTGCTACCCTAGTGGTGCTAGATTGGGCAGTCCTCACACCATCGGCCGGGTACAGCTTCTGGAAGTTTTTAGCCAACCACCGTTCCCAGATTGAAAAAGTGCGGTGGCGCAGCTCTATTATTGACCCGCTTACCCTATTGCTGCCAGAACAATTCGCCAAACTGCACGAGTCTGACCGCTGGCTGCTGCGGATTGTGAATATAACCAGTGCCTTAGAGAAGCGGGGTTATCCCCCTACGGCTGAAGCTGAACTGCATCTGGACGTTCAAGATGAATTGCTGCCGGACAACAGCGGCAAATTTATTCTTTCAGTCGCCAATGGACAAGGGACTGTCACCCGAGGGGGCAAAGGGGAGTTGCGGTTAGACATTCGCAGCTTAGCGCCCCTCTACACAGGCTTGTTTTCGCCGCACGAGCTACAGTTTTTAGGGCAGTTAGAAGCAACAGAGGAAGCGATCGCCACCGCAACCCAGCTATTTACAGGCTCCCATCCCTGGCTGCGCGATTTCTTTTAGAGGGAAAAATTTCGCAAAAAAGAATCCACCCCAGAGGATGGATTCTTTTGCGATCGGAGCGGCGGGATTTGAACCCACGACCCCTACTACCCCAAAGTAGTGCGCTACCAAGCTGCGCTACGCCCCGATGTCGCTTAACAAGCATAGCATAATGATGGGCATTGGGCAGCGCTCAGGGAGAGTTTCAAAAGACTTTTAAGACCTGAGTTGCCTGAAGTAGTGCAGGTACAGCCTGCTCTGACCAGTATCCTTCTGCACGACGACCCGAAAGCAACATTAAACGCAAACTAAAAGCTTGAGGGTACCCCTCTGCCTCTAGCCACAGCAAATCGCTTTCAACCTCACAGCTAACCTTTTCCTCGTCCATCAGTTCTTCCGCAATGCGGCTCACTGCTTCTGCTAACTTTGCAGCCAGACGACAGAAATCATTTAGCTCTGCCTCAGTCAACTCAATTGCCCAATCATCTCCTCCAACTAAACCCCGAAACTCAGAGGCATCAGCATCCCAGCCTAGCCGCCAGCCAGAGCCACTTTTTACTTGACGGGCCATCGTTATAGCACTGTACGTATCTGTATTGAGCAACTCGTTGGTTAGGGCAGCAACAGCTGGGCATCTCCCGGACGAGGTTGAAGGATCGTTGGGTTATTGCTGGGGTTAGGCGTCGGAGTCACTTCTTCTGAACCGGCAGGAAGCCCAGGAGCCGTCGTCGTACTCGCTTCACTGCTAAAGATAGTTACCAATGCGTTAACCAAAGCGTCTCTCTGAGCGCGATTGAGGCTGCGAATTACAGCCACATCACCCTCCATTGGATTAACGGTTAGAGTATCTCCACCAGGGTACAGTTCTGCTCGTACCCAGTCATTTTCACCCAAGTAGTCTGCCATTGTCAGTTTCCAATCAAGCCGATAGTTGGGTGGACGGCTCTTGGTATAGAGGTGATAGCGAATCAATCGACTGACTAGCGTATTGTTAGGGCTAGGGTCTCCCGTGCGGGCATTGACGTAATGATTTTCTAGTGGCAACTCTGGGATGAGTTGGTAAACCTGCTGCCAGGGTTCAGTTGCACCAGGTAACCCACCAGGAATTTGCTGGGCGATCGCAGGTTGTCCACCCCATTGCGCTGACCACTGCCGCTGCTGAGCAGCAAACTCTGGCGCAGGCATCAGGGCAAATAGACTAACCAAACTTGCGGTTGTCAGCAGGGCGATCGCAAACCTAACTACTCGCCTAGAAACTACTTTAGATTGAGTCATCATGACCGATATGGAAGTTGCTAACTTCTATTATGTCGAACTACAAGAACTGTCTGGACTTTTAAAGGTGATGAGGATGTTTGAGAAGTCTAGTTTGCAACCTATAAGTATGTAAGGTGAATAGCAATCAGACAAGAACTCTCAGTCTATCTATTTCAAGTTCGATCTACTAAATGCTATGCCCTCCCAGGGGATATTTGCACTTTTCGGACTTTCTTTAGCTAAACTTTTAAGGTTAATAAAGGGTTAAATAAGTGGAGTGTTCTACTTAAATTAAGCATTTAGAGGTGATTCTGTTTTCAAGTTAAGAGCTATCTTTTAAGATAACTGCAATGCTGTTCTCTAAATATTTTGAGAATGTAAGCTGCCCCTTACAAACCCCTTAAGGAAAAAGCTATCACCTATTTCAAATAAGATGACAAATCCTCAAATGCCAAAAGCTGAGGGCAAACGGATTCTATTGGTTGAGGACGACGACGCAAATCGACAACTAATGGAGGACTATCTTGATCACCATGATTATGTAGTGAGTAGTATTGCCACAGGTCTTGATTTCTTACAAATCGTGATAGATTTTCAGCCTGACCTGATTCTGCTGGATCTAAAACTTCCTGATATCAGCGGCTATTTGTTGCTGGAGCAACTTCAGGCAAGCTCTATGTTTTCGCGCATTCCAGTCATTGTCATATCAGCTTTTGCCTTTCGGGCAGAGCAAAAACGTGCCCTAGAACTAGGCGCACGACAGTACTTTATTAAGCCCCTCAATTTGATGAATCTCAGACAGTCAATAGAACAGGAAATTGACCCTTAATCTCGTTATTTAAGCAATTACTTCCGTTTTGGTGCCCGTCTTCTCAGATTTTTGAGTTGCTGACGCAATCGCGTTAGGTTAGGCGATCGCCCTCCATAGCGCCAGCTCACGTAAGCATCCGAAATTTCCTCAATCACTGTGGCATGGTTAGGCGAATGGTGAGGTTGAATTTGACGGGCATACTCAAGTGGAGTTTGAGTTGATGGTTTGCGAAAACCTTGAATCGCCAACCAATGCAGCATTTGTTGATAGATTGCCTCCATTGGCGGAAGCCGAGTCAGCCAATAACGGTAGCGCAACATCCGCCAACCACTCCAACTGAGCCAGCCTAGGAAGCTGAGTCCTGTGACTACTGCCAATCCCAGTAGCAGCCCCACCCATCCTCTAGAAAAGAGCGAAACGACCCAGCGAATCAGTCCACCAAGGCTGCTGGCAATCCAACCAAACAGTTGATTGAGCAACCCTGAGACTGGGGAGGGTAGCCATCCGGCAACCCAGTTCCAAAACTGCTTCAAAACACTAAACACTTGATAGTCTTCGATCGAAGGCGGCACCACTTCATGTCCGGGAATTGGGTCAAAGGCAAACCAGCCATAACCTGGAAATAAAACTTCCGTGACCGTATAGGCATCAGTGTTGCGAATAACGTAAAACCCAGTAAAGGGGTTGTATTCTCCTGGACCAAATCCGGCTGCCAGTCTTGCTGGAATGCCAATCGATCGAAGCATCATCGTTAAAGTAGTCGAAAAGTGATCTGGGTAGCCACCCTGGTAACGAAACAAGAAGGCTTCTACCAAATCCTCATCTTCTTCTAGAAACGGCAACTCTGGTTGAACGGTGTAGTTCTGCTTAAGGTATTGAGCCAGATAAAGAGCTTGCTCAGATGGAGCAGTAACTGTATTAGGGGCTGCTGCCAAAATTTCTTGGGTGCGTTGGCGAACTCGGTCGGCGATCGCCTCTGGCACTTCTAGATAATAGTCACGAATGGTTTTGGGATAATCGGTGGATGCCTTTTGCAATAAAGTGCGATCGCGATAAGGCACCTCTGAGATTACGGTGTAGGTAACCCCTTCTACCAGTTGAACGGGCGATCGCAATCCTCCTTCTGCATCAATCGCCAACTCTTCGGTAGGAAAGTAAATCTGTCTAGGTTCATGCAGCACCGGAACCAGATTCGTCAGGTCAGAAATGATTGTGTAAGTTTGGATCACTTCGCGAGTGCGACTGTTGACTGACAACCAGGGTGCAACAGACCAGGGAATGTAGAACTGCAACGACCAACCGGGTCGTCTGAGCGTCTCGATCTCCTCTTCGCTGTTACGAGAAATTTCCCAACCTTGCCCGGTGTAGCGATCAAACGCCAATACACGCCAAAATCCTTCTGCTTGAGAGCGAACCCGCATTACAACTTGAGGCTCTAGCTCCCCACGCAGGTTCTGATTAATTTGACTGTTAAAGCCGTAGTAAAGGTTGTCATCAATTTCTCCAGGCCCTTGTCCAGTACCTTCTCCTGTGCCGCCACCCGTACCTTCTCCATTGCCGCCTCGAACATAGCCAGGGTTAATGATGTTGCTTGTGTCAAATTCGCCGTCAAATTCAATGAGGGAACTAACGGGAAACGTCCGCAGCTGATAGCCTGGAAGACGCGGTAAAAAGGCAAAAATTGTTAACCCCAGCGCAACGGTCACCAGCAAAAATAGACTGAGACGCTTGAGTGAAAGGTCAATTCCAATCCGGCGAAAGCTGCGAGAGGGCTGCAATCCCAAACGGGAGCGATAGTCGAGAATAAGTGTTGGAAGAGCGATCGCCAAAAACAGCAACAGCAGTGGGGCAAAGGCAAGAGTTTGGCTGAGCGTACCGCCGACCCCAATCAAGATCAGCCCAATCATCATCGAGTAGCCCAGATCTTTGCGTCTGGGCAAGTCAAAGCTGTGGAATACCTGAAGCTGAATCAGTAGCTCAGCCAGCGCCAACCGGGTATCGTTTGGCTCATTAAGCAACTGCACAAAGAAGGCCGCCAGGGCAACCAACATGGCGATCGCAATGCAAAACTTTACCGGGACGTTGCGACTGCGACGACGATAGTAGCTCCAGGTTGCGCCAACAATACTCAACGGCACAGCCCAAAGACTCAACCCCGCCCAGTTTGCGACATCCAGCGAGGCAACATCTGTGGCGATGATGCCAACCGTCACTAAAAGCTGCACCAATACACGCAGCGGGATTGAGTCTTCTGGCTCTGGCAGAGGTAAATCTCGCAGCCGTTGCCACTGAGCGCGAATTAACTTTTGAGGCAATCGCTTAGGAGGAGCGGTAGCAGGCATGGAGGGAATTAGGGATTGGGTGTGAGGGGTTGGGAGTAGAAAACTCTTTTATACCCTACACCCTATATCCTGTAACCCTCACTTGCATTACTCCGCTTCGGTGACAAACCGAATGGCAAAGACCAGCGGAGACAGGTTTGCCCCATCCAGGCGAACTTCCAGGCGATTGGTTTGTCCTGGTTCTGGGTCAGGGATTTCAACGCTGAGGCTGCCAGGGTTAGACCGCTGGGCGATCGCCTCGGCATCAGCACCTTGAAACTGAAGACTACCAGGGCAAGGTAACACACCTTGTACCCGCAGTCTTCCTGTGCTGATTTGGTACTCAGCCGTGAGCGTCAATGCTCCTGCTGCGGTCTGCCACTGGCGCTCTATTTGAGGCTGGCTGGGCGACACGGTCAGCGTCAGAGATTCGATAATTTCACGAGCAGCAATCAGCGACAACGCCATGCGTTGAGCCGGAGTTGCAACATCATAGTCGCTCGGAAAACCTTCCTGGAGGCGAGACGGTTGGGAAGCCACAGCCGCAGAACGGCTGGGCGAAGCAAGTACCAATCCGGCTAACTGGTTGAGCGCGTTAGACTGCCCTGGAAACAGGGATTCTACCGCCTGGACTAACTTTGCACCTTCCCGCAGTGAAGTTTGCACCACTTCCTGGCACTGCTCTAGCAAATTTGCCAGAATGGTTTCAGGCATGGGAATGGGAAGGCTGAGATTTTGAAGCTGAGTCGTCCAAAAATAAGCCGGAACTACGTCAGGTGTCGCTGAGTCGAAGTACTCGCAAACCTCTGTCTCCCAGGGGAATAGAGGAGGCTTGTGTTCGATTTCAGCCCGTAAACGGCGCTGAATCAAAGCATGAAAACGATCTTGCACGGCAGGTCTATCTCCCGATTCAAATAATTGACTCTCTCCAGGGGAAAATGGGTACCCTGAAAAGAAAAAACGATTCGATCCGTTGAATTGGCTTGGCGGGATGCTAACCTCTTCCGAATCGAGTGGATCTGAGTCATTTAATTGCTGCTCGACTGCCCCAAACTCATCTAAACCAGTCTCTTGACTAGAATCCCCTGATGGCCTTGAAAAGTTTGGATTAGGTTCCTGTAGCAGCCAAGCCAGCAAGTTTTTTATGGCTTCTGTATCCCTATTCATCGGTTGATGCACCTGCTCCGGATACTAAATTATTTCGTATTTCCCAAGCTTGCTCTAATAGTTTCGACCATTGTTTCTGAACCTGTGTGGCAGTGCAGCCCAAGGCTTGGGCGATCGCCCCATCAGCTAACCTCTTTTGCTTTAAGCGCAAAAGCTCAAGCTGTTGTGGTGTAATTCTATCCTGGAGTAATTGCCACTGCTGTGGCGTTAAACCAAAGTTACGTTCTAGGTCGGCTTCTAGCCATTGATGCACCAATTCCCAGTGATGCGAGAGCGCAAACCGGATCAGATGATACTTAAACCGCTGCTGAAGATAATCTCGCTGGCGGGGCGTGAGCTTGAGAATTGCCTCAATTTCATTCGCAGGCAAATCTTGTAATCTTAACGCAAAGTAGTCTGCACAGTCGGTCTGCTGCCGCTCTTCCAGGTAGTTCATCAATTCTGCAATGACTGCATGACGCAGCACATCCTCCGCAGGTTCAGGTTCTTGAGCCACCATTTGCTCTCGCACCTGCTGCACTGAGGCAGTTCCCCAACCCCGCTCATTTTCACCGGACATGCCTTCGGCGGCTTGCTCCATATCCACGGAGGTTTCGGGCGGCTGCTGCTGGGAGAAGGTCTGTGCCCGCAGAATGATGAGCTGCTGACTGCGACGACCCGGCAATGGAATTCGCCGTTTGCCATAGCGCTCGGTGAAAGCCATGTATTCAGACAGTTCCAGGAGCGATCGCGGCCGATAGGTCGCGGGCATCTGGTTTTCTCGTCGAAACGCATTCAGCGCTTCAATATAGAAACCCTGGAGGAAGTCTTCAATCAGCGTTAGCCGAGCCTGGTAGCTGGACTGCACCTGGGGTGGGGTAATGTAGCGGTAAATCACTGCACTCAGGGTACTGTGCAGTTCTACCCGTCCCCGCTGGGAGCCTAGCTGATAGTACTTCAAACATTGCTTTGAGCGATGTCGAGCTAATGTGACTGACCAGGTTTCTACTTCTCCAGAGGCTTGAATACGCCTACTTTCTGAACAAATACGGGTGACTTCCCCCGTGAGCCGGGTGGCAACATCTCGACAGTTCTGCTCAGACGCTTGAGTGGACTGTTTTAATTCATCAAACAGTAGGTTAAAAATCGCCTCCACGCTCTAGACGTTCTCCCCCTGACGGTAAATTGCTACAAAGAAGCTAACACAATCAAACGCGATCGCCACTATATCTGATCCCCCTCATTCACCAGAATCCGGACTAAACGGCACATTTTTTGGCACTTAATTCTGCCTTGCAAGCAATTGGCAAGGATTAATCAGCCGTTGCAAGTATAGACTACTCCAACTTTTTTTGATGGGAATAGTCTATGGAAGGATGTGTTTGAATGATAAAGGTGCAGCTGTAGAAAGGCGCTCGCTTCTGGCTGAATCAGTCTAGACTGGGAAGGCAGGAGCCTTTTGCCACCGTCATCATGGACTTAGACCAGCAACTTCAGGAACTGATTGACCATGCGCCCCCTGACGGCACAACTCCGGGAATTGTTCAAACCATTGCACCTGCACTCAAGCTGATTGCAGCCCAGCTTAAGCACCTCGAATATTACGTTCTGCAAACTCTTGATCAGGGTTGGGTAATGACAACGTTGAGCAACCGCAATCAGCCCGATGTTGAGAAAAATGTCATTTATGCTTTTCCTACTCTTAAAGATGCGGCTTCTGGTCCGAACTCACCCAAGAATCCAGAGGTGATTGTAATTCCCGTGCCCGTCACGCATATTTTGTTTCAGATGATGGCGATGAAGTCAGCAGATAGCATCATCTTTTTTGACACACCTGGCAATCTTGCTAGCGGCGTTGAGGTGAAGCGGACAGACTTACAGAATGTGATTCAATTGCAGTGGCAGCAGTCCCAACCAGCCCCTCAAGTGCCTCCTGACATTGCTTAACCAGTTATCTAGGTAGCTTAAAGAATGACCATTCGACCTTTCCATCTTGCATTTCCCGTCAAAGATTTAGAAGCAACTAGAACTTTTTATGAGCAGGTTTTGGGCTGCACTATTGGTAGGACTTCTGATAAATGGATTGACTTCAACCTGTTTGGACATCAGGTCACCGCCCATCTTAGCCCTGGTGAAGTGAGGGATGCTCAGGCAAATCAGGTTGATCACAAGAACGTGCCTGTGCGTCACTGGGGCGTGATTCTTGAGATGGAGCAGTGGAAGGAACTGGCTGAACGCCTGAAGCAGCAAAACATTCAGTTCGTCATCGAACCCTACGTTCGTTTTAAGGGAGAAGTAGGAGAGCAAGCTACTCTGTTTTTCCTTGACCCCAGTGGCAATGCGTTAGAATTCAAAGCCTTCCAGCACGACGAATCAATTTTTGCCTCCTAAAATCGTAGGTTGGGTGAAGCAAAGCGGAACCCAACGCCAAAATGCTTGCGATAGTGAGTTTTGCTGTATTTCATTCCTATTAGCTGTTTGCAGCTCATTCCCCCTAAGGGCGTAGCATTCGGGCAAGAATCTTTGGTTTGCTTCAAGGTTTATCTGCCGAATGCTGCGCCCCACAATAGGCGGTTGCTATTTAACCTTCTTCAAGTCAGAATTGCCCCACCCATAAGGCGACGATAGCGGTAGGTGAGTT
Organism: Oculatella sp. FACHB-28; assembly: GCF_014696015.1. Lineage (NCBI taxonomy): Bacteria > Bacillati > Cyanobacteriota > Cyanophyceae > Oculatellales > Oculatellaceae > Oculatella > Oculatella sp. FACHB-28. The sequence goes on along the minus strand of NZ_JACJPJ010000035.1, from coordinate 263,686 downwards.
CGGCTTTCATTAGTGACCAGCGATCCAAAGTGGGGTCTTTTTCAATCACTTTCTCTGCGGCTTCTCTGGCAAGTTCCAGCACTTCCTGATCTTCGACCAAACTAGCCAAGGCAAAATCGGGTAGACCTGATTGGCGGGTGCCCAACACTTCACCGGGTCCGCGAAAGCGCATATCCATTTCGGAGATAAAGAAGCCATCCTGGGATTGCTCTAGCACTTTTAGCCGCTGACGAGCTGTTTCGTTTTTAGAACTGCTCATTAGCAGGCAAAAGGACTGCGCTGCTCCTCGCCCGACCCGCCCCCGCAGTTGGTGAAGTTGGGAAAGTCCGAACCGCTCGGCGTGTTCAATCAGCATTACGGTGGCATTAGGAACGTCTACGCCAACTTCTACAACGGTGGTAGAAACCAAAATTTGGCTGTGGTTGTCCCGAAATTGGTTGATTGCTTCGTCCTTCTCAGCGGAAGTCATGCGTCCGTGCAGCAGACCGACCTGAAATTCAGGGAAGATGGTTTCCTGGAGCCGCTGATGTTCGTCGATCGCAGAGCGCAGGTCTAGCTTTTCAGATTCTTCGACCAACGGCAGTACAACGTAGACCTGCCTGCCCTGAGCGATTTCGCGGCGGATCAGGTCGTAGGCATGGGAGCGATCGCTTCCTCCCAAAACAGTTGTCTGAATTGCCTTACGTCCGGGCGGCAGTTCATCAATCTGGCTTACATCCAGGTCACCATGCATTGTCAGTGCTAACGTTCGGGGAATCGGAGTCGCTGTCATCGTCAACACGTGAGGATGATCTCCCTTTTGCTGAAGTCTAGCCCGCTGCTGTACGCCAAATCGATGCTGTTCATCAATTACGACCAGCCCAAGTTGCTGAAACTGAACCGGATCTTCAATTAGCGCATGAGTGCCGACCAATAGCGGTAGCGCTCCAGTTTCCAGATCTGCGTGAATTTGCCTGCGTTTGGCAGTTTTAGTAGAGCCAGTGAGCAATTCTACGGGCAGGTGCAGCAGGTTAAACCAACTGACCAACTTGCGGTAGTGCTGCTCTGCCAAAACTTCCGTAGGAGCCATCAGCGCTGCCTGGAAGCCCGACTGAATTGCTGCCAAAATTGCCACCACTGCCACTACCGTTTTGCCAGAGCCGACATCTCCCTGCACCAGACGATTCATCGGAGCAGGCTTTTGCAGATCGTTGAGGATATCGTTGACAACGCGCTGTTGAGCATCGGTGAAAGTGAAAGGCAAAACCTGATAGAAATTGTTAATTAGCTCACCCGTTGGCGCGAGAATAGCGGTAGTTTGCTCCTGACGCTGATTCATTCGACGTTTGAGCAAACCCAGTTGCAGATAAAAGAATTCGTCGAACACAAGTCGGCGACGGGCAGCATCCAAAGCTTCACCGCTAGGGGGAAAGTGAATGTGGGCGATCGCCTCCTGCACTCCAATCAGCCCATACTTATCGCGCAATGCTTCTGGCAACGGGTCTTGCAGGTTTGCCGCTGCTGGAATCGCTGCAACCACCGCTCGTCTCACTAGATCTACTGCAACTCCCTCCGTCAACGAGTAAATGGGGACAACCCGCCCCACCTTCATCGATTCGATGGAACTGCCTGCATGGTCAATCACCTCAATTTGCGGGTCATCCAGCGTTACGCCGTACTTACTTTTTTTCACTAGCCCGGATGCCGCAACTACCGCACCAGGAGGATACATCCGCTTTTGCTGCTCTTGCCAACCGCGATTACGGTAACGAGTTCCGGCAAAAAATTTGCTGAGCTTAATTTGTCCTGTATGGTCGCGCACGATTAGCTCGAAAATGGTCAACTTGGCATTGCGCGGACTGTTGAAACAGGTGCAGCGCTTCACCGTGCCAACCAGCGTTACCGTTTCGCCCTCTGCCGCATCTCGAATGTTGACTTGGCGGGCGTAGTCAATATGGTCACGCGGGTAATAGTAGAGCAAATCCCGCACAGTAAAAATTTCTAGCTTTGCCAGTCGCTCGCTGTTCTTCGCACCAATTCCCGGCAAGTAAGTAACTGCCTGATCAAGCTCAATTTTGGTTCTTGGCTCAACTAGCGGAGCCGTACGAGGTAGCTTAGTTTTGGTCTTGGTTGCCTGAGAAGTTCTTGCAGAAGATTTTGAGCTGTGAAGATTCTCTGCCGAAGCTTCTTCCCCTTCCCCTAATCCCTGATCCCCCTTCCCCGACTCTAATTCCCGCCGCACCTGATATAGCGTTCGCCTTGTGTCTGCAACGAGATGTTGGCGTTGAGCAAAGGATAGGTCTGAATAGCTGGCAAAGCGGGTGGCGATCGCCTGCAAGCGCTGCTGTTCGGCGGGAGGCAACTCTACGGGCGGTCGATTCAGACTGAGGTTGAGAAATTCACTGAAGCGGTACTGGTTGCCCACCAGGTCATTGAAGCCTCGTTCAGCTTCAACGGACAAAGCTTTTTGCAATCGCAGCCAATCCATTTGTGCAATGCTTCCTCAAATGCAATTATTTCTCAAACCAGCTTGATCTCCAGGCATCTTCTGCTTCGGCGATCGCCCGTTCTCGCTGCTTTTTCTGATATTGTCGCCCCAACTGAACCAGTCGAGCCAAAAGGCTACGAATTTTGCTGCGCCAAGTCGAAAGGGTCGCATCGCTAAATTCAATCTCTGATAACCTTAGTTGAATCGCAATAATGTGAGTGACAGCAGATTCTTCCTCGTCATCGTCGTCTGTCTCTACCAGCAGATTCAGTAAGTTTGGCGGTCCGGAGACGGCTTCTGTCGCCAGTCCTGACTTGGCAGCCACTTCCAGAACAGGCTCAGGCAACTTGTCAGGCAGAATGGAGGCTTTTTGAAGCAGGCGATTTGCGGCGTGAGAAAGGGTTTGCAGCATTTCCACGATACCCTCTTCGATCCGCTCTTCCCAGTAGGCAATTGCCTCTGGGCTATCCAGAACGTCAATCGTTGCAGTCGGTTTCTGCTCTTCAGCGATCGGTGATTCCTCTTCAGAAGCAGACGTTACCTCAGGCGGTACATAAGCTTGAAATTCGGACTGTTCCTTTGAAGCCAGGTCCAAAGGTAGTTCTGACGACTCAACTTTCAAAGGCTGAGATTCTAAAGGCTGAGATTGTGAAGCTTGAAATTCTAAGGTTTGGGATTCTGAAGTTTGGGATTCTGAAGTTTGGAGTTCTGAAACCGAAGCTTGAGCAATGTCAGGTGTGTCTGTTACTTCCGTCTCATCGGGTTCCGTCTCATCGGGTTCCGTAGCATCATCTACTTCATCAGGCTCGACCTCATCATCTATCTCATCTTCGTCCTCATCTGAGGAAGCGACTTCCAGATAGGCAGCTTCAATCAGCTCAATTAGTTGAACTTGGGCTTGCTGAACTAGCTTTTGCAGCGACTGCTGGAGATTTTGCCGCTGGCTAAAGGACAGTTTCAAAAAGCGCTCAGGATAGCCCTTAGTGCAAATGTGGTAGCTAGCCAGGATTAGCTGCTGGCGCACAGACTGCCCTAATTTGGTGAGATATTGATGGTAGGTGTCGTGAAATTCTTGGGCGATCGCCCTCACCCTCTCATCTAAAGCAGCAATATCTTGCTCAATTCGTTCAACTGCTCCCGCCATAGCCCTAAGCTCTCAAACCATTTCTAGAAAAACTACAAAAAAGACAGGTCATCAGCATCGCTAGACCTGCCTTTTTTACAACTCACGATTGGGATGCAAACTCAAATCCCTTGACCTAACGTAGCTAGCTGTTAAGCAGTACCCGTTTGGGCAGCAACTTCAGCCGCAAAATCGCTTTCTTCCTTCTCAATCCCTTCACCCAACACAAAACGAGAAAACCGGCGTACCTGAATGTTTTCACCCAGTTGAGCTACGTTTTGCTTAACTAGCTCTTCTACCGTGATGCTCTGATCTTTAATGTAGGGCTGGTCCAACAGAGATAGCTCTTTCAGGCGCTTCTCAATCCGCCCCTGAACAATCTTTTCGCGAATGTTAGCTGGCTTATTAGATAGGTCATCTCTGCCCATCTCAATCGCCTTTTCTTTTTCCGCAATTTCAGCCGGGATATCGCTTACCTTGACGTATTCAACGTTAGGAGTTGCGGCAATCTGCATTGCGATGTTTTGTACTAGCTCTTTGAAAGCCTGGTTCCGAGCTACAAAGTCGGTCTGGCAGTTTACTTCTACCAAAACGCCGACTCGTCCGCCCGTGTGGATGTAGCTGCCAACCAGTCCTTCTGCAGCAACCTTTCCAGCTTTCTTCTCAGCGGAGGTAATGCCCTTTTGTCGGAGCCATTCCGCTGCTTTGGTCATATCGCCCTCGGTCTCTTGGAGGGCTTTTTTGCAGTCCATCATGCCTGCGCCCGTCTTTTCGCGCAGTTCCTTGACGAGTTTTGCAGATATCTCCGCCATTGTGCTTAGATCCCTCTACTTTAAAAATTTTGAGTTTTGAATTTTGAGTTTCGAGTAGTGCGTGAAATCAAAACCCGAAACTCATCACTCAAAACTTACATGAACTAATCTTGCGATTCCTCTTCTTCCTCTTCGTCGGGGAAGTCACTTTCGTCGTATTCGTAGTCTCCCTCGGCACCTTCGTAATCCTCAAAGTCTTCTTCAGCTTCTAGCTGACCGTGACGACCTTCATAGATTGCGTCGGCTAAGCGACCCACTATTAGCTTAATGGACCGGATTGCATCATCGTTAGCGGGAATCGGAATATCTACAACATCAGGGTCGCAATTGGTGTCTAACAGCGAAACAATGGGAATTCCTAGTTTTTCGCATTCCTGGACAGCGTTGTATTCCCGCTTTTGGTCAACGATCAGTACGATGTCAGGAACTTTCCGCATCGCCTTGATGCCGCCGAGATACTTTTGCAGCTTCTCAAGCTCCCGGCGCAGCACAGATGCTTCTTTTTTAGGTAGAAGATCAAGCGCTCCGGTTTCCTGCCGACGCTCCAGTTCCTTAAGCCGATCAACGCGAGTTTTAATCGTCGCCCAGTTGGTTAACATTCCACCCAACCAACGCTGGTTGACATAGTAGGAACCGCAACGGGCTGCTTCTTGAGCAACGATCCCGGCTGCTTGGCGCTTGGTGCCCACAAATAAGACTTTTTTGCCTTGCTCAGAGGCAGTGCGCATGTAGGTGTAGGCCGATTCCATTAACTGGGCAGTTTGCACCAAGTCAATGATGTGAACCCCATTTCGAGCCGTGTAGATGAAGGGCGACATCTTGGGATTCCAACGGCGAGTCTGGTGCCCAAAGTGAACTCCGGACTCCAAAAGTTGAGCCAAAGAAACGACTGGCATAAATTTTCCGAACTCCTTTCGGGTTATTCCTCCATCCGGGAGCATTTCTGAAAGTCAGAAACACCCGAAAACCCAGATGTGCGAATTTAGACAACTGTTCTAGGGTAGCACATAAAGTCCAACGGGCTGAAAGTCTATGCTGGAAAAGATAAGTGCGATCGCCCCCTTTCCTAAATGCCTGATTCTAGACGTGATCCCCAGACTCGATTCTGGGAAATGGTAGCCAACACGCCCCGCCTGGTTCGCCTGGTTTGGGATGCTGCTCCTCGCTGGCTGTTGCTCAATTTAGCCATTACTATACTGGGTGCCCTGATTCCAGTCGCACAACTCTACGTCAGCAAGCTAATTGTCGATCGGGTAATTAGTAGCCTGGGAAAACCTGACACCGACTGGATACCGCTTATTACCTTGGTGGGATTGGGCTTAGGGTTAGCCTGCCTGCAAGGGGGGTTGAGCAAATCAAAAGAGTATGTGTCTCGCATTTTGAATGACGAGTTTACGCTTCACGCCAACCATGTGTTGCTCCAGCAAGCAGTGCGGCTTGACCTGGCACACTATGAACTGCCGGATTTTTATGACACGCTCAGTCGTGCCCAGCAGAGCGGCAGCACTTACCCCGTCCGCGTTTTAGGAACGCTGAACTCCTTGATTGGGCAGGTCGTCAGCTTTGCCGGACTGCTAACCTTGCTGCTGAGTTTTAGCCCAGTAATTATGCTGCTGCTGTTGCTCACTTCGGTGCCTGCCTTTTGGGTGGGGATCAGTTTTTCGGGACGGCGATTTTGGATGTTGCGTCACCAAACCCAGAGCGGGCGATTAGCAGACTACCTGCAAACGGTGCTGCTCAACCAGAAATATGTGAAGGAAGTGCGACTGTTTAACCTGAGCCAACATTTGCTTGACCAGTGGCAAACGATTCGGGCTGGCTTTAATGAAGAGTCGAGGGCACTGGCAGCTAAGCAAAACTCGGTGCGCTTTGGAATTGGAGCGATCGCCAGTCTGGGCTTTTACGCAGCCTACGCCTGGGTGATTGTTCAAACGGTGCGAGGAGTGATTACAGTCGGCGATCTGACCATGTACTCTGGGGCGTTTCAGCAAGCGCAAACTCTGCTTCAGGGCATTTTAGAAAATGTGGCGCTGACCTACGAATACAACCTCTACGTGTCGCAGTTCTTTGAATTTCTCAACCTCAAGCCCGAAGTTGTTAGCCCGCCAAATTCTCTCGCTTTTCCTAACCCAATGCGGAAGGGGCTGCAATTACGAAACGTTACCTTCACCTATCCAGGGGCAACAGAACCAACATTACGCAACCTGAATTTAACCGTCAGTCCTGGAGAAAGCATTGCCCTGGTCGGGATCAATGGCGCAGGTAAAACCACGCTGCTTAAGCTTTTAACCCGATTCTATGATCTGGATTCTGGCGAAATCACTGTGGATGGCATTCCACTTCCCAGATTTGACTTGACTGACCTGCGGCGCAACATCGGCGTGATCTTTCAAGACTTTGCCCGCTACGACCTGAGTGTGCAGGACAACATCGGTTTTGGCGATTTGCGCGAACACACCAACCAACCGCGCATTCAGCAAGCCGCTAAAGATGCTGGAGCCGCCGAGATTATTGACAAGCTGGATTATGGCTACCAGACCATGCTGGGCAAAATCTTTCCGAATGGCACCGATCTCTCAGGTGGTCAGTGGCAAAAGGTGGGATTGGCGCGGGCATTTATGACCCCGGCACAGATTTTGATCTTGGATGAACCGACAGCGGCTTTGGATGCGATCGCCGAATACGACCTATTTCAACGCTTTCGCCAACTCACCCAAGGGAAAATGACCTTCCTGGTTAGTCACCGTTTCTCCACCGTTCGCATGGCCGATCGCATCGTTGTCCTGGAACACGGTCGAATTGTCGAAATGGGCAGTCACGATGAACTGATGGAACAGGGTGGACTTTATGAGCAAATGTTTAGCCTACAGGCATCAAGTTATCAAGAAGGATAATGGGCAGAAAGCACAGAGGGGCAAACAGTCGTTTGCCCCTCTACGCAGAATTTTCAACTGCTTAACGACTAGTTTCTGAAATCTCGTGAACCTTGGTAGCCAGATGCATCAGCTAGCTGTTCCAGGGTTTGGGTACCACCGTAGTACTCCCCGTTGATTTCCCAAGTGGGATAGCCTGCCACATTATCAGAATTAGCTTGACAAAGAGCAGTCTGCGGATTTTGACCGCCCGGATCGCATTCTATATAAGTAATCTGTGCGGCGGCCTCTTTCCCAAACAGTTGCTTTTGGTCGTTGCAGTGAGGGCACCACCAAGCTCCATACATCTTGGCTCCAATATTGGTAAGATGTTGAGCTAGAGCAATTTCAGATTGACCAGAAGTAGTAGTAATTGGGTCTCCGGGTTCGCCAGGAACTGACGATGTTTCTGCGGTCACCGGATTGTTAATACCGGAGTAAATTCCCAGCGTTCCAACCAGAGTCACCATACTGACCAGAACTCCAGTGAACATGACTTGTCCTACATCGTCCCAGGAACGTCCCAACAGCGTCAGTGCCAGCAAGCTAACACTAAGGACAGCAGAGGTAATGCAGTATGGACAAACTGCCTGAATTTCCGCTGCCAACAGATACATCAGGTAAGCGCTGAATACTGTCATGGCAGCCGCTCCCACAAACAGCAATTGCCACGTCCAGTTCTCTAGGTTTTGGCGAAGTTCACGATTTCTATCGGGACTAATGACGAGCGGAGCCAGCGCCATTAGTCCCATGCTGGTGTATGCCAGGAAGCCAAACAGGGTTAGGGGTAGCCCAAAAACAGTTGCGTAAGGGCTGGACAGCACCTGACCACATCCAGCAGCACAGGAAGCAGGATCGCCTAACAGCTTGAGGGCAGTAAGGTAAGCTGTTCCCAACGCACCCACTGAGGCGATCGCCGCAATCAGGTACCGAGCATTGCGCTGAATCCAGGGGGCTTCACGTCGGCGGCTTGTACGACTCATAAGGTTTCACTCTAAAACTTGCGTCAAGGTTGTCTTAAAGACCACATTTGAACCAGTCTGACTGATCTATTCTGGCTCAAACTGCCTCAGTACGTAATACCAATTCTCTCCAAGGCTGCATAACCCTATTCCAAATAAGACGGAACTGCAACCGACGAAATTGGCTGAGACTGAGCCTTCTCTGAAACGCTGCGCCGCATCGCTTCAACAAACTGGCTAACGCGAATCGGGTCAATCGGCTGCTCGATCTTGCCACGACGTTTGAGCGAACTGGAGACAATTACACCATTAGCCGCCTGAATTAGTCGTGGAATATTTTCCCAAGTTGCCCCACTGCCTATGAATACAGGAGTTCCATTGGCGGCAGCGCTGGCTAGCTCCAGATCTTCCAGGCTAGGTGGGCTACCTGTTGCCCAGCCCGATAGAATCACGCCATCTGCCAACCCCCGCTCGATCGTCTCCTGCACAGCCGTCGTCAGGTTGGGGGAACCTAGCGGACGGGCATGTTTGACCAGCACGTCTGCCAAAATTTTTACATCACTGCCCAACTCACGTCGATAGCGTAACAGTTGGTGAGCTTGCCCCTCGATCAATCCCTGGTCGGTTGCCATAACACCGGTCAGGACGTTGACGCGGATAAATTGAGCATTGACGCAAGTGGCGATCGCCAGTGCGCTTCGAGCATCATTTCGCAGTACATTAATCCCGATTGGCAGCGTTACCATGTGCATCAGCCGTTGCACCACCAAGCTCATGGCGCTCACAACTGCGGGATCAACACAATCCTTGGCAAATGGCGCATCAAAAAAGTTTTCTACGATGATGCCATCTACCCCACCCGAAGCAAGTGCAGTCGCTTCTTGCTCAGCTCGGTCGATAACGGCTTTGAGACTCCCGCCCCACCGAGGAGAAGTGGGTAGGGGCAAAAGGTGAACAACACCAATAACAGGATTTGCGGTCTTGAAAATCTGATTTAAGTCCACGTTTCTAGAATTCGGACTCAGTGCTATTGAACAGTTGGTAAAAAAGATGCACGAACGATCTTTGGTCGTTTGCGCTTACAACCTACTCTAACAGCGAATGCACCCGTGCAAATAGTCCATCCTCAATCGGCAAGCTGCTAAATTTGCGACTCTTTCAGAATGTCATGTCCAAACGACAATAGACTTAAAGCACTGCACCCACCCAGAGTTAGACAATAAGGTTGAGTAATTTGAGATTTGTGTAGTTATGTTGTGCAATCTGCGTTAAGATGGCAACAGCAGCCTCGATAGATGCGATTGCGATTTAGTGATATCTGTTTAGCACTGAGTGTTTCAAAGAGCGTTTAAGCTTGAATGTTTAACACTGAGAAATGTAGATATCCCGATGTAGGGGCTGGTTTATAGATTGAGCGATCGCCACATACTCGCACCTGAAACTCTTATTCACCCCTAATCACTGAACGTTAACTGCATGGGCAACAAGCCAGTCGTCGCCGTCTCCCACTTGGGCTGCGAAAAAAACAGAATAGACACCGAACATATGCTGGGACTGCTAGTCGGTGCAGGCTATGAAGTAGACAGCAATGAGGAACTGGCGGATTTCGTCATCGTCAACACCTGTAGCTTCATCCAGGCAGCACGAGAAGAGTCTGTCCGCACCCTGGTAGAATTAGCAGAAGCAGACAAAAAGATTGTGATCACAGGCTGCATGGCACAGCACTTTCAGCAAGAGCTGTTGGATGAATTGCCTGAGGCCGTTGCAGTTGTTGGGACTGGAGACTATCACAAAATTGTTGAGGTGCTCCAACGGGCTGAAGCCGGAGAGCGCGTCAAAGAGGTTTCTGCCGAGCCAGTTTACATTGCTGATGAAACAACTCCTCGCTATCGCACAACGACCGAAGGAGTTGCTTATCTGCGTGTAGCAGAAGGGTGCGACTATCGATGTGCGTTTTGCATCATTCCTCACCTGAGGGGGAAGCAGCGATCGCGCTCCATTGAGTCCATCGTCGCAGAAGCCAAACAGCTTGCCGCAGAAGGGGTGCAGGAGATCATTCTGATTTCTCAAATTACCACCAACTACGGTTTAGACCTCTATGGCGAACCCAAGCTTGCTGAGTTATTGCGAGCTTTGGGCGAGGTCGATGTTCCCTGGATTCGGATGCACTATGCCTATCCGACCGGATTAACCCCCAAAGTCATTGAAGCAATCCAGGAAACGCCCAACGTTCTTCCGTATCTAGACTTGCCGCTTCAGCACTCTCACCCAGAAGTGCTGCGGGCAATGAACCGCCCCTGGCAAGGACAGGTAAATGATGTCATCATTGAACGGATCAAAGCAGCATTGCCCCAAGCTGTTTTACGAACGACCTTCATTGTGGGCTTCCCTGGCGAAACTGAACTGCATTTTGAACATTTGATGCAGTTCGTCAAACGGCATCAGTTTGACCATGTTGGCGTGTTTACCTTCTCTCCCGAAGAAGGTACGCCTGCACATTCTCTGCCCAACCAACTGCCCCAAACCGTAATGGAGGCAAGGCGAGATGCGCTGATGCAAATTCAGCAGCCGATTTCTCTTCAACGGAATCAGGCTGAGATTGACAAAGTTGTTGATGTCTTGATTGAACAAGAAAATCCGCAAACCGGAGAACTCATTGGCCGGTCTGCCCGATTTGCCCCAGAGGTAGATGGATTGGTTTACGTTCAGGGAGAAGCGCGGTTGGGATCAATCGTGCCAGTAGCGGTTACCGCTGCTGATATCTACGACCTTTACGGTTACGTCGCTGACACCAAAACGCAATTGAGAGGCGCGCTCAGCCGTGTCTCTACAAGTACATTCTAAGGAGACTCGATGACCCTTTCCTTCAATAGCTTAGGTCTGTCTGAGGCGCGTGTGCGTCTTCTCGAAAAGCTGGGTTTCACAGCCCCAACTACTATTCAGGCACAAGCGATCCCCCACCTTCTTTCAGGTCGAGATGTAGTAGGTCAGGCACAGACAGGCACAGGCAAAACTGCCGCCTTCTCCCTACCACTACTAGAGCAGATTGACGTTAGCAATTCTGCAACTCAGGCTCTGATTCTGACCCCGACTCGTGAATTGGCAGTTCAAGTTTGCCAATCCATTCGCAGTTTCTCGGAAGACCGTAGACTTCACATCATGGCTGTCTACGGCGGACAAGCGATCGATCGCCAAATTCAACGGCTTCATCGCGGTGTTCAAATCATTGTCGGTACACCCGGACGAGTACTTGACCTGCTTAGCCGGGGCGACCTGAAGCTCAACCAGTTGAACTGGTTGGTACTGGACGAAGCCGATGAAATGCTCAACATGGGTTTTATTCAAGACGTTGAGAAGATTCTCAGTCAGGCTCCCGGTGAGCGGCAGACTGCGTTTTTCTCAGCCACAATGGAGCCCTCGATTCGGGAACTGGCAACTAAGTTCTTGCGATCGCCCGTTACGGTTACCGTCGAGCAGCCCAAAGCTGCCCCTACCCGGATTAACCAGATTGCCTACATGGTGCCACGCGGCTGGACAAAGGCGAGAGCTTTGCAGCCCATTTTGGAACTGGAAGATCCCGAATCAGCTTTGATCTTCGTCCGCACTCGTCGTGCTGCTGCTGAGTTGACCCGCCAGCTACAGGCTGCTGGTCACAGCGTTGATGAATATCATGGCGACCTCAGCCAGTCTCAGCGAGAGCGGCTATTGCTGCGCTTCCGTCAGCGCCAAGTGCGTTGGGTGGTTGCAACCGACATCGCTGCACGGGGCTTACATGTGGAAGACCTAACTCACGTCGTCAACTACGATCTACCTGATAGCGTCGAGAACTATGTCCACCGCATCGGTCGGACTGGACGTGCTGGTAAAGAGGGAACCGCGATCTCGATCGTTCAACCCCTCGATAAGCGCAAGCTAAAAGACATCGAGCGGCACATTCGCCAACGCCTTGAGCTTGGCACGATCCCCACTCGCGCTCAGATTGAAGCACAACACCTGGAGAAATTGCAAGCTCAAGTCCGGGAAGCACTGTCGGGTGAACGGATGGCATCCTTCTTGCCAATTGTGGCAAAACTGAGTGAGGAGTATGATCCCCATACAATCGCTGCTGCTGCATTGCAGATGGCCTATGACCAGACTCGCCCTGCTTGGATGCGTGTTGATCAAGGCTTCTCTGAAGATGTGATGAGTGACGAGCCAAGACGCAGTTCGAGAGATAGAGGAGATAGAGACAGAGATAGAGATCAGCCCAAATCGAAGCCGATTAAGCGATCGCAGCATACCTCTGTTTCTCCTCAGAAGTAAGATTGAATAATAGGTAACCGGTAATGGGTAATGGGTTGTTGTGATCCATTACCCATTACTTGTAAGGAGTGACAAACATTGGTCTAGGCATTGCTCATTGGACTGAGTAACTTCCAGCAATAAGGAGATGGGGATCAGGTGCTTTCAAAGGAACTGCTTAGCTACTATCGTCAGGTCAGTCAGCAAACGCTGACAGTAGTTGATGTGGAAACGACGGGAAGCATCGCCACCGCAAATCGAATTACTGAAATATCGGTTTTGCAAGCAACCCTGGCAGAAGGAGTTTTGCACCAACAAACTGATTTAATCAATCCTAAAACTCCGATCCCCGAAAAAATCGTTCAGTTTACGGGCATCACTCAAGAAATGGTCAGTCAAGCTCCTGTAGCAGCCGATGTGTTGCCATCCTATCTTCCTCTTCTAGGTGAAGGAGTCCTGACGGCGCATAACCTGGAGTTTGACTATCCATTTTTGCGGGCAGAGTTTGCCCGAATGGGAAAAGCTTTTATCCGTCCTGAAGACCAGCAGCTCTGTACCGTGCAGCTTTCGCGTCTAATGCTGCCCGATTTGCCGTCACGCAGCTTGCCCAACCTAGTGAGATATTTTCAATTTAAGGTCGGCAAATCTCATCGAGCTGAGGCAGATACGCTTGCTTGCTGGCTTTTGGCAGAACGGTTGCTCACCGAAATTGTAAATGAGCCAGATGAGTTGCTGTTAGCTCGTTTTGCTAAGCAGAGAATTCCTCTGAAGTACGTCGCTAAACTGTTGGGCTGCTCCTCAAAAACAGCTCAATCTCGACTTGAAGCAGCTGGGATTCATTCTCGTAAAGTAGGGCGCAGTAGAGACGTGACAACGATGTATCAGCGAGGCGAGGTGGAGCAGTTTTTTTACGACCAGCAGGGAGATAGTCAGTTGTCAATGCTGTAAGCCACTTCAAGGCAACAGACTCAGCTGAGTTACACCATCTGATGTTTTTGATTTCTTCGATCGCCTCTTAGATTGGTGGGGCTTGATCTCCACGTGCGCCACAAACCAGGTACGAAGAGCGATCGTCCCTTCCATATTCAACGCATCCAAGTCGAGCGGCGACGGAAACATGTCAATATCCGGCAACTTTGCCCAACCGATCTCACTATTAAATCGCTCTGCCCCGAACGGGATCACCGATTTGGGCAGTCGTGGCAAATGCGGGATCACGTTTTCCTGGTTCATAGAAATCTGACGCTGTTGCTGAAGCTGCTGTACTCGTCGCTGACGAACCGCTTTGTACTTCAGGATAGGAGCAGGATAACCCTTGATCCCCGCAGGGGAACCTAGCGCGGCAGCGGGTAACTTTGCCAGTTCTGGTACCCATTGTTTGATAAATGCACCCTCGGGAGCACAGCGATCAACGACAACTTGCTCTGAGTTGTAAATTCTTGTCCAGATTTTATTGACGCAGTGCGTTACACCCGCTTGCATTGCCCATTGATAGGGGTCAATCGGACAATTGCCGTCAATAAGATGATGCATAAAGTGCAGTGCGCCAAACCGCCAGTTCATGCCCAGCAAAGCGATCGCCCATTCCCAACTCCCTCCACCGACTCTGATATTCTAATGGCGTTGAATTCCAAAGGCTTAACGTGCAAACCGAGCGACTTTCTCAGCAAATCCAGTTCATCATCGAAATTGACAAGCTTAAGGGAATTTTGCGCCAGACTTTATTAGTTGATGAATCGCGGCGAGAAAACAGTGCAGAACATTCCTGGCATCTGGCACTGATGGCAGTTTTGCTAATTGAGTATGCGCCTGCGGGGGTTGACCTGCTCTCTGCGATCAAGATGCTGCTGATCCACGATCTGGTCGAAATCGATGCAGGAGATACGTTTTGCTACGACTTACAGGGAAACGAAACTAAGGCAGAACGAGAAATACAGGCGGCGACTCGGCTGTTTGGGCTATTACCACCAGAACAAGGCGTTGAGTTGAAGAAAATTTGGCAAGAATTTGAGGCGCAAGAAACCGCTACGGCGAAATTTGCAGCCGCTCTAGATCGCTTGCAGCCCGTATTGCATAATCAGCACACGAGAGGGGGCACCTGGCAAATCCACAACATTCATCGCGATCAGGTTGAGCAGCGGGTCAGCCCCATTGAAACAGGTGCACCTGAGCTATGGCCATTTGTGCAGAAGTTGTTGGACGACTGCGTTGCAGCAGGCTATCTCTCCCCCGCCTGAGTCCCGTTCAGGTTATCCTGGATTTCGGTAGAAAAAAGCCATCTTATGCCTTGGTTTGTCAAAATTGAAAAGGGTATCGTAGACAAATCCACTTTTGACTGCTCTGTTCCCGCTCATAAAGCTTACGTCAAAGACCTGATTGCCAAAGGACACAAAGCACGGACAGGCTATTGGGCGGAGTTTGGCGGTGGAATGCTGTTATTTAAGGCAGATTCGCTAGAACAGGCGAAGGCGATCGTTGCTCAAGATCCCTTAGTCCAAAATGGTTGCGTCGCTTATGAATTACACGAGTGGCGCATTGTAGTTGAGTAAATTTATCTCTCCACAGCGTGCGTAATGAGTGATAGTAGTGACGGTTACAAAATTGTTAGCGATAATCGCCAGGCCCGTTTTCTCTATGAGATTTTAGAGACTTACGAAGCAGGGATTGAGCTAAGGGGAACTGAAGTTAAGTCGATTCGGCAGGGCAAAATTAACCTGCGAGATGGCTATGCGTTGATTCGTAATGGTGAAGCATGGCTATACAACGTGCATATTTCACCGCACGAAAGTGCCAGTCAGATATTCAATCATGATCCACGTCGCACTCGGAAGCTACTGCTGCACGGGCAGGAGATTCGTAAGCTGATTGGGCAGGTTGAGCAAAAGGGCTTGACTCTAGTGCCGCTGAAGGTTTACCTCAAACGGGGCTGGCTGAAGGTAACGATCGCCTTGGGCAGAGGTAAGAAGCTGCACGACAAGCGCGAAGACCTGAAACGCAAGCAGGAGAAGCGCGAAATCGATCGGGCAGTGAAGAATTACTAGACGTTAGGCTGCTTCGGCATTCTCAAAAGTTTGGTCTTCAACGATCGCCCTTGACGGCATGTAGTAGCTAGCAATCAGCGCCACCATCAACCACCACAGGGTGCTGACTTGGGGACGATACCAAACTGTATCGACTAAGCCGTGGGCCAACATTCCGCAGAGAGTGGCGATTGCTGCCATTAACCAGAATCCTTCACGGCTGTTGAATTTACGGAGTCGCCGAAGTTGAAGCCAGCCCTGATTGAGCGTGACTAACAGCAGCCAGATGAAGCAGCTCAGTCCAATGAAACCAGTTTCGACTGCAATTTCTAGGAAGACGGAGTAGGCACTTAAAGCCGTGTAGCCTGCTCGCTGATAGCGTGGATAAACCCGATTAAAAGCTTCGTTGCCAGGACCAATTCCTAGTATGGGGCGATCGCGAATCATATTCTGAACCGCAGCCCAAACATTGAGGCGGAAGTTATTGCTGCTGTCTTCCCGCCCGGCAAAGATGCTGAGGAAGCGATCGCGCAGTTGAGGAACCGAAAATACGGACACAATTACAAACGCAGTCGAAACGCCCAACACAATCGGAATTGCCCAGGGTCGCCAGACTCGCGGTAAATAGACGCTGTACCAGTAAACCAGCAAGATCATCAGCACAAAGCCAGCGATCACAAAGCCGATCCATCCGCCCCGACTAAAGGTCAAAACCAGACAGGCGGAATTGACCAGCGCCATCACGACTGCCAATGCCTTAGGCAGCCAGCCCTTCCAGGCAAAAACTGCTGCGGCGCTAAGCATCGAGGCAGGCAACAGATAAGCGGCTAACAGGTTTGGATTACCTAGATAGCTGTAGACCCGAGTTGTGCCCGCTAGCGTAGATTCGGCATCGACCCAAGTTGCCAGGGCTGCTGCTCCAAAAAACCATTGCCGGATGCCGCCGACACCCACTACCAGAGCGGTTAGTAGGTAGCCTGTGATCAGCAAAGAACGGAGTCGGGGTGATCGCAGCACTTTTGCCAGCAACACAAACAGCAGCAGATACAGCGTTAGTTTAATTAGCCCTGAAAGAGCATCTGCTCTAACGGGTGAAATGGCTGTGGCGATTACTGCAATTCCCCAGTAGAGCAATACCAGCAGGTGAATCGGGGTCAACCCCGTTCCTGATTCATCGGAAAGGGTTAACAACACCCAAAATCCGGCACAGGCGATCAGCAAAACCCCAATGAGTGTAGTTGAGACGAAGGGTGCGAAGGCAAGAACGGCGATCGCCAACAGCGTCCCAATCAAGTCTGCCTGCTGCATCAGCCAGCTACTTCGCCGCCATTCTCTTAGTAGCCCAACTAGCCGATGTGCATAGCTCGCATCGCCCCAACGGGCAGGCGATAAATTTGTCAAAGTAATCTGTTGCCAGACATTCATAAAAGATGTTGTGAGGTGTTGCGTGATGCGGCGTTGAACTCAAAAGACTTGCTGTTGTAGCTTCTTCATCATGTGTTTTAGAGAATATATCACCGTTTGAGACCCGAGGTGGATTTGAGATCTCGTGTTCAAACAGACAATTGAGGCACAGTGTATGACTAGCTAACCTGCAACTGGCGACCGTTGAAACAAGACGATCAGGACTGCGGTGATGGTGCAGTTTGTCCACCTTGTAATTAATCTGCAATAGCGCGACTTCCAACCGAACTATTTTGGAGGTAGAACTTCTCCTATTGCAGAATAGCCCTGGGTAAAAGCACAAGTTAGATTTGCTGAGTCAGAGTGACTGATTTGAGTTGATCCACAACTTGATCCAACCCTACAGCACGGGATGCTTTAAATAGCAGGCGATCGCCCGGTTTCACAAAGCTCTTGAGTCTCTCCAAAAGTGCCGCATGACTGAGAAATTTTTCCACTGGCACTGTTTTTGCACCTGCTGCCATTGCTTCAGACTCTGCCTCTTCCGCCAAAATCAGCAGATGATCCAGACGAAGCTGATGGACAACGGTACCAACTTGATGGTGCAGCTCTAGAGAGCGATCGCCCAGTTCTTTCATCGTGCCTAAAACTGCGATATGACGCTGTCCTGGTGTTTGAGCCAGCAGGTGTAATGCTGCTGTCATTGATTCCACGCCTGCGTTGTATGTTTCATCCAGGATGACGATGTCATTAGGCAAGTTATACCGCTGTGCCCGTCCTTTTGGTAATTCCAGGGTCAACCCTTGGGTCAGTGGCGTCCAGTTGACCTGAAGCACCTGAGCAACAGCCAGTGCCGCTAAATAATTCAGCGCATTATGGCGACCAGGCAGAGGCAGCGGGAATGCCATTTCACCAACTTGGAGGGTTTGCGAGTCGAGTAGTTGCCCCTGTACGTCTCCTCCCTCCAGCCCAAAGGTGACTGTTTTTCCTTGCCATACCTGTGCTGCTGTTTCGAGCAAACGGATATTGTCGTGGTTGAGAATGGCGATCCCCGTCGAGGGCATTTCTGCCAGCAGTTCACATTTTGCATTGGCGATCGCTTGCTCAGAACCAAGCCGCTCAATGTGTGCAGTGCCAACGTTAGTAATTACAGCAATATCAGGTCGGGCAATCTGGGTGAGTAAAGCAATTTCGCCGCTGCCTCTCATTCCCATCTCGATGACGGCATAATCATGGTCTTGCCCAAGCTGAAGCAGCGTTTTAGGTACCCCAATCTCATTGTTGTAGTTTGCCTGAGTTTTCAGTACGCATCCTTGAGTCGCTAAGACAGCCGCAATTAATTCTTTGGTCGTAGTTTTGCCTACAGAGCCAGTTACCGCAATCACTGGGATCGTGAACTGCTCGCGCCACCAGCGGGCGATCGCCTGATAAGCTGCCAGCGTATCCTCAGCGACTAGCAGCGGTATTTCTGTATCTGTACCTAATCCCGATGTCACCGACTGCCGGTCGACAACTGCGGCGATCGCGCCTTGCTGAAGGGCTGCCTCAACGAATGTGTGTCCGTCAAACTGTTCGCCCCGTAGCGCCAAAAACAGTTCTCCTGCTCCGACATGGCGGCTGTCGGTTGTAATTCCCATCGCAATTTTTGCTAGTTCAGGCTCTGCTAGATTGAGCGGCTCTGCATCCAAAACTTCAACCAGTTGAGCAAGACTTGCACCAAAAGACATGCACTAGATCCTAAAACGGCTAGCTGTGATCATACCGCTCCCCCAGCCACACTAAGACCTGGGTTTGAAGCTGTTTTATTTGGGAAGAAGCGTAGTCCTTCCCAGATAAAAGCAGGCTTCTAGGAGAAGCCCTAAAAATAAATTTGGGCAAAGATCGCGTTGTAGAGTTGTCAGACTATCCAAAGTTACATGAACATGGATAAATACTAAAACGGCGATCGAGTGGATAGGTTAAAACATGAGAGCAGGTAAACTGGTTGTTTTCACTGGACCAAGTGGCGTAGGCAAAGGCACGCTGCTGCGATCGCTTTTGCGTCGTCATCCCGACCTTTACTTTTCCATCTCCGTCACGACTCGTGCTCCGCGTCCCGGTGAGGTAGATGGACAACACTATTACTTTGTCAGCCGCCCTCAGTTTGACCAGATGGTTGCAGAGGGTGAATTGCTGGAGTGGGCTGAGTTTGCAGGTAATTGTTACGGCACTCCTCGTCGTCCAGTTGAGCAACAGATTCAGCAAGGGCGCTGGGTCGTGCTAGAAATCGAGCTAGAAGGGGCCAGGCAAATTCGCCAAACCTTTCCTGATGCACTGCGAATTTTTATCTTGCCGCCTTCATTGCAGGAATTAGAAAATCGCCTGCGCGATCGCGCCCAAGATTCAGAGCAGGCAATTTTGCGGCGGCTGAAACGAGCAGAAGCAGAACTGGAAGCAGTAGACGAATTTGACTTTCAGGTCGTTAACGACAACCTCGAAAAAGCGTTGGATCGGCTGGAAGCTGCTCTATTTTCTGCAGCAGCAATTTAGTTTTGGTTGTGAGTCATAGGGCATTGCCATTAGCGCAGTGCTCCATGACTCATTGAAAAATTCTTCAGCTATCGACCTTTTCAATATGCTTGCGAATATCATTTAAATCAATATAGCGATCCGTAGCATTGCGGAGTTCTCTAGCAATCATTCCTTCTGTGGATACTACAGTGATATGTGTATTCTTGGAACGCAGTAACTCGATCGCTCGCTCAAAATCGCCATCGCCGCTAAACAAAATGACGCGATCATATTGATCGACGGTATTAAACATGTCTACAACAATTTCAATATCTAAATTTGCTTTTTGCGAATAGCGGCCGGAATTATCGTCGTAATACTCTTTGAGAATTTTGTAACGGACAGTATATCCCAGGCTAATTAAAGCATCCCGAAAACCCCGTTGATCCTGCGGATCTTTTAGCCCGGTATACCAGAAGGCATTAACTAGCATTACATCAGGATCGTTCGTAAAATGCGATAACACCCTCCTGGGATCAAAAAACCAACCATTTTTTTGTTGAGCGTAGAACATATTGTTCCCGTCCACAAAGATCGAAAGACGGTTCATAGAAATAGACATAGAAACTTAGACCTAAAATTTTATAGCGGAGAGTTCGGCTAGAATGTTCAGTCCTAGCAGTTCGCTTTTAGAAACCTGCTAAATCTAATACTTTTGGCTCTATGAGTTAAATAACCAGGCTATGACCAAAGTATTCTAGCCCATCGATACTCAAGGTTATTGAGCCTTTTGATGCATCTGACTAAAAGCTGATTTTGCCCTGCGCTCGCAGCCTATTTGAGCTAACTGTAGCCATTGATGCTAACTGTAGCTATCGATCAATCTATTGAGTCTTGATTTAAAAATAAGTCTGCCTAAATTCGGACAGCAGAGCCGATTTATGTCATGTACAAAAATTGCTCCTGCCGTTTGCGATCGCCCATACGAACACAAGTTTGCTGATATTTTCCATATCCATCTGTAGTATCTGTAAGAGATAGGTTAGTAGATTGGTCTAGAAATTCTGCTACTAGAAAAGTAGCTATAGCGCACCTTTATTATAGGTATTTTATCCTGCTTCCTTCAAAGTCAGGAATTTTTTGGGATTGGAGTCAACTGATGATGAAACTAGATTATTTTTAGATGTGAAAATTTAGCTTTCAGTTCCCAAAAGGGGGCAATCAAAGACTTTTCTGAGCAAAATGCAAACGCTCTTACAGATCATCGGGAGAATTTCCTTAAAGATAAGAGCACCAATCGCTCCAGCTACCCGGATAAAGCTTTGCGTCTCTAATACCCGCCATCTCCAAGGAAAACAAATTGACACAAGCGGTGACCCCCGACCCGCAGTAGACAATGATCTCTTCTACGTGCGCTAGCTCTGCCCAGTGCTGCTGTTGCTCAGCCAGAGAACGAACTTGCCCCTCACTCGTTGTCACCATTTGCCAGGGATAGTTGACGGCTCCTGGAATATGTCCTGCGATTGGGTCAATCGGTTCGCGTTCTCCTCGATAGCGATCGCCCTCCCGAGAGTCAACCAAAACAACTCCGGGACGATCTTTGCGCGATTTTACAGCTTCAATGTCGAGGATGCGATCGCCCTGTACATGGGGCACAAAACTTCCCACTTTAGGTTCTGGGATGGCATTGCTAACCGGATAATTTGCCTGCCAATTGCTAAAGCCACCCTCTAAAATTACGACATGCTCATGTCCTAAGTAGCGTAATAGCCACCAAAAACGGGCAGCAAAGGCAAAGCGGGAATTATCGTAAGCAACCACCAGGGTTGGTTCGCCTAAGTTTTCCAAATCAGGATTTTCCAAACTGCTATTGCTTGAATGGACTCCAATCGCTCTCAGCTTTTCTGTCAGAGTGCCCACATCGGGTAGGGGATGCCGCCCACCATGCTGACCAACGGGACCAGACAGATCCCGATTCAGGTCAAAATAGTATGCACCCGGAATGTGGCTTTCCTGGTACTGGCGTTGTCCTAACTCTGGATCAGCTAGCGAGAATCGGCAGTCAGCGATCGCCACCTGAGGATCATCCAAATGCTCATATAGCCATTCCGCAGAAACAACCCCACTCACTAACTGATCTCGGTGATCAATATCCATATTTCATAACCGTTTAATCCAAGCTGATATTCTAAACCGCATGGCTGCGGTTACAACAGCGATGCAAGATGGTAAATTTCCAGCCTCAACTAACGGCAGACGGTTCGTTCACCTTCTTTTCAGCCGAATTTGACGAAGCCTTTCACAGTCGTCAGGGGGCAAGACTAGAAGCTGAGCAAAAGTTTATTCAACCGACCCAATTAGCGCTAAAGGCACAGCAGCCAACGGTCAGCATTCTCGATGTTTGTTATGGATTAGGCTACAACACAGCGGCTGCGTTAGAAACCATTTGGGCAGTCAATCCGGCTTGCCAGGTAGAGTGGGTCGGACTGGAACTCAACCCAGAGGTTCCCAAAGCAGCGATCGCCCACAACTTGCTAGCGGGTTGGGCTGATCCGATTCCGCAACTGTTGAATGCGATCGCCGCTGATCTGAAGTGGAAAAGCGATCGTCTGCACGCTCAACTGCTGCTGGGTGATGCACGCCAAACGATTCAACGAATTCGTCAGGCTGGTTTCCGCGCTGATGCAATTTTCCTTGATCCCTTCTCTCCACCCCACTGTCCCCAGCTTTGGACAGTAGAATTTTTGGCGCATGTCGCGGGCTGTCTCAAGCCTGATGGAAAATTAGCAACTTACTCCTGTGCAGCAGCCGTGCGAACTGCGTTAGTCGAGTCAGGTCTGCAAATTAGCTCAACTCCAGGAGTAGGAAGGCGATCGCCCGGTACCCTCGCCAGTTTTGCCCCCCTGCCAACCCTATCTGTTCAAGACCGGGAACATCTGCTAACGCGGGCTGCTATTCCCTATCGAGATCCAACCCTTACCGCCACCGCGTCAGAGATCCTGCAACAGCGGCAAATCGAACAACAAACCTGCTCATTAGAATCAACCTCTCAGTGGAAGAAAAGGTGGTGGGGAAAGGATGAGCAATGAAAGAAGGATATTAAAAATAATACACTTCGCCAATTCCCTATGAAATCTGATGCGTCTAATCCCCGGTTTTTTGTTGCGCTATTGCCACCGTTGGAGGTTCAGGAGTATGCCAGTCAGGTGATTCAGGAGTTGGGCGATCGCTACCAGACGCGCACTTCTAAATCTCTGCCCCATGTCACTTTACAACCGCCTTTTCAATGGCAACTCCAGCACATTGCTCGGCTAGAACAAGCTTTAAGCGAATTTGGTAACCAGCAGTCGCAGGTGCCAGTTGCTCTGTCTGGATTTGGAGCGTTTGCACCGCGAGTTCTCTATATCAACGTGCTAAAGACGGTCGAACTGCTGGCGCTACAAACAGCTTTGGCAACCCATTTAGAGGAAACGCTAGAAATTGTTGATCCCAAATCCAAGCGCGCCTTTTCGCCCCATCTCACCGTTGCCTCTCGAAATCTCACCCGACAAACGTTTAAGCAAGCTTGGACAGAGTTGCAAATGCGCCAGGTGGAGTTTGAGTTTGTGGGCGATCGCCTTACTCTTTTGATCCACGACGGTCAACGCTGGCAAATTCGGTCAGAATTTCCGTTTCATCTGTAATTTCCGAAATTTTTTGTCCACAGAGGTTGACATTCAGACTGAAAACCGTAACAATAGATACAGAAATAAATCGTTCATCTCTCTCGAAGCTTGTCGAAAACGCTGAGTTAGGGAGACGGAAGTAGGGACTTATCCCGAAGGAACGCGCCTCATCACCACAACTACTTGGAGGCGACTTATATGAAACTTACCTATCGCGGTGTCAGCTACGACTACAACCCACCTACAGTAGAGTTTAGCCACAGTGACACGGTTGGCAAGTATCGCGGTTTAGACGTTCGATTCCGCAATCCCAAAAAAGTTCCTGTTCTGCAAGCCACGCTGGATCTGTTTTATCGCGGCGTTGCATACCAAACTAATCCATCTACCCCTGTAGTCAACCACGCTGAAGAGCGGGCAGTTGCTTCCGTTGGGGCGGCTGTTGCTGCTGACTCCAAGCTAGTTCCTGCTACGGTTGCTTCGACTGACGATCGTGCTCGTTCTTTGATGATGGGTCATCACCGTTTGATCAAGCAACGTCAGCAAGTAATGCTGAGCCGTCTTGCTACTGAAGTTGGGCTGACTGCGGCTGATGCATCCCACTACTGGAATCACATCCAGGGCAAAGTACACCCTGGCTTCTCCGCCACTTACGATCGTAGCCATGCTGCACTCAGCTAAGTGCCGATAGATTCTCTCAAACAACAAGCTGATGAGGCACCCCTAACCGGGGTGCTTTTTTTAGTTGATTCGTATTCCTAACCCAACAGTTAGGGCTGAGATCAATAAGAGTGGGGTTAGCCAGTCTCCCCATTGCACATAGAGCGATCGCGTTTGGCGACGATAAATTGTGTCGGCATGAATTTCATAGATGTTGTTGTCCGAGAGCCAGCGAGTTTTACCATGCGGATCGACGATGCCGGAATAGCCCGTGTTAGTCACTCTTGCTGCCCAGCGATCGGTTTCGATCGCCCGCATTACATCCTGTGCATGATGCTGAAACATCATCGTCGAGCTGTAGGGATCGTTGTTGGACGCCGTTAAGATAAATTCTCCGCCGTTTGCCGCCTGCACTCGAAACAGCTTGGAAAATGCGGACTCATAACAAATACCTGCGATCGCCCTACCGACAGGTGTGTCAAACTGCTGCTCTAGCTCCCCTGGAATCATGCTGGCTTCTACAGGCGAAAGGCGATTAATCAGGCTACCCAAAAATTGCCCGAAGGGAATGTACTCACCCAATGGCACAAGTTTGACTTTGTTGTAACGCCCGACCATTTCGCCGTTACCTGCGATCGCAAATAAGCTTTGAGTAATCTGCTCGTCCTGCCTGCCAAAACTGCCCAAAATCAACGGCACTCCCCGGTTTAGCAACGACTGGTAAACGGGATTGCTTTGATAAATTGACGGCATCCAGTAAATCGGCAGAGCGCCCTCCGGGGTGAAGACAATATCGACGTTCTGGTCGGCGAGGATGTCATATCCCGTCATGTAAGCGTTGAAAGCTCGGCGCACTCCTTCTTCGTAGAGCTTGATGCGCGTAGGAACGTTGCCCTGAATCAGCCCAACTCTCACCGCAGTTTCCGGGGGTTGGGTTAAGGGACGGCTATACAGGCCGAATCCAAGCAGGTGCAGACCGAGAAGGAGGGTAGCAGCGATCGCCAGATAGAGCTTTGCAGAAGTATCAGAGGATGAAGTATGAGCGTGGGAGGGTAGCGGCTCAGGAGGGTGAGAACGGGCTAGCCATGCTTCAGCAAGCAAACCATTAACCGCAACAATGGCAGCCGTTGCTGCCGATGGTCCTGTAAGTTGTCCCAGATGCAGAATCAGCAGATTGTGTGGGCTTTGAGTGTAAGAAAGGGATGTCCACCACAGTGCTCCTGAACTCCAGATGCCTTCTAAAACACACCAAACAGCGACACCCATTAAAACGCGGACAAGTGGCAAGAACCTAGCGTTGGCTGCCCGCGGGTTGCTCCGCTCAAGCAACTTAAAGCTTCCTGCCCATATCAAAACCAGTAATGCCCCCCAAGCTGTAATGAAAAGCCAGCAGAATAGGGCGATCGCCAAACTTGCCAGCCAGGGAACACCCATCCAGGTTAGTGGATGTAACCCCGTAATCCATGACAAAGCCAGCCCATGAAACC
Source organism: Oculatella sp. FACHB-28 (assembly GCF_014696015.1). Taxonomy (NCBI): domain Bacteria; kingdom Bacillati; phylum Cyanobacteriota; class Cyanophyceae; order Oculatellales; family Oculatellaceae; genus Oculatella; species Oculatella sp. FACHB-28. Next base: position 238,406 of record NZ_JACJPJ010000035.1, on the reverse strand, counting down.
CAAGCCCCCAGACAAAGCCAAGAGCAAGTTTTGATTTAAGGCTGGAAGACTTGGCAACTAGAACCCATAAAGGAACCAGAGCAACCCAAGCTAAGAACCAAGCGTTGACTGGGGCAGGAGTCAGCCCCATCAGAACGCCACCGATCAATGCAAAGGCAATTGGGCCGTATCTGGGAAATTTGGGGATCAGGAATCGAAATGGCTTCAATCGTAGCTTCCCAACTCTAAACACAGGTCACTCCCTAGCTCCTAACCCCCAATCCTCAATCCCTATTCTCCTTCCTCTAACTCGGCTTCATTCAGAGGTGGCACCAATGCCACAGCGGCGATCGCATCCTCTTCATCCAAACGCTGCACCCTCACTCCAGTTGCCATACGCGACTGACGTGGGATTGCACTCACCGCCTGACGAATAATGATGCCGCGACTCGTCACCATCATCAGCTCATCATCTTCACCTACGACTTGCAGCGCAGCCAGGCGATCGTCTGCCTTGCGGAACTTGATTGCCCGCAAACCCATTCCAGCACGGTTTTGTAAGCGGAATTGCGAAACAGGAACCCGTTTGCCTAACCCACCCATCGTAATTACCAGTGCCCAAGGTCCTTGGTTGCGAGGTAGCTCTACATCCAGTTCTTCCGTTTCCAACTCTGCCTCAACCTCGATCGCTTCAGCAGATTCAGCAACGGTTTCAACCAAGCTGTCTACCACCTGACTGGGCAGGATGTCCATGCTGATCAGCTCATCGCCCTTACGCAGCGACATCGCCCTTACACCTCGCGTGGGTCTACCCAAGGGGCGCAACTGTTCATGGTCTGAGCGAAAGTGAATCGCCATCCCCTGACGTGATCCGATAATGATGCTGTCAGCAGCACCAGCACGACGCACCCAGCGCAACTGGTCGCCTTCCTCCAGTGAAATAGCAATCAAGCCATTGGCTCGAATGTTGCTAAATGCTGATAGCTGCGTCTTTTTGATGTAGCCATTCTGGGTCAGCATCACCAGATAATTGTCATCGCTGAACTCGGTGACCGGGACGATAGAAGTAATCTTTTCATTCCGTGGGATCGGCAGCATTTGAACCACGGGAACACCTCGTGCAGTCCGAGATGCGGTAGGAATTTGGTAAGCCTTGAGGCAGTAAGCAACACCGCGATCGCTAAAGAACAAAACGCTGTCGTGGTCGCAGCAGGTGAGGAAATGCTCAACCCCATCGTCTTCCTTCATCCGGGTGCCTGACTTACCGCGAGTCGCCCGACTTTGCGCCTCAAACGTATTCACAGGCATCCGCTTGATGTAGCCCTGCTCGGTGAGCAAAATGATCGCTTGCTCATTAGCAATTAAGTCAATGTCACCAATTTCACCATCTGCCCGTTCAATCACCGTGCGACGGGGGGAAGAGTGGGTTGCTTTTAGCTCATTAACTTCAGTTTCAACGATTTGCAGAATGCGTTCGCGTCGCGCCAAGATGTCTTGCAGGTCAGCAATGCGGGATTGCAGGTCGTCGTGTTCCTGCTGGATCTTTTCGGCTTCCAAAGCAGTCAATCGGCGCAACTGCATCTGCAAAATTGCGTCTGCCTGTGCTTCTGAGAGCCCGTAAGAGTCGATCAACTCCTGTTTTGCCATTGGAGCATCGGCTGCATGACGAATCAGGTTGATGATTGCATCCAGGTTTTCCAGCGCAATCAGCAAACCTTGCAGCAAGTGATCCCGTTCTTCTGCCTTACGGAGTTCGTACTGAGTGCGGCGGGTAATCGTCTCAATCCGAAAGTCCAGGAATACTTGAAGGAATTGCTTGAGACTGAGAAGCTGCGGTTCGCCGTTCACCAGCGCCAGCATGTTCACTCCAAAGTTTGCCTGGAGCGGAGTTTGCTTGTAGAGGTTGTTGAGAACGACGCGAGGATAAGCGTCACGCTTTAGCTCAATGACGATTCTCATGCCGTCGCGATCGCTCTCATCCCGAATATCAGAAATGCCTTCTAGCCTGCGCTCGTTCACCATTTCAGCAATTCTTTCGATCATTGCTGCTTTATTGGTTTGAAAAGGCAGTTCGGTGATGATAATTGCTTCGCGATCAGGACGACCTCGATGCTCAATCGTCTCGATCGAGGCTACGCCACGCATCGTGACAGAGCCGCGCCCAGTCGTGTAGGCTTCTCGAATGCCAGTCGTACCCAAAATTTGACCACCCGTTGGGAAATCAGGCCCAGGAATGTATTGCATCAGCCCCACATCAGTGATGTCAGGATCATGCACTAGCGCAATCACGCCGTCGATCAGTTCGCTCAGGTTGTGGGGTGGAATATTGGTCGCCATGCCCACTGCGATCCCAGAGGAGCCATTGAGCAAAAGCTGAGGAATCCGGGCAGGTAGCACAATTGGCTCCTGCTGAGAGCCATCAAAGTTGTCAATGAAATCAACCGTTTCAGACTCGATGTCTCGCAGCAGCGCGTTGGTGGTGAGCGTCTGCAAGCGACACTCGGTATATCGCATCGCCGCTGGCGGATCGTTGTCGATAGAGCCAAAGTTGCCGTGCCCGTTGATCAAGGGCGATCGCATCGAAAAGTTTTGCGCCATTCGCACTAGCGCATCATAAACCGCCGTATCGCCATGCGGGTGATATTTACCTAAAACTTCCCCAACCACACGGGCGCACTTCCGAAACGGTCGGTCGGGTGTTAAACCCAACTCATGCATGGCATAGAGAATTCGACGATGGACAGGCTTAAGACCATCCCTGGCATCTGGCAGCGCCCGTCCTACGATTACGCTCATGGCGTATTCCAAATAAGACCGGGACATCTCAATCCGCAGATCCGTGGGAATAATCCGCTCCTGAGTCGGCTCCTGGGAGAAGGTCATACGGTAAAAAACTCCAAAAACGTAAGCTTTCGGCAGCTAATAGCTGAAAAAGTGAAGATAAGGCTGCCTTTGTGCTGAATAAATGCCAATTTTTGTTGCTTAGCTATACAATTTTAGCACATTTTTGATATCCTTCTGGGTCCAACAGCAACACCGAAAAGCCTTGCAAATTGGGAAGTCTAGCGAACCTGGCTACATTGCTATCTGTCTTGCTAGACTCGACTCGGACAGGACTTAAAATTCTCTAGGCTCCAATAGCTTGATGGACTGCCTGTAGGGTTTGTTGCAGGTTCATGAATCCTGCTGCTAACTGCTTGCTGATCTAAAACTTTTTCCTGAAAGGAGCCGCTCTGCCCATGCTAGATTTAGCCGTTTGCTCTGCGCTTCCCGTCAGTTCGTGGATAGCCTTCACTAAATTAATCTCGCAGTGGTTGATGCATCCTGTGCGGATCACCCTGGGGTTGGTGATTCTGTTGGGATTCGCTCAACTTCTGTTGCGTCGCCGTCAACGGCGCATCTTGAATCTGACGATCGCCTCCCTCCTGCTAATCTACGGTCTGGCGATCGCCCCACCTAGCGTCAATCTGGCAGAGAAGGTGCTGGTAAGCTTACTGCCTCAAGACACTGGAGCTAACGCTGATGCGATTGTGATTTTGGGTAGGGGTTCAGTACTCAGTCCAAGTCGAGTTGAGCTGGCTGCCGAACTCTGGCAGGCTGACAGAGCGCCGTTGATTTTTACTAGCGGCATGGGTGATTCCCCCGCAATGCTGAAAATGCTGGAGGAACAAGGAATTCCAGATGCTGCCTTGGATGGAGAGGGCTGCTCTCAAACCACGCGAGAAAACGCCCTATTTACGGTAGAAGCACTCCGACCCAAGGGAATTACACGCATTTTGCTGATTACAGACTCCCCTCACATGCTGCGATCGCTTCTCACCTTTCAAAGCGTAGGATTTGAAGTGACCCCAATTCCTAGCCCTGTACCGAGAGAAGTTGGGCGACGCGGCAAAGCAACGCTAGTCTTACGAGAATATGCAGGGCTTGTCACCTACGGGTTGAGGGGACGGTTCTTTCCACCGGAAACGAGAGCCAGTCTAGAAAGACTCATTCCCATCATCTGAGCCAGGTTTCGCTGATTACGGCACAACGGCGATGCACTCAATTTCTACCCGCACGTCTTTAGGCAAGCGGGACACTTCAACGCAGGCACGAGCGGGAGCTGTTGCTTCATCAAAGTGTTGAGCGTAGACCGCATTCATTGCAGCAAAGTCGTTCATATCTGCCAGAAATACGGTGGTTTTAACCACATCCTCAAGGGTCGATCCGGCAGCTTCAAGAATTGCTTTCAGGTTGGTGATCGCCCGCTCGGTCTGCTCGGCAACTGCTTCCCCGACAATTTGACCTGTTACTGGATCAAGCGGAATTTGCCCAGCTACAAAGACTAGCTGTCCCGTTGCAGCGATCGCCTGATTGTAAGGGCCAACTGGAGCGGGAGCCTGATCCGTTTGAATAATTTTTCGCGCCATAGATTCAAAAATAGTTTGAGATTTGATGAGATCGAGGTTGATCAACCTGGAATTTGGAGCCGAGGACGTATCTGATAAAGACGGTAATTCCAGTAGTCTTTGAGGATGCGATCGTGGTCAAAGCACAAATTCTGAGGAACTTCCCAGGGTAAAAAAAGCTTGAGGCTCTTAGCATCGTCCTGGGCAGTTGGCTCCCCACTGGCAGTCGCAATAAACACGATACTTAGCGTATGCTGACGAGGATCGCGCCCTGGATCAGAATACACCTGAAACTGCTCAATTAGCTCTACTGCTAAACCCGTTTCTTCTAAGGCTTCGCGCTGAGCTGCCGTCTCGACTGACTCTCCATAATCTACGAACCCACCTGGGATTGCCCAACCATGCGGGGGATTGAGCCGCTCGATTAAAACGATGGGGCGAAAGGGGCGATCGCGCATCTCAATGATGATGTCAACGGTGGGGGTTGGATTTCTGTAAGCCACAGTTCTTGCCTTTAACGTTCAGCGCGCAACAACCGCTTTACCGTTTGAACCATTTCTGGCGGATGAAATGGTTTGGTGATGTAGGCATCTGCGCCCTGCTTCATCCCCCAATAGCGGTCAAATTCCTCGCTTTTGGTGGAACAAATTAACACTGGAATGCTTTGTGTTTTGGGTCCATTCTTAATCCAGCGGCAAAGCTCATAGCCGTTCATCTCCGGCATAATCAAATCTGTGATGACCAAGTCTGGAAACTTTGCCTGAATTTGCTGCTTTGCCTCTAAGCCATTAGTCGCTTCAAGTACGCTCATACCGCTGTCGATGAGGAGTTCTGAGAGCATATGGCGCACCGTTTGGCTATCGTCCACAACCAGGACTGTAGTCATAAATCCTTACTTGGCTTTAGGATACGTGAATCAAGAGGGTAATCCCCAGCAAAGTCTTCTTAGCAAAAGCTGCGTACCGGGATGCCCCCCGATAGTATTCCCGCAAATCTCCTAAAGTTGCTGCTTAAAGAGCTATTTCTTGATCAGGATACTCTCTTACTCTACCACCAGTGGCGATCGCCTCACATCAGCACACTACGGCTCAGCAACTAACCCTTCTTTCAGTTAGCCGTTCCACCGAAGCCTCAATCCCCTTTGCCCCTAGCACACATTTACCATTGATAAAAAATCAGCCCTGCAAGCCATTCTCAAGCTTGCAGGGCTGATTTTCAAGCTCACTTAGAAGATACCCCCAGGGGAATTCGAATCCCCGTCGCCTCCGTGAAAGGGAGGTGTCCTAGGCCTCTAGACGATGGGGGCTTGCTTTAAGTGAACCTTAATTAAGATAACGAAGGTTACTGATTCTGTCAACTCCCCAGTTAAAACTAATTGAATTAAGCTTCTGGAGCCTTCCTGCCTGGGTTGCGAGTCGCTGTGGCTGGATGCCGCTAATCAATTTGTACAGGCTGTACAGGATTGGGTCTTTCTGTGGGGCAAGGGAAAGGTTTTGCAAAGGTGAAAGCTGTGGCTGAATCTCCGTGCTGCGAGAGGTACTCCAACCTGGCTTTACCTTCTTCTACAGTTGGCAGGTGACCTGCCGGAACCCACCACATGGCGAAGTGTTCTCCCTGGTATTTCTCAAACCACTGGCGGCGACGCACAAAAAACTCACTATGCAGACTTTGATAAACGTAAGTTTTTAGCTGGTTTACACTTTGCCAGACTGAGAGATTGATCAACATTTTCGGGTCAGGATAGGCTCGAATCTGAGTTGCGTTGCCGGATGAGGATTGTAGCCGCCAAACAAAACCTGGGCTTTGATCGGCGATCGCATTCACCTGATCTAGTGCAGTCGCAAACTCAGCCATGATTGGGTCATTGAGGGGCGCTTTCATCAAAGCAATATTGATCTGAGCGAGATGATGCTGTTGGAATGCGTTAGATTCTGCTGTGGTCATGGTTTGTCGCCTCGAAATCACCTGACCACAAGTATTTAAGAATTGGGGCTAGTTTGTCTTGAATGATATTGACATCCAGCAGTGGCTATCTGGCGGTATTGACCAGGGGTGACTCCTACAATGCGCTTGAAGTGACGATTGAGATGACTTTGATCAGACATACCAACGGCGATCGCCACTTCTGCAAGAGTCATTTCCTGGCTTAAAAGCTGTTTTGCCTTCTCTACTCGCACTTGATTCAAATAGGTATAGGGTGGCATTCCGATAGCCTGACAAAAAATGCGAATTAAGTAAGAACGGTTTAAGCCCGTGAGGTTTGCCAATTGTTCTAGCGAAATATTGGTACTGAGATTGTCATGCAAATATTCTTTTACTAATTGAATAGCTCGATGCTCTTGCCGATCACGAAAGGACGGAACTTTAACAGCCGCATAGTGAGCCAGAATTTCTGATAAAACTTTTACGAATAGAGACTGTTGTTCTAATCGATCTGGCGATCGCTCCAATGCTATATGCAGCGCAAGAATCTGTTTAGCTAAAGTTTCATCTTTAATGACTGCATCTCTAAAGTGAGGAAATTCTTTTATCTGAAGCTCACTCGCAATTTGCTGCACACTATCGATGTTGGCATACAGCATTCGATAAGAAAGCGGTTGTTCTTCAGCAGAATAGCCAGTATGAACCTCCTCTGGATTCATCAAAACAATGCTTTTAGGAGGGGCAAGGTAGCTGGAACCACGATAATAGTTTCCACCCACTCCAGCCTCAATCAAACCAATCGAATAACTTGAATGAGAGTGACGAGCATAGCTGTAGTGAATCGCCGTCGCTCGAAATAACTCCAAGTTACCTAACTCTGGAGCTATCCAAAATTTTGTCTTCCGATGGGTTAAGTCAGTCATACCTAGAAGAACAAGTTGGCTGTTTCAGAGTTTCACATCGTCAAGGAAATAGTACAGATACCCTAACCCCGCTTGCGTGTTCCTATTTACTTCTTGGGATAGTTCCAGTGGTCGTTTTAGTTTCCTACTATAGGTGCATCAAAAATTTCTCTTATTGATTAAGCGCTACTCGTGAGATGGTTACAGGTTAGCAAGGCTAATAATATTTATTGTTCTGGAGGAGATTTCAATGCAGTGCGATCGCCAACGTGTTAATTTCCGGTTGCTTGGTGCTGCAAGTGCCATGTTAGCGGGAATCGGGGCAGTTTCTCCGGCTCTAGCATCTGAGTTGATTGCCCAAGTCAATAGCTGCCCTGGTGTATTTTACGAAGAGCCCTTCAACAATACCGTTGCTCCACCTCAAGGATGCCCTCCCAATGCTGCCAGCAGCCAAGTGCCAGCAACTCCTGAAACTCCCGTAACTCCTAACCAAGCAGTTCCAGTACCCAGTGTCCCCACGAGTTTTCCTCCTACGCCAGAGCAAATTGAAGAACCTGTGACAGCAGTCATTCCTGTAAATGGAGCAGTCAGCGTCAGGCTGATCAATTCAACGGCTGCTGTAATCCGCTATCAGGTGATTGAAGACACAGAGTTGCGATCGCTTGCAGGCGACTCAGATGTGACATTGCAAGAGTTAGCGACTCCGATCACAATCACGTTTTACCGAGAAGATAGAGGGCTGTTGACCGTGACTCCTGTAGCGATCGCCGAGCCTGGCGTGTTGGAAGTCACTTTAGATGAAACCACAGATTTAGGTGAAGATGAAACTGCCCTGGTGATTCAAGAAACAGGTTCAGTGTTCTTGAATTAAGTTACGTTTGCCCTGAATGTTGGGTTTCGCTTTGCTCCACCCAACCTACATCAGAAGAGGTGAAAACCTTTAGGATTAGAATTTCTGCGGTACGAACTTTCTTCAAGATTACTCAGTTTTGTGAGGGATGGAAGGGATGCACAGCGCTCTTTTTGTCTCTCACATTTTTACATTTCTACAGCAACAGGAAACACCTGGCAGCAATCTAGAGTCTGCTCTAAAAGTTGATTCTTGATGAAACGCACAAAAAATCCAACCCCTTCCACCAGCTTTGAGGCACACTTCAGCAGGTAGATTTTGCAGAAGATTGTCCGGTAGAGTGTCTATGGGTGCGTATCAATAGAAACAGCAGCATGAAGCAATTGTGAAGTGGTAGGGTAATGGGCAGAAAAAAAGCACCTGTTTCGGACGCTGCAACCGCACCCCGCGATCGCACTCAACCAGGAAAGACAACAAAAAGCTTCCAGAAATTTCGGTTGAGTACCTGGGGACATGGCTTAACCGGAGCATGGGTACTGATGGCGGCAGCGACGACTGCCCTGAACTTAGGAATTGTTGATCTCTTAGAGCGGCAGGTACAAGCTCTTTTCTTTGAAGTGAGAGGGGCGATCGCAGCTCCTCCAGAAGTTGTGATTTTGGCGATCGACGAAACGTCTTTGGCACAGCAGGAATTCTATCAAACCGATCCGGATAAATATTCCTATCTAGAGCCAATTCAAAGCTGGCCCTGGCAGCGCTCAGCCTATGCCCAAGTGATTGATAAGCTGATGGCAGCAGGTGCCCGATCAGTTTCACTCGATATCATCTTCTCAGCACCAAGTAGCTACGGTGAAGTGGATGACCAGCAGTTTGCTCAATCGATTCAGCAACACGCAGAACGGGTAGTGCTAGCCGCTCAATATAACGATGTAGAAACACCACAGGGCTTTACGACACAATTGACCTCGCCCTTGGCGTTGTTTCAACATCACCCTAATCAGGCTGGCTCGATTAATTTCTTTATGGAACCTGATGGCAAAATCCATCGATTTGGCAATCAGTTCCTTGTTGAGTTGATCCAAAATTCTCCAGCGAATGAGGCAGAGGCTTATCGAGAATTGGCTGCGACCACTCCCACATTTGTGGATGCAACCCTTCGGGCAGCTCAAGTTGAGCATTCTACACCTAGAGGGAATCACATCTTTTTCTATGGACCGAGCCAAACGTTTGAGCACATTCCTTTTTGGTATGTGTTAGATCCGACAACTTGGGAGACTACCCTGCAATCGGGTGAGTATTTCAAAGACAAAATCGTTCTAGTTGGGTCAACCGCAGCGGTACATCAAGATTTTCATGCTGCTCCTTTTTCTAAAAGCTGGCTCTACTCTGAACCAATGGCTGGAGTTGAGATTCACGCTAATGCGATCGCCTCTCTATTGCAAGGGCGATCGCTAGCAGAAGCATTACCCCAAGCCCCACTGCGAGGACTGGTTCTGCTGATTGGCTTAGCTGGGGCTGGATTGCTGCTGAGCCGCCCCCGTCAGCCTGCAATGCGCTGGGTCTGGGCAATGGGAATGACGATCGCTTGGGGAGGCATTAGCTATATTGCATTTACTTATGGTCAGCTGATTTTACCAACGGCTATTCCGGTAGGGGCGATCGCCCTGAGCGGCTTTTCTCAACTCATGGCAGGCTCCGTCAAAGAACAACAGCGAAAACAACACCTGCGCGACACGCTAAAACAATACGCCACTTCCCCCATTGTCCAGGAAATTATTAGCCAGCAAGATGACTTACAGGATCTAATCCAAGAGCGAGAACAAGCGCTTTCGGGAAAAGTATTACACGATCGCTACAAAATTGTTAAAGTTCTCGGTTCTGGTGGCTTTAGCGAAACTTATATTGCTGAAGATATGAAGCGATCGGGCAGTGCACCCTGTGTGGTGAAACAGTTGAGAATTGCCAGCGATAATCTGGATACTCTGAAGCTAGCCCGAAGGCTGTTTGCGACCGAAGCCGAAACCCTAGAACGGTTGGGGCAACACGATCAAATTCCCTCGTTCCTGAATTCATTTGAGGAAGATCAGGAGTTTTATCTGGTTCAAGAATTTGTAGCAGGACAGCCACTCTCTAATGAGTTCAACTCTCGTGTTCCCTTACCTGAATCAAAGGTAGTTGTAATCCTACAAGATCTCCTGCGTGTGCTGGAGTTTGTTCACAGTCAGGGCGTGATCCACCGTGACTTGAAACCCTCAAACATTATCCGGCGCAAGTCAGACAATCGACTCGTTCTCATTGACTTTGGTATTGCTAAAAGAATTACAACTCAGCTAGCTGACGTTGAGCGCAACACTAAGTTTACGGTGGCGGTGGGTACTCCAGGCTATATGCCTAATGAACAGTCTGCTGGGCGACCTCACTTTAACAGTGACATTTATGCTTTAGGCATGATTGCGATCGAAGCTTTAACGGGGCAACCTCCTCACATGCTCAATCATGATGGCATGACAGGCGAAGTGATTTGGCGCAAGCAGGCACCTCAGGTTAGTTCTGAGTGTGCTGATGTATTAACCAAGATGGTGCGCTACGACTTTACTCAACGCTATACGTCAGTCCGCCAAGTGCATGAAGCATTGAAACAACTACCCATTGTCTTAAACTCAGTTGTGGCGACTGCTCAACTAGAAGAGGGTTCCACTGCCATCTTTGAACAGGCAGACACTGCTATGTTGACGCAGGAAGACACTGCCGTCTTTGAGCAAGCAGATACCGCTATCTTTGAGCAAGCAGACATTACTGTGTCACCTGAAGATTCTAAGCAAGGTTCTTTAGAAGACTTGACTAAAGTAAAAGCAGAAGACACTGCGCCGCTGCCTGAGAACTAGATATAGCAGTGCTTAAGATACATTCACTTCATGTTCTTTTGGTGAAGAAGAAGGGGAGCGATCGCCTCTAACGTAAAACTTCCGCATGATTACTGAGAAACATCCATAATGCGGTACAAGGTTTTGTTATTCTAAGAAAACGACACGGGTGCTTACGCCGTAAATTCTCTGAGTTACATCTTTAATTAGTTCTAAAAAATAAAAATTTACAGAAAAATTCTGTGCTTCTACTGAAAAAAGAAAAGAAAAGTGGGTGCTTCTGTCCGGAGACACGCTTTGTGCTGTGGAAAGAGGTTTTCAGAGCCAACTTGAAGAGTTTGTGTTTTGCAAAGCGTGAAGTGCTTTGTACTTCAGCGAATGGAGACTGCCAATGTTCAGTCGTATTACTCCCGTAGTTGCTGCACTCGTATGCAGCTTGATGTTTTTACCGACGGAAGTCCATGCTCAGACGGTTCTGAGGCGGGCAGTCATTGAGGCAGTTCGAAATCGGGTGCAACTGCTGCCTCAGAGCCAGTCTTCCCGTAATGCTCGCATTTCTGACGTACTCACTCCTGGAGACGGGCTTTCAACTGCCCGCTCATCTTCGGCAGAGATCCGGTTTAATGATGGTTCTTTAGGACGGTTGGGGCAACAGGTCGTGTTCCGGTTTTCATCTGGAACACGCAATTTTGAGCTTTCTAACGGAACGGTTTTGCTGCTGATTCCACCGGGACAAGGCAGAACCAATATCCGCACACCCAACGCAGCAGCTGGAATTCAAGGTTCTGCTCTATTTGTTCGCTACATTCCTGAGACAGACACCACGATTGTAGGTGCTCTAACCGATAGCGGGATTGAAGTATCTAACGAGGATGGTTCTCAAACACAGGAGCTTCGGGGTGGTCAACTCGCAGTGGCAGTGGGCGCTCGCCTAGAAGGGGTTTATGACTTTGACCTCACTACCTTTTATGAATCGAGTGAGCTAGTCCGTGGGCTAACTCCAACTGAAGTCTTAGAAACTCCCGATGAAGCGATCGCCCCCGTTCAAGAGGAAATGCGGGCCGCGGTTAGCGCTCAGCCGCCTATCCCAGACGCAGAGGTAATCGAAAACCCTGAATTTGTGCGATCGCCACAGCAGGGTGGACAGCCCACCGCAACAACTCCTGATACACCTGCTAATTCCTCATCTGATCCTACTAACCCACCTACTAATTCAGGAACAAATAATACACCTCCAGGCAGAGACTCTATTAACCAGGAGCCAAACGTTACTCCTGATCGGAATGCTGGAGGGATTATCACCACTCCAGTTACTGACAGGCTTCCAGTACAAGACCCAACCGTTCGAGATGTAGTCCCCCAACAGGGTCGAAGCGACGATCGTCCTAATCCTGGTAACAACCCACCTGGACAAGGGCAAACACCTCCTGGCAACGGCAATGGCGGTAATGGCGGCAACGGTGGCAACGGTGGCAACAGCGGTAATGGCGGCAACGGTGGCAACGGCAATGGCAATGGTGGCAACGGTGGCAACAGCGGTAATGGCGGCAACGGTGGCAACGGCAATGGCAATGGTGGCAACGGTGGCAACAGCGGTAATGGCGGCAACGGCAACGGTGGCAACGGCAATGGCGGTAATGGTGGCAATGGACGCCCTGTTATAAATATTCCCAATGATAGAGATGGTCGGGATGATGACGATGATGAGCGTCCTGGCAATGATGATGACGAGCGTCCTGGCAATGGCAACGGTAATGGCAACGGCAACGGCAATGGCAACGGCAATGGCAACGACCGTCCTGGAAATGGTAATGGCAACGGCAACGGCAATGCCAACGGTAACGGCAACGGCAACGACCGTCCTGGAAATGGTAATGGCAACGGCAACAGCAATGACCGTCCTGGAAATGGTAATGGCAACGGCAACGGCAATGGCAACGACCGTCCTGGAAATGGTAATGGCAACGGTAACGGCAACGGCAACGACCGTCCTGGAAATGGCAACGGCAACGGCAACAGCAATGACCGTCCTGGAAATGGTAATGGCAACGGCAATGGCAACGACCGTCCTGTTATCAACATCCCCAACAACAGAGATGGTCGAGATGAAGACCGTCCTGGCAACGGTAATGGCAACGGCAACGGCAATGGCAACCGCGACTGATGAGCGGATATTAGCTTTGAGTTGAGTAACGTTGGGGACAGAATTATTCCTGATACAAAAGCTGGCAATGTCCAACTTTTGTATCAGGAAACAGTCGCCTGATCGGATTAACCATCCCCCAGATATGATTTTTGAAATGGAAGAATTTAACCGGTGTTTTTAAGACTCAGCCGAATTTGGAGAGAGTTTAATGCTCCTCAAACATCTATCTCGGCAAACAGGAAAGCTCCTACCTACCAGCACAAGCAATCCGCACCTCTAGACTTTAATCTCCTGAAGTTACCAATTTTCTGGATTGCTTTTGTCTACAACAGTGCTGCTTATGCTGTTCCCAAAACTGCTCCACCTGACTCACTCATTACACCTCACGTTGAGGGGCAGTCACCTTCCAGACAAACTGCTGTAGACAAGGCGATCGCCAATCCCAAGGTTGAGTCACTTCAGATGCCATTTAGGGGTCAAGTAGCACCTCCCGAAATGATTACTCAATCCAGGGTTGGACGACCTGAAACAGAAGCTTTCGTCTCAGAAGAAAATTCTGAAGTCAATACCACTGGAGCTAGCGACCCAGAATTAGGAGTCTTGCGGCTGCGGGAACAGGAATTGCAGCAGACAGTACCGACTGAACCATCAGCTGAACCAGACTTAGTCCCAACTAATGAACAAGAACTACAGCAGACACTACCGGCTGAACCACCATCTGAACCAGACCCAGCCCTAACTAATGAGCAAGTTGACGAGTCAGAAGGTGATGAAGAACTGGGAATTCTGAGATTACGAGAACAAGAGTTGGAGCAGATCGAGACTCAGTCAGATTCTCCTGCTGAAACTGTTTTCTTCATCGGTCGGTTGAGCTACTTTAAGAGCGACAACATTTTGTTAGACCGACTTGACCCGATTGAGGATGAGCTAATCAGCCTCAGTGCTACGCTTTTAGCAGCTCCCCGTCTTGGACCAGACACACTATTGCTTGCTTCGGTAGAAGGTGGGCTAGTCCACTACAACGAACTGTCAGAACTGGACTATCGAGAGTTGGAGTTTAGAGCTAGCCTTCGCCAGTTTTTGTCGGCTCGTACTTATGGTGAAATTGGTTGGAGCAATCAGCAGCTTTTTGATGATGGCGATCGCTTCTTCAATGATCACTCTCTGCGGCTAACCCTGGCACGACGCGACCCGTTAGCCTCTGATTTAAGACTGGATAGTTTCTATCAACTGCGGTTAGGGTTTGCCGATCCAAGCGATCGCAGTCGCATCACTAACACTGTAGGCGTTGGACTCAATTACAACCTTCAGCCTGACCTTCAGGTCGGGTTAGATTACCAACTCACCCTAACTAACTTTACCCAACAAGATCGAGAAGATCTTTACAACCAGGTTGTGGCGCAGTTGAGTTACGACCTTTCTCGCAACAGCCGTATCATTCTCTTTGGCGGAGTGAGCTTTGGTGACTCATCTGACTCAGATGTTGATTTCAACAGCGCAATTTTTGGTGCTTCAATCGATGTGAATGTGCCATTGTTTTAGGGGCTCAAAACTTCTAGGGGTTCAAAACGAGGATGATACTGTTCTCACTTTAGGGGAACAAGCTGTACCTCCCTCATTCCTCATCCTTTCCCGGTGATTGCTGAAGAATCCCGTGAATCAAACCCTCCATTCGATCGACTCGTTCTCGCAAGAGATTCATTTGGGGTTGAGTTTCCTCCACCACCCAGTTACTCAGGTCTGATTCGATCCACTTTGAGAGGTGAGAAATTGCCTGGAGCGGTGACTTCAAATCATAGCAAGCTACATAAACGGACTGTAGTTCTGCTTTTGTTTTGGTTAAAGCAGTATCGAGGCGATTCAGTTCATTAGATTGCCGTTGTAGCTCTGCCTCTGCCTGCTCTTTTGCGGTGATGTCATGAATCACGACAATGTGGCGATCGTGAACCGGGATGTCACTCACCGAAACTTCTATAGGGAAGGGAGTTCCAGCCTTATGTTTACCCATTCCTTTTTGCTGACGGACAGGCTGAAAGAGCTTGCCCGTGATCGTTTTTGGAACAATCTGGTTTTGGTCATCCTGGGCGATCGCCTCTCCATTCTCATCTGACAAGGGCAACAACACACTGATCTCTTTACCCTTTACTTCGGCTGGCTCATAGCCAAACATTTGCATTGCTGCTTGGTTAAAGGTTTCGATCTGTCCCTGCTGGTTAAGCGTAATAATGCCATCAACGACATTAGCAGCGATCGCCTGTGTCAAACTCTCACTTTCCTGAAGCTGTTTGGTTCGCTCTTGCAATTCTTGAGAGAGACGATTTAAAAAATACCAGGCTGCGGCAGAACTCAAGATGCCAATACTAGTCGCTATAGCTAAAACGATTATGAGCGATCGCTGTTGTTCTAGCTGCTGGTTTTGCTCAGCTAAGAGTTGCGGTGTATTAGTTTCAGCAGTTGTCTGATCGGCTGGGCGATCTGACACCGATTGCTGTCTGATCCAGAGCGACCAGATCAACGGCACCGTCAGGCAGATCACTGGAATTGCCAGAAACATTGCGCCCCATCGTCGGGTAGAAAGGCTACCAACATCTCGTTTTCTGGAAAAGTGAGTTTGCATGTTAAGTCCTACACAGCCCTGAATATCTTGACCCTGTATAACAGAATTTTGCTCCGAGAGCTGCTGAGCATCTGTGGTAATTATGACGTTCTGATTAGCCAGGACGGTAAACGTTATCCGGCAAGTGAGCTGGGTTAATTTCAATTACCAGGTCTACCAGGTGTGGATCGTGTCGTAGCGGAGTGATGAATAAGTCAGGGTGGAGCGATCGCCAGAAATAGCTGACAAATTGCTCAATTTCTAAATCTGTCATGCCCGATCGCCCCGTTGCTTTCATTTGTTGCTCTGCTTGCTGTCGCCACTGTTGACTGAGGCGGTAGTCTTTTGGATAAAGCAAGATCAGAGCATCAAGCAAGTCCCAAAGCGGTAGATAGTCATGCAATCGCTGATTGATCTCACGAGCAAAGGCGCGATCGTCAGGGCTGACAATGGGTGGCGGTGCAGTTTCAAATAAAGCTGGGTCAATGGGTCGCACACCTACAAACCAACCCTCAAACAAAACGATGTCTATTCCGGCTACGGTTTCTGGATCGGTGCGATCGCCTGCTCCATTCCAGGCAGATTTGTCAAACCGGGGAATCTGCACGGGCTGGGATGGCTCAGCTAAACGCAACTGTTGTAGGGTAACCAAGCCTAGCTGAATGTCATGAGTTCCCGGTGGTCCACGCCAGCGCAAACGCGGGTCTGCTTGTTGAAGCTGGAGGCGATCGCTATAGGTTTTGTACAGATCATCGAGTGACAAACTGCACACTCGATAGCCCAGGTGCTTTAGAATCAGGGTCAAAATGGCTGCTAGTGTCGTTTTTCCAGTTCCCTGTCCGCCCAAAATGCCTTGCATCAGGGGACGTTCTAACTGACGGCGTTTTTCAGCAAGCTCAACTGCCAGGGGTAGCCATAGATTCCACAGGGTTTCTAGGGAATAGGTCTGCCAACCTAAGTGGGTTCGGCAAAAGGAGTCGAATTCGGGATAAATCTGCTGGAGTAGGTGCGATCGCTGCTGCACAACAGATTTCACATTAGCCGCAGTTACTCCAAAAGCGTTGGACAGTGGCTCATCTGCTAAAAGCAAAGTTTCTAACTGTGTTTCTAATTCTGTTTCTAGCTGTGGAGTTAGAGACGTGGAACGCCTCACAGCTAAGAGTTCCAATATGCAAGTGAGCTTAGTATGCTCCAACTCCCGTGCTCCTTTACCTACATCGGCTACTTACATCGGCTTAGCAATGCCAAGCTCTCTTTCAAGTCGCTTGAACATAAACCTAGTCAAACCAATACCCAATCATAAACCTGGAACTTGTACACAATGTAAGCATTTCATAACCTGAATTGCTTCATGCTGAATAGCAGTTTGTTAAAAAATTTCTTTTTATTTTGAATTTTGTCAACCTGTTTAGCGGACTAGCTGAAAGTTCTATTTACTAAAAGTACGGGCTAGCGAAAAGCCCCTGTGTCATACGTCACTGACTGTGGCAGGTTTTGTCAGTTTTGTATAGCTCTGCACAAATCGCATCCACATTATCTCTTTGTACCTCCCAGGAGGGAAAAATGGTCTATGCCCTTAGCCCGCGTTCAGTTGCAACGTTTACTCACTTTCAAGATGCAGAACAAATTATTAATAAGCTGAAAAAGTATGGCTTTTATAACGTTCACCTTTCCGTTATCCCTTTAAGCGCAGATGAGCAGGGTAATGAAGTAAGCCTGCAAGCCAGAGCCGAAGATGAAATTCAGGCACGGGTCACAGGCGCGACTCTGGCAGGGACGCTATTGGGCGCTGTAGGAGGCTGTATGGCAGGGCTTGGCTTCTTGGCTATTCCCGGAGTTGGGTTACTTCTTGCAGTTGGAACGGTCCAAGCAACCTTGTTAGGAACGATTGCAGGTGCTGGAATTGGGGCAACGGGTTGTGGCTTACTCGAAACGAGAGCTTGTCACCGCCTTGCCCGACAAAATGCTTTGTTAGAGCTTTCGTGCCCTTCCCGATATGAATATGTAGTGCTGGTTGATGGCAACGAAGCCGAAGTGAGACAGGTTGAAGCCATTATTAGGCAACTGTGCTTGAATGGGGATGTTCACATCAAGCATCCCGCTCTTGTGTTTCAATCTGCTGACTTGGGGTGAACTAGAATACTCCATGCCACCCCAAAATCATCGGCTTCTTACAGCGGTGGCTAACTAGGTACGACCGCTTAGCGACTAGCAGACTGAGTGGGCGTTCTAATGAGGAGCTGATACCGACCTCTGCTGTTGCTGTCAAAACCGTTTGCAATCACGGTGTAAGTGCCATCAACGGGTAGGGTAACGTTTAGCGTGGAGTTGAAATTGTCTTGGGACACGTCATCATGTTGCCCGACAATTCGCTCTTGGGGGTCGAGCAAGATGAGAAATGTATCGAAGTCAGCGCTCTCTAAATCAATCGCTACAGACTGTCCGGCCCGCCCCTCAAAGGTGTGTTCATCGTAAAGACTACCGTCTTGAGGCAACACGAGATCTCCTTCTTCAAGTGCGCCTTGAATATCTAGTATTATTTGCTCATTGCTCTGATTTTGCTTTGTGTTGGGCAGAGTTTGAGCGGAAGGGGCGATCGCCTTTATCATATTTCCGCTTAACCCACTGGGCTGTTTTTGAGACAGAGCAACGCTGCCAAGTCCACCTATGAGTAAGGTCATCAACAGCGTGACTAGGCTAATAGAACCAATTTTATGAAACCGCATGAGTAAGTTTTCCTATCAACAGGTTTACAACAACTGCTGTAATTGAACACCCCGACCTATATGACCTTTCACAAAAGCCATTGCAAGGCTTAAATTGCAAGGCTTAAGTTACTCTTCAGGTTAACACTTATGGCATTTGTCTATTTGAGAACGGTGTTTTTTCGAGATACGGATGCGGCTGGAGTCGTTTATTTTACTAACATTTTATCAATGTGCCATGAGGCTTATGAAGCTTCTCTGGCAGCAGCAGGCGTTGATTTGAAACAATTTTTTGGTAAAGCAAAAACTGCATTTCCGATCGCTCATGCGAGTGTCGATTTTTTCCGCCCGATGTTTTGTGGCGATCGCCTCGCTATCCAAATGCAGCCCAAACAGACCAAGCCAGACGAATTTGAAATTACTTATCACCTATTTGCGGCGAAGGCTAACAGTTCACCTGATCTATCCGTCCCGCCTGCCAGCCTATCAAGAGCGTTGAGCAGACACGTTTGCATTGATTCGGCTAGCAGAACCCGCAGTCCTTTATCAGCAGAAATTATTCACTGGCTGGATCAGTGGAGCGAGTAGCCAACCAATCAACAGCGATTTGGCGTAGCTGCTCTCGATTGATCTTTCCTTGAGCGTTACGGGGCAAAGATTTGACGTCGATCCAGTATTTAGGCTGTTTGAATTTGCTGAGCCGATCGCTCAGGGCGAGTCGCAAACTATCCGCAGAAATGGCTGAATTTTTCGGGATATAAACTGCGGTTATGACTTGTCCCCAATGGCGATCGTTTAGCCCCAGCACCGCTACATCTGCAACACATTCCGTTGCCCGAATTGCTGCCTCTACCTCAATTGGAAATACATTTTCTCCACCCGTAATAATCTTGTCATTGTTTCGCCCGACGACATGTAATTCGCCTTGCTCATCCAAAAAACCCAAATCATCTAGCCTGAATGTCTCTCCAAAACCCGGTTCAGGGTAATAACCTAAGGCAAGGGAATCAGCTTGAACTGTGATTTGACCTAATTGGTTTGCTCCTAAAGGCAGGTTGGCATCCCAGATAGTGATCCGAGCATGAGGTAAAACTTTTCCACAGTGACTCTGATTTGCCAAAAACTGATCTGGCTTTAACGTCGCAATCTGAGCCGCAGTTTCGGTCATGCCATAGGTTGGAGCTAGCCGAATCTGATGTTTTCGAGCAACTTGCAGCAGTTCAGCCCAGGCTGGGGCACCTCCTAACAGCACAGTGTGGAACTGTGTAAGCCAGTCGCTCGAATGAGAATCATGTAATAGTCGCTGGAGTTGAGTTGGTACTAGAGAGATAAAAAACTCTGCCGGATCAATCTCTCTCATTTCTCTTTCGATTGCTTTGAAAGGCACAATCACCAGGTTTCCCCCCGTGGTAAATGAGCGTAAAAATTGCATCAACCCACTCACGTGATAAAGCGGCAATACACAAAAGGAATTGATCTGATTCGTCTGAAAATACTGCTGGAACCCTTGCACCGCAGCCATTAACGTTTGCCAGGTGTGAATTGCAAACCGGATTTTACCGGACGACCCACCTGTTGGAATCATGATCCATCCTGATTGAGCGTGATGGGATTCTGTAGTTAAGCTAGGTGTAAGGTTTTTAAGGGATATATCTGGAAAAGCAGGTAAACTGCAAGTTACTCGATCTGCCTCTCCCCAGATTAAATCGGGCTGAACCAGGCTCAGAACTTGCTCCCACTCTGCTTTAACCCAGCCAGGATTGCTTAAAAAGACGGGATAGTTTGCGCTACAAGCGGCAATAAAACGAGCCAAGAAGCGAATTGGATCTGGCTCAACTAACAAAAGTTTAGGTAAATTACCTGAAGCCTTAAGTGAGTGTAATTCTGCTAAAAACTGTGTAACCAGTTCTGCAAATTTCTCACTATCACATCCCCCTAACCAGTCATTTGCAGTTTGATGGGGCAAATAGGTTAGGGGGAGCATAAGATTTTGCTTGGCTACTACTTCTGAAAAGATACATTCTCAAAAGACGCTTGCCAATCTTCTGCGAACCAATGTTCAGTGCCAAAACCGATCGCTCTGGAGGGAGGTGGAAGATCAGCAATTAGCTTGGTCTCAATAAAACGGCGGGCGATCGCCGTCTCAAACACGGACGACCACACCACATCAGGCTCATAGGTTCGACAAAACTGACGCAAACGACCTGGAGAACCTGCGATCGCTGCTTTCACGACAAAAATTCCGCGCCAGCCCTGCTGGTAACACTGCTGCATTTGCGCTAGCGTGGCGACCGATTCGTCTAGGGCGAGCGGCGTTTGGAAGCGATCGCTCAGTTTCAACAGTTGGTCAAACTGACTGACGGGTAAAGGCTGCTCTAAAAATTCAACTCCAACGCTATCAGCTACCTCTAGCCAGGTACAGGCTTGCTGCCAGTTTAGTCCTGCATTGGCATCAAGTCGCAGTTTGGCAGTGGAAGGTAAAGCATGTACCAGTTGAGTGAACACCTGTAATTCTTCCGCTACAGGCGCTACACCAATTTTCCACTTAAATGTGCGGCTCCCTTGACTCCAAAGCGGCTCCCAGGCAGACAGAGCAGCTTTTCCTGTGGGTAAAAGGCTGCTGTAGGTGAGGGTAGGATTGGATTTTGCCAAACTGCTGTCATCCAAACTTTCCCAGGCAGACTCAAAGCCAAACTGACAGGCAGGCAAACTATCTGGAATCGAGAAAATAGTGTCTATCGTAATTTGCTCAGGTAGCTGCTGACAAAACGCCAACGCCTGAGATAAGCTCTCACTGCCAAACCATTCAATCGGGGCAATTTCACCTAGTCCAACTTGCCCTTCAGCATCAGTCAGTTGCAACAAAATCCCCTGGCGATCGCTCCACAGACCATGACTAGTGAGTAACGGTTGTCGAAAACGACGGCTATAGGGGCGATAGTTCAGTCGATATTGCATTCGGAGAAGGTATTTCTCTTTAACGAGAAAATCGGTCGCTATCCTGCGCCCAATAGTCAGAACAGGTCATGGCTTCTGCTTTTAGTGCTTTATCTGGATGTACCGCACATTTAAGGTAAGGATTAGAGCCAAAGAAGCGACAGTTTGAGCAGGGTAATTGCTTTAATTTTGGAGAAGGAGGAACGTAACTGTGCGTCAGTTTCCAGGTGAGCGATCGCCTCAAAGCCAGTACAACCCCAGCTAAAGCAATCAATACAACCGGTGCTGCCCAAAACCCCTGTACGGGCATTTCTACATCGTTAACAGGTATTTGTCTATCAGAAACTTCGTTCAGATTCATCTCTCGGTCTGCAGTACTCTCAAGTACCCCATAGTGACTAGACATTGCCGTTCGCATCCCTGTAATGTTGCCCTTGAGTCTACTTGTGGTTGTATCCCAAAAGAGAGACTCACTACTTCTTTCGACAGTTGGGTTCAGCTATTGGCTTTCTCCTCCAAAAGACAGATCTGTTGATTTTACTTGTCCTTCAGAGTTTACTCAGCCTCGAATCCCCTTACCTCTAAGGTAGTCGAGTTGAGATAGAGGATCGGGCGATCGCTTCACAATTGTTTGAATTTTTACAAGCTCCAGTTTTATCGAGATGGGTTTGAGCCGGATGGTGATTTTTTAGTTGGTTGTCTAACTAATAACAGCGATCAAGCGGTCAGAGCAGCAGGCTTAAGCTACGGTTACTCCGGCGGAAACATTATGGGAGGAGGAATAGGTTCTCTGGTCTTTCCATCGGAAGTCATCCAACCCGGACAAACAGTCGGATTTAGAAGCGATTTCACTGTTCATAGAGAGGCATTCCAGGTACAACTATCTTCTTTAAACTGGTGTTGGGAGCAGGACAATATTTGTTTCATGCAGCGTCAAATGTCTCTATCAACTACAGTGAGTCGTTGAATCAAGAGTGACTTGCTCCTGATTATCCCTTTCTTGTTGTGGAGTAGGTCTACTATGAAAATTCTGGTTCTCAATGCTGGGTCGAGTAGCCAAAAAAGCTGTCTGTACGAGATAGCGGATGACGGGCTACCCAACCAATCACCGTTGCCATTGTGGGAAGCAAAGGTCGATTGGACTCATCACTCAGGGTTTGCAGAAATCGAGGTCAAAACGGCGAAAGGGAAAACGCTGCAAACCGAAATTTCGGCAGATCGAGCGGCGGCGATCGCTCATGTTCTGGATACGCTCTGGAGCGGCTCAACCCAGGTAATTACCCAGGCTTCTGAGATCGATGTGGTGGGGCATCGAGTTGTACATGGTGGGCAAGAGTATCAGCAAAGTGTGTTGATTGACAAACCCGTGAAAGAGGCGATCGCTCGACTCATTTCTCTGGCTCCTGCTCACAATCCAGCTAACTTGGAGGGAATTGAGGCGATCGAGAAAACCCTGGGCGATCGGATTCCTCAAGTTGCTGTCTTTGACACTGCATTTCATGCTCAAATCCCTGCTGCTGCGGCAACCTATCCGATTCCCTATGAATGGTTTGAACAGGGAGTCCGGCGCTATGGGTTCCACGGTATCAGCCATCAATATTGCGCTGAGCGGGCGGCTCACATCTTAGGGCGAGATTTCAAAAACCTGCGTTTAATTACCTGCCATCTGGGAAACGGGTGCTCTCTTACCGCTATCCGTGATGGGCACAGTATAGATACGACAATGGGCTTTACGCCGCTTGAAGGCTTAATGATGGGTACCCGCTCTGGTTCTGTTGATCCGGGTATTTTAATTCACCTGATGCGTCAGGAAGGCTACACCGTTGACCAGATGGATCAGATGTTAAACAAAGAGTCGGGGCTAAAGGGCGTTTCTGGCATATCGGCAGATATGCGGCAGATTGATCAGGCGATCGCCCAGGGCAACACTCGCGCTCAGCTAGCATTTGATATCTATGTCCATCGCCTACGTTCCTCAATTGGCGCAATGTTGGCTAGTTTGGGCGGGTTGGATGCTCTCATTTTTACGGCTGGTGTAGGCGAAAACTCCGCTGCAATTCGGGCGGCTGCCTGTGAAGGATTTACCTTCTTAGGCTTAAACATTGACGCTGAGAAAAACACTCACTCCCCAGCCGATCAGGACATTGCGACCGTTGATTCAGCGGTACGAGTGTTAGTGATTCACACTGAGGAGGATTGGGCGATCGCCCAACAGTGCTGGCACTTGCTTAAGGGAGCCTGATGTCTGTTTTGAGGACTGGTTTTTCCAAATGTTGCTCTGGATGCTCAAGTTCCGTAAAACCCAATTTGCGGTAAAACGGTTGAGCAGTATGAGTCACCAGCAGCCACCGTCGCAAACTTTGAAGCTCTGGATGAGCCAAAATCACCTCAACAAGCCATTGTCCCAAACCGTTTCTCCGAAACGATTCCACAACAAAAACATCTGCAAGATAGGCAAAAGTCACATAGTCTGTCAGGACACGCGCAAAACCAACTAGTTGCGTATCTCGATAGATTCCAAAGGGCAAACTGTGATCAATAGACTTTTTGACTGCTTCAAAAGAGCGACCGATCGCCCAATAGGAATGATTCGCCAAAAAGTTATGGATCTCCTGCAGATCAAGCCGTTGACGATCGGTGCTAATCGTGTACTCTTCGCGATGCCATTCCTGAACCATAGAAGCATTAATACTAATTTGAATAAAGATGCACGGGCTACAGTAACTTGCAATCTGTGCAACCTACAACACTATACCAATCCCTGTCTATTGTTGGATCTAAGCCTGTTTTTAATGGGACATCGTAGCTTTTGGGTTCAAAATATACCTCCGTTAAGCAATACTCAATCCTTATCATTGCTGAAGCTTTTAGAATCAAGAGGTTACTAGCGGTAATGCATTGAATATGACGACGGGAATTTGGGTATTGGGCGACCAGCTTTGGATGGAGCAAGCAGCATTGCAAAGCTGCGTTGAGGAAGAGCGATCGCCCGTTATCCTAATTGAGTCCCGAAATTGGGCACAGCAGCGTCCTTACCATCAGCAAAAATTAGTATTAGTCTGGTCAGCAATGCGTCACTTTGCCGAAGAATTGCGGCAGGCGGGCTGGTCAGTTACCTATGAGAGTGCAGACGATTTTGCAACGCCGTTAAATCAATGGGTAAAGGCGAATGGTATCACTGAGCTACGAGTAATGATGCCAAGCGATCGCCCTTTTCTTCACCTGATTCAATCCCTAGAGTTGTCCTGCAAACTCACCTTTATCCCCAACAATCGCTTTCTCTGGACAAAAGAGGAGTTTAGGAAATGGGCAAAAGGGCGAAAAAACCTATTAATGGAATTCTTTTATCGAGAAGGACGCAAGCGCTTTCAGGTTTTGATGGAAGGTAGCCAACCCACGGGAGGTGAGTGGAACTTTGATAAACAAAACCGCAAACCACCCAAAAGTAAACTCAAAACCCCTACTCCTCTTTGGTTTGAGCCAGATGATATTACTCAGGCAGTAATCGATTGGATAAAGTCCGAAAAAATTTCCACCTACGGCAACGTTGAACCGTTCCGCTGGGGCGTAACCCGTCAGCAAGCGCTACAAGTGCTAGAAGTATTTACTCAGGAAAGGTTGCCAACCTTTGGACCTTACCAGGACGCAATGGTGACAGGCGAAGAAACGATGTGGCACGCGCTGCTTTCCCCATATCTGAATCTGGGATTATTGCAGCCGCTAGAAGTGATTCGGGCTGCGGAACGGGCCTTTTATCAGCATGATTTAGATTTGAATAGCGCGGAGGGCTTTATCCGCCAAGTTTTGGGTTGGCGCGAGTACATGCATGGCTTGTATACCTATGTGGAAGATGACTACCCTCAACGCAACTGGTTTAACCATACTCAATCCCTACCAGAGTTTTTTTGGGATGCAGACAAAACCGATATGAACTGTCTACATCAAACGCTGAAACAGGTAGAAAACCTGGGCTATGCTCATCACATTCAGCGACTTATGGTGTTAAGTAACTTCTCACTGATTGCCGGACTGTCACCTCAAGAAGTTGAAAATTGGTTTCACTCTGCTTTTATTGATGCCTACGATTGGGTGATGCAGACGAATGTAATTGGGATGGGTCTATTTGCCGATGGCGGCATTCTCGCCTCAAAGCCCTACGCCGCCTCAGCCAATTACATCAACAAAATGAGTGATTACTGTAAGGGATGTGTTTACAAGGCAGGCGATCGCACAGGTGAAAAAGCCTGTCCGTTCAATTTCTTTTACTGGGATTTCCTCGCTCGTCACCGTGACAAATTAAACTCTCAGGGAAGGATGAACTTCATTCTAGCAAACCTCAATAAAATGCCAGCCGCAGAGCTACAGGCAATTCGAGAGAAAGCAGCAGAGTGGCACCAAACCCACTAGAAGTTAAAGCCGAATTCTAATCATTGCTCTATTGCTCAAAATGGTCAAAGGTGAGCGGAGCAAGCTAAATCTTTACAAAAGATTTATGACCAATAGTGTTTTTGTTTTTTCTCAAAAAGATGCTCTCTGTACTTGATGCTTTCCTCAAAACACTAGCTAGCCTTACTACTGATTATTGAGCTTAATCCTCTCAGCAATCTGTCGCAAATAATGGTTAACATCTGTCCGGAGATAGAAATCATGAGGAAGATTCTCTTAACGAAGCTATGCTTTGCAATTTCCGTTTTATCCGCTTATCCAGCTTATGGAATTACTGAGGTTGAACCCAATAATTCCTTTATTGATCGTCAAGTTTTACCATCCGATGCAGCAAGTGTAAATGGTTCTATAAGCCCTGGTGACGTAGACTTTTTTACATTTACAGGACTTGAAGCTGGTGCAAGCTTTGTTGCTGAGTTTATCCAAGGTAATTTCGACTCAATTCTAGGACGTCTAGATGATGAAGGTAATCTTTTAGGAACAGATGATGATGGGGGGGATAGACCACTCTCAAGACTCTCTGGAATAGTGCCTGAAAGTGGAAATGTCAATTTAGGTTTAACTGGATTTTCAGATTTTTCTTTGGTCGGAGACCATTTCGAGTCGGGCGACTATGAGTTATCCGTCAATACATTTCCTTCTGTCAATCTCGACTATTCAGTTACTGAAGTTCCATTTGTATTTGAAGATATTTCTACAACAGGAACCCGTGTACTCGCTGGTGCCGACGATGAAATGGTTTCCGCCGAATTGGGATTCACGTTCAATTTCTTTGGGCAAGACTTTAACAGCATCTCTTGGAGTCCCAATGGTCTTCTAACGTTTGGTGGGTCAAGCGGCCAATTCGCCAACGTCAACTTATTGAGTGAAGAATCTGACGATTTGCCAATTATTGCACCGTTATGGGATGACTGGCAGTTCTTCTCCCCTGGTACAGATGCTAGCTACCTCCAAGCTTTAGGTGAGTCAGGACAACAGCGCTTCATTATTCAATGGAACCTTGCCGAAGGTTTTCCTGATTCTCCGAGCGCTGTTACTTTCCAAACAGTTCTTTTTGAGGAAAGTAATGAAATTTTGTTCTCTTATCTAGATGTGGACTCCGAAGACTTTCGAGCCTTTGGAAATGACGCAACCATTGGTATCCGTGATGCATTTGGTAGTCAAAGAGGTGAGGTCCTGCAGTTTTCTTTCAATACACCTGCTATTAGGAATCGGCAAGCGTTGCTCTTTAGCCCTGAGGTGGTTTCTGAACCAGTACCTGAGCCTGCTTCCTTACTTGGGCTTTTTGCGTTTGGAATGCTTGGTGCTGGCTCTATACTGACGCGCAAATCACAAAAGTAAGATTGCATCTACACAGTTGCAATGGTTGAGCTATCGATGTTTTTAGCCTTAGGCTATTTTCTTTGAAGGAAAGTTAGCCTAAGGCAATTCAAGCATTAAACGATAGTAGCGATCGCCCTCCCCAAGCTTTAGCCCTCAAACCTCATCTGGAAAATCATTCTGAAATATTTTTTTGACTACCCCTCTAGCGTTACTAAATCCCCCGTCTAAATAAACTGCGCCAATGATTGCCTCTAGCGTTTCAGCTAATACATAGGGTTGCTCGTTTGCCCGCATTTTCTTTTCACCCACTCCAAGTTTAATAAACAGCCCAATTTCTAAAACTTTGCCTAGTTGAGCCAAGTTTTCTTCCCGCTCTAGCTCAATTCTTCTAGTTGTGATCTCTTGCCTGGAATTGCAGCCCGATCGCACTAAAAATTCGGTCAAGACCGTCTTTAGAACGCTATCTCCCAGCGTGCGATAAATTTCCTGATCTTCATGGATCTGGTTCTGCTGTTTTTGCTCCAGTGCATAGGCTTTGCGGGTCAAAGCTCGGTTGAGCAAGCGCTTGTCAAAAAAGAAATATCCTAAATTTTGTTCCAGACTCATGGCTTAGCTTAGATAAAGCTGAATAAACTGCTGAGCCGCATCAGGATTAATCTGCTTCAGAGCTTTGACGATTTCAACGATGGTTTCTGGGGCAGGTTCCTCCTGCTCATGCAGCCACATAAAGAGTGTAGATCGATCAATGCCAGAAGCCAAAACTAGCCGACTTTGGCTGATGCTGTAGGTCTCTAGAACCTGCTTGAGTGATTTATTTGCCTTTCCCATGCTCTCAGTGCTATCAGAGAATCTTGTGGTGGCGATCGCCACACTGATACATTTCAGAACACAGGCTTTTGCTCATACTTTCAGGATTTTGCAGCGAGAATGGGCTAAAGTTAGGGCGATACTTGTGCCGAAAACGCTGTCCGCTGGGGTGATTAGATGGCTAGTCAACTTGCTCAACAAATGCCGCTCGTGAGCGTGGTGATTCCGACCTATAACTGCGATCGCTATATCGTTCAAGCGATCGAGAGCGTCCTGAATCAGACCTACAGCAACTCTGAAATTATCGTTGTTGACGACGGTTCCACCGACCAGACCCAGCTTGTCCTCAAACCCTATCTCAACCGCATCCACTACATTCACCAGGAAAATCAGGGCGTATCGGCAGCCCGTAATCTCGGCATTCAAGCAGCCAAGGGTGAATTTATTGCTTTCCTGGACGCAGACGATTTTTTCCTTCCCGACAAATTAGCTGACCAGGTTGCCTGCTTTGAGGCAAAACCATCGCTAGGCGCAGTGTCCAGTGGTTGGTACATGGTTGATGAACAGGGCAAGGACATCATTGCAGAACACAAACCCTGGCTAGGCTTGCCGCACCTTAACCTGGAAACCTGGTTACTGTGGCGACCCGTTTTGCCCAGCGCTCTGATGCTGCGACGTAAATGGCTGGAAGCAGGCGCATTTGACACGCGGCTCAGCTATGCGGAGGACGCAGAACTGTTAATTCGTTTGGCTGCGATGGGCTGTGAATCGGCTTGGATAGAGAAACTATCTCTAGGCTATCGGCGGCACTCCAGCAGCGCTACCAGCCACCAAAATGTGTTGAAGCAAGCAGAATCCTTTGACGCAATTTATGAAAGCTTTTTTGCTCAACCTGACTTACCTAAGTCTATTTCTAAGCTAGAAAGAGCGGCCCATTACAATTATTTAGTTTGGCTAGGCTGGCGATTCTACCAAACTTCTCAACTGAGCAAAATGTCAGAATATTTGCGTCGTGCGTTGCTTTATTCGCCCTATTCACCTTCAGCAACTGTGTCTAATTGGGTGCAATCCTTCAGCGATTATGCACTCGGTTCTGGGGAAGAATTGGACGCTCATGCACTCAGTAACTTACCCGAATGGAAGCAGTTAACGCATATCGTTCTAACTCAAAAAACACCTAGAGTTAGTGTGATTATTCCAGCCTATAACTGTGCTGAATATATTGCTGAAACGATCGAAAGCGTACTGAATCAAACCTATAGCGACTACGAAATCATTGTGGTGGATGATGGCTCCACAGACGCAACTCGGGAGGTGGCAAAGGCGTATGGCGATCGCCTTCAATACGTCTATCAACAAAACCAGGGAGCAGCAGCAGCCCGTAATCGGGGTATGCGATTAGCCAGGGGTGAACTGATTGCTTTCCTGGATGGAGATGATCTATTTTCATCCGACAAATTAGCCGTTCAGGTTACTTACTTCGATGCCAATCCATCCGTAGGTATGGTCAAAACGGGTTGGCAAATTATTGACCAGCAAGGAAAATTTGTTTCCACTGTAGAACCGTGGCACTACGCGCCCAAACTCGATTTAGCCACACTGGTACTTTATAAAGTCTCTCGTCCTAGCGCCTTGATGGTGCATCGAGACTGGTGTGAGCGGACTAATGGCTTCAATACTGATTTTGCGATTGGAGAAGATTTAGATTGGATGCTCAGGCTGGCATTAATGGGCTGCGAAATTGCCTGGATACGCCAAATTCACGCCCGATATCGTCAGCATTCTGACAGTCTGATGTCGAGCGGTTCCAGACTACGCACCGATATGGAAAACGTCATGGATCAATTTTTTGATCGAGCTGACGTTCCAGACTCAATTCGCCAACTAAAAGCGCAAGAACGCTATCAAAGCTTAGTCTGGATTGCCTGGAGAATGTATCGGGACGGTTGCAGCGAAGAGATGGCAAACTGTTTAGAGAAATCTTTAAACTACACATCACTTTCATCGACTGAAACTGTCTTAAACTGGATTAATCTTTTTACCTCAGCTTCAGCTGAATATGGCTATGAGTTAGATGTATACTCTTTGATTAATTCATCCGACTGGCAGCGAGTGATACATGTTATCAAGCAGTGCGATCGCCACCCTATTTCTTCAGCTCAACTTTAATGAAACACATTCTTTTATATAGTGATGATCCGGGAGAAGGGGGCTTAGCTCAGTACGAACATTCCCTGGTTTGTCAACTCAAGAATTTGGGCTATCAGGTGTCTAATGCTCATGGTAAACCGCTCAATGAAAAAATTGAACGGGAGCAAGAATTAGGCATTCAGCAAATCAATTTAGGTTTTACATCGGGTCAAGACTTTACGCGCACGCTCAAGGATCTTGGCAGTGCTGAAAATATCTTTAGAGAAGCGAAGCCTGATCTAATCGTGTTTAGCGATGGCTGGCCATTTTCCACCTTTGCAGCAAAGCAAACTGCAATTCAGTTAGGTATCCCCTATGCGATTGTTTTGGGATTCATTAATGCTGAATGCGCCAACTTTTCCTATGGAGATGGAGTAGATTATACCGACGCTGTTTCTCATCATTACAGTCAAGCAAAAGCCTTAGTGGCTGTTTCTCAAGAGAATGCAGATCTAATTCACCAAATCTATCGAATTCCTCAGAGCAAAATCCAGATCATCCATTACGGTCGTCCCGCCAAATATTTTGAATCACCCGATCCATCAATTCGAGGAAAACTGCGGCAGCAGCTAGGATTGCCCGATGGAGCGATCGCCTGCTTAACCTCCGCTCGCCTTGCACCCGTTAAAGGGCATCAGTATCTATTAGAAGCAATTCAGCAGCTTAAACAAACTGATGTTTGGGAAAAGCTTTACTTTTTGTGGGCGGGAACTGGGACGGGCGATCGCTACTCCAACATTGAATCCCAGCTCAAGGAGTCTGTTAGGAAACTAGGCGTTACAGACCGAGTAAAATTCTTGGGGCAGCGCTCAGATATTCCCGATTTGCTTACAGCAAGCGACGTTTTTGTATTTCCTTCAAAAGCCGAAGGAATGCCTTTATCTGTCATGGAAGCAATGGCAAAAGGATTGCCTGTGATTGCCTCATCTGTTAGTGGCATTCCCGAAGAACTTGGCGACACTGGCAAACTACTACCCGATCCCAATAGAGATCCAGAGGGAACCGTTAGAGAGTTGGTCAATACGCTTCAAGCTTGGGCTGGGGATAACCAGTTACGCGCCTCTGTGGGTCAAGCGTGTCATCAACGAGCCGCCAAAATGTTCAAAGAAGAGCGAATGCTGGCGGAGCATATTGCCATGATTGAGCAAGCTTTGTCTGGTGAGGACTCTACTAAAGGTGAGAACGAGACAGATTTACTTGATCCATCTTGGATTCAAGAGTTAGCCAAACGCATCGCCTATGGCTCTATAGTGTGGAATGCTTGGCGGTTACAGCATCAGGGTGATTTGAGTGGAATGTCCAAACTACTAAAAACATCCATAAAAGACATTCCCTTCTCAAGAACGGAAGCGGTTCTAAATTGGATAGAAAGTTTTGCAAAATTTTCTCTTGAAAAAGGAGAAAAACTAGATACTTATTACCTGACTACTTCAGTAGAATGGCAAAACTTAATTTGCTCTGTCCAACAAGAAAAAATACTTAAATAAGTAGGCTTAGTTCATGTATGATACGTTACGCTATTGCTAACATATCAAGCTTTGTAACACAGTGCATTACGGCTTTGCCTGACACACTCTACAATATCGCTTACTTAGGAAGTATACTTACCCTCACTTACCTGAAAATAACTCACAACGCATGGACATTACTTTAGACTACCCAGTAAATCCACAGCCTCGATATGGATATGGTAAGCCTCCCCATGCAAAACTTCACGAGCTTATTGATAAGCGCAGACAGTCCTATAAGGAAGTATTGAATCTATTTCTGAAGTATGAAAGTGATTTACTCAAACTTCCTAAAGTGCCTGATCAAGACAATCTGAAAGAGCCTGCCTGGATTAATTCTTGGATTCCAGGAAGCGATTCAACTGCGCTTTATTGCCTGCTACGGCTCTGTAACCCTGGACAATATTTTGAAATTGGATCGGGAAATTCTACTAAGTTTGCGAGACGAGCAATTACCGATGGCAACTTAAGAACCAAAATTTTTTCCTTTGATCCGCAGCCGCGTGACGAAGTGAACTCTATCTGCGACTCGATGGTTAGAAAACCAATTGAGGATGTTGATGTTAGTATTTTTGAGCAGTTAGAAGAAGGAGATTTTCTATTCGTTGATAACTCCCATCGTTTATTTATGAATTCAGACGTAGCGGTCGTTTTCTTAGATATTTTGCCTCGATTAAAGAGAGGCATTTTTGTAGAATTTCATGATGTCTTTCTACCCTTTGACTATCCGCCTCAGTGGAAAGATAGACACTATTCTGAGCAGTACATGCTGGCAGCCTATCTCTTAGCAGAAGGCAAAAAATTCGATGTTCTGTTACCTAACGCCTTTGTAGGCGTTGACCCAGAGCTTAGCAACATTCTATTACCTCTATGGAAGAAGCTAGAGATTGACGCAAGTGTGGCTAGACACGGAAGCTCCTTTTGGATTAGAACAAATTAAGGGGAGATTTGTATCACTGACTAATTCCAGTTAAACTCAATACCAAGATATTCTTCCAACATCTGATTGTGTGGCTTGAAGTAATCCGCTAAGGTCCGCCGTAACGATTCACTTACAGGAGACTTATAGTCTCCTGGGTAGTAATTCTTATATTTATTGAGCTGGTAGTTAGGCAATCCCAAAAAGTTGAAAGTATCTGCTACTACCTTCGCAGGATTTGCGTACAAGTCTTCACTCTTTATAATTAAGAAATTTTCTTTAGGAAATAGCTTCGTCCATCTTTTAATTGAATACACGTAAAGACTATTTAAGACATAACTCCAAGACTTACTGAAATAACTACCGTCAGTTAAAGTTTCCTCTGTAGCATCCTTCAAAATTTCTAATTCGGAAAAAATTGCGGTCTCTAAAGAACGTTCTTCATAATGCGCCCGCACAATATCATGATAGTGAGAAATTGTCCTATCTACTGGATTTCTCAGGAGCAGGATGAGTTTTGCATCAGGAAATAAGGAGAATAACTTTTGATCAGCTTCAGGAAATGCAAGGTAGCATGGTGTTGCCTCCCCAGTTAAAAACTTTAGCCCTTCAATTTCGCAGGGAAATTGAGCTAAATACCAGGGTAATCCTTCATCAAAATAGTGACTAAAAAAATTAACTTCCTTCTGTAGGGCAGGCAAAACTTGGGGATGTTTGACCAGGTACTTATACAGAGAAGTTGTGCCCGCTTTACCGACCCCCAAAATGAAAAAGTCTGGCTTGTGTGAGCTACCAAACTGCCAGGAATAGTTTGCTAAATCAGGCTTGGTCTTAATCAGCTTTTGATAACAGGCCTGTTGATAGTAAGGAATTGCTTCATTAATTTTTTTCTGGGTTGAAAAGACGTTCCCTAACTGAAAATAATTCCAAAAATTGCTTGGATTAAGCTGAATAGCCTTCTGGTAGCAGAAAGTCGCTTCTTCGAGTCTCCCTGGTTGTAATAGATTGTCTTTTACCCAGGGGTAGAATCGATGTGAAATACGTCGAGATAAAACGTCTCCTAGTTTCTCGTAAGCTCCAAAAAAGTCTGGGTTCAATTTGATCGTCCGACGATAATATTCTTCCGCATTGTGCCAATCTCGCTGCCATGCAAGTGCTTCTCCTAATGCATAGTTAGACCAGCAAAAGTTTGGGTTCAATTGAGTGGACTGACGATATGAGGCGATCGCCTCATCAACTCGCCCCAGTTTTTCTAGAGTTCGACCTAGTTGATAGGAAGCAATATGGTTCTCAGAATTTAATTCAAGCGTTTTCTGATAGTACAAAATCGCTTCTTCTAGCTGCCCCTGCCGCTCCAATATGTCAGCTAGATAGAAATAAGATACATGAGAAGTTGGGTTTAGTTCGGCTGCACGACGATAGCTAGCAGTCGCAGCTGCTAGCTGATTCACAATTGCCAGAGCTTCCCCTAATCGCTGATGTGACTCGTAAAGTTCTGGATTTAGCTGAATTGCGCGATGATAACAGTCGATCGCCGCTTCGGTCTGTCCTTGAATAACTAGCGCTTCGGCTAAGTAATGGTGAGCTTGGGCATCTTCTGGGCTGAGCCGAACAGCATGTTGAAAGCAGGCGATCGCCTCTGGCAGATGATTCTTCTGTAGCAGCAAATTTCCTAAATCAAAATAGAGCTGAAAAACCTCTGAATTCAGCGTAATTGCTAGCCGAAAACAGCCAATTGCTTCGTCAACTTTTCCTTGTTGAGCCAGGACTTTCCCAAGCTGATAGTGAGCTTCAGAGGAATCTGGGCTGAGCGTAGTAGCTTGACGATGAGCGTTAATCGTTACCTCTTCAAGATAGCGTTGTTCAACCAACAAATTCTCTAGAAGCTGATGAAACAAGTCGTTTTGTGGATCGAGTTGAATTGCTTTCTCGAACCAATTTCTTGCCTGATCTAAATGTCCCTGTGCTTGCAAAATGCTACCTCGATTTTTGCAAGCCAGAGCAAAATTAGGATCGATTTTGAGTGCGCGATCGCAAGCAATGATTGCCTTTTCTAGCTGTCCATGAACATAGAGAACTTCTGCCAAGTCATTGTAAGCGATTGCATCATGAGGATTTTTAGACAATGCCTGTTTGCAGGCTGAAATTGCTTCATCTAATGTTTGAGTATTTCTATGCAAGCTATTGTTGGGCAATGCTGTAGTCACTGAATTGGTTGATGAAGACATTTCTTTCTGCCATCCTTCTGATTAAGCTAGTTATCGATCACGACCATGAACTATTTGCTCAATGGACTTAGCAATCTATAACTAATAGAGAATAACTGATCCATGAAAAACAATTTAATTTCTCGTTGCCTTATTCAAGTTGTGATTTGCGATTCCAGGACTGCTTGAAAAGAGATTTAATCCATCGATTTAGTGGTACCCAGGTTGGGGAAGAGAATTCTTCTGACGCTAAAAGTAAATCTTCGGAATGCGTTATTTCCTGCACCACTTGGGAGTAAGGAGCGATCGCCACTTCGTCAAGTGCTAATTGAGGCACCAAAGCTTCAACTAATGGCTCAACTTGTCTAGATAAGCTGCTAAGTGAATTGGTGATTAGTTCCGTAACAATCGGCTCAGATGAATCTACCGATTGTATTTGAGACTGACAGGTCAGTTTAATCTGCAGCAGCGAATAGATTTGAGGACAGTTAACTTCAACCTGCTGCAAAATCAATTCAGACAAATCAGGATTTAATTCAGTCGCATGACAATAAGGAGCAATCGCTTTTTCGGGTTTATTTTGCTCAATTAAGCTATCGCCCAGTTGTCGCAAAACCTCTGCCAGTTTCACTCGAACCAAGTCTGAACTAGGGTGTCGATCGAGCGCAATTTGGTAAATAATGATTGCCTGATTCAGCTGAGCTTGAGCAACCAGAGCATCGCCTAATTGCAGATACCAATCCATTTGTTCAGGCTGCATTTCAATTAGCTTGTGATATGGCTGAAGGTTGTCCGGGTCAATTTGAATTGCCTGTTGCTGAGCGGCGATCGCCTCTTCCACTTGTCCCTGCTTGGCAAACACTTCACCCAGACGCGAATAGGCCCACGATGCCTGGGGGTTAAGCTGAAGCGATCGCTGATAGGCAGTTACCGCCTCTTCCAAATCTCCTTGTTTTGCCAGCGTCTCAGCCAGTGCTGCCTGAATCACAAAAGAATGAGGTTCCAGTTCTACCGCTTTGCGGTAACAGGCGATCGCCTCCTGCCACTGGCGCTGACGGGCAAAGCTATCTGCCATGAAGTAATAGGACCAGGCATGGTTAGGGCTGAGGTCGAGCGTTTTCTGGAAGGACGCGATCGCTTCCTCCAGATGTCCCTGTTGCGCTAGCGCCTTACCCATGTGGTGATAAGACCAAGGAATATCTGGGTCAAGGGCGATCACTTCCTGGTAGCAGGCGATCGCTTCTTGCCAACGGTCTTGCTTTGCCAGTGTTTCACCCAAACATTGATGGTGCCAGACAAACTCAGGCTTCAGCTCGATCGCTTTTTGGTAACAGGCGATCGCAGACTCTAGCTGATTGTGTCGCTCCAGGATTTTACCCAGTTCAAAATGCGCTTCGGTGTAATCGGGCTGAAGCTGGATTGCCATCTGACAAAAGGCGATCGCTCCATCGATTCGTCCTTGTTTTGCCAGCGTCAGTCCCAGTTTCAAGTGCAGTTCAGCATTGTCAGACTGAATTTCCAACGCTTGATAGTAAAGCTGTACGTCGTCAGGATGTAGCTCAATTGCCCGAACATAGCAATCAAAGGCGCTTTGTAAATCTGACTTGGCTCGCTGTTGCAGCGCATCGCCCAGTTTTTGCTGAAGTGCAGGTAGATCTGGCTGCATTCGCAGGGCGTGGCGGTAGGCGGCGATCGCTCCTTCCCACTGTCCCTGTCCGGCTAGCGCGTCGCCTAGATTGACGTGTGACCATTGAAAATTGGGGTTTAACTCATTTGCTCGCTGGAACGCATCCGTCGCCTCTTGCCAACGCTCTAGTTGCAGCAGCGCATTGCCTAGATTGTGATGCGACCAGGAAAAATCGGACTTAAGTTTAATCGAGCGACGGTAGGCAGCAGCGGCCGTTTCCCATTGCTCAAGATTAAGCAGCGCATTGCCCAGGTTGTAGTGAAGCTCCCACCCATTTGCCTGAAAATTCGTCGCTTTCTGGTAACAGGCAGCAGCTTCTTCCCAGCGTTCGTGCTGCGCCAAAATCTTGCCCAGGCTGTGGTAAGAATCTGCATTCGGCTGAAGCTGAATCGCTTTGCGGTAGGAGGCGATCGCTTCTTGCCAGTTTTGCTGACGACCAAACACCTCACCGAGATTGTGATACGCCTCAGAAAAACCAGGATTTTGCTCCAGAGCGCGACGATAGCAAGTGGTCGCCTGCTCCAGTTTGTCTTGCTCTAGCAGCGTGTTGCCCAGGCTCAGGTGTTCCTCTGCCGTTGCCCAGCGTGGCTCTAGAGTGAATGCTCGAAACCAGCAGTCTGCCACCAGTTCAGGTTTACCGAGCTGCTGCCAAACTTTTGCTAGGCTGCGGTGCGCTTCGGCAAAGTTGGGGTTAAGGGCAATCGCTCGTTGATAGCAGGTCAGCGCCTCCTGCCACTGGCGATTTTGCGTGTGCAGCGTTCCGAGGCTGGTCAGCACATCTGCCGTTGGCTGAATTTCTAACGCTTCGGTGTAATGCCGCTGCGCCTCGGCGAGTCTGCCCTTAGCTTGCAGGGCTTTACCCAGAGTGGCATGAGCCGCTGCCGTTTCCCGCTGCGCCTGAGAAATGGTTTGCTCACAGACAGCGATCGCCTGATCCCATTTGCCCTCGACACAGTAAGTGGCTGCTTTTTGAATCG
The DNA here is from genome assembly GCF_014696015.1 of Oculatella sp. FACHB-28. Taxonomy (NCBI): domain Bacteria; kingdom Bacillati; phylum Cyanobacteriota; class Cyanophyceae; order Oculatellales; family Oculatellaceae; genus Oculatella; species Oculatella sp. FACHB-28. The sequence continues at coordinate 201,052 of NZ_JACJPJ010000035.1, read as the reverse complement.
GAGGCTGGCTGGGCGACTTCCCATTCTCAGACCGTCCACCGTTGAGGGAATGGCTCCCATTCGTATGGCTTTCATTTAGAGAAAGCTTGCCGTTCGTGGAACCGTTGCCATTGAGGGAATCCCCTCCCTTCACGCCATTTCCATTTCCATTTGCTGAGCCGAGGGAATGTCCGTTGCTGCCATTTAGTGGCACCGTAGGAGAGGGAGATGAGTCAGCTTCAGGATTGGCGCTGCTCAGTTCAATTGCTTTGCGGTAGCAGGCGATCGCCTCGTCCAATTCGCCCTGTTGCCTCAGCGCTTCTGCCAGGTTTTGGTAGGCTCCCACCACGTCAGGATCAAGCTGAATGGCTCGACGATAGCAGGCGATCGCTTTGGATAGGTCTCCTTGGCGAAACAGCACATTGCCCAGATTGACGTGGTCTTCGGGCTGCGCTTTATCTGGCTCCAGCGCCAACGCCTGATACCAGCACTCAGCCGCCGCTTTGGAGTTTCCGGTGTGGGTTAGCACTCGCGCCAAGTTGCGGAACGCTCCAGCAAAATTGGGCTTGAGGGCGATCGCTTTTTGGAAACGGGCGATAGCCTGCTGCCACTGCTGCTGCTGTGCGTGCAGGCTGCCCAGGTTAGCGTGCGCTTCTGCCCAGTCCGGCTGAATCGTCAAAGCCTTTTGATACCAACCCATGGCCGCTTCGGTTTTGCCTGCCTTTTGCAGGGCATTTCCCAGCAATTTGCAGGCAGGAGCAAAGTCAGCTTGAATGGTCAACGCTTGCTCACAGGTGGCGATCGCATCGTCTAACCGTCCTGCACTCAGATGAGCTTCGGCTTTTGCAGCAAAATGGGCGGCTGCCGTTGTTGAGTCTACAGTTGAAACCATATTCAGCGTCCTTTGCGTTCAGATGCACGGGTTCGGTTCAAATTCAGTCACATTCGGGTTGAAATAGGGTTTAAATCCATTCGTTTTAATAAACTTTGGAGCGCATCAAGCCCCACTAAAATATCTTCCGTTAAAGGGTTTTGATACATCAATTCACGCAAGGGTTGGCAAGCCAATCCTTCACCTGGCAGATAATAATGCTCTAGCTGAAGATATTGGCTGATCACCCAGTAATAATGTCTGATGTAATGGGGTGAAACAAGTTCCACAACTCTAGTGCCAGAGCGACAAAATGCCAAATTGGTTAAGCCGCTACCGTGGGGGGCAATAATTACTTTTGCCGCAGCAAATAGAGCAATTTGCTGTTGGAAGGAAAGCGATTCTAGCGTGATTACAGCAAACCCATATTGCTCTAGCAGGTGAATGACTTCTGTCTCATTCAAGACGTTCCGATATCGAGCTTTAGAGCGACTGATGTAAAGCCGTTCAGGATATTCAAAAGATTTTTTAAGATGACCCGTACCAGATATTGTTGCAGAGTTTTGCGGCAAAAACTCGCGTCTCAAAAAATCGACTGCCCATGTTTGTGCCCAGCCCAAATGTCCGGCAAAGGAAGGAACAATTAACCACTCTGCCTCAAGGTAAGGATTGCGATCGCTCTCTAATACCTTCTCTAGCGGAATTCCTAGTTGAGTGAGCGTCTCTTTTTGGAAGGGCTGTTGATAGCTATTCACCAAGAAATAATCAATTTCATTCCAAGCAATGCCATTCTGCCGAAGCAGTTCCAGGCGCGGCAGCACATCCACCATCCAGTGAAAGTAAACGTGTCCTGAAAGCCCTGATAAAACAGCAACCTTTCCCTGAATTTGCTCCAGCGGCGGAAATTCGTTCAGGTCAAACACGCGATGGTGAGTTTGAGCATTCTGGCACCCGGGTAGCTGCCCTGGATATTCGCGGGAAAGGTCTGCTAACAGGTCATTGTCGGAAGTGAAAATAGCGATCGCATTGCAAACCTGCCAGTAATTTTTCTGGGGTGCAATCCAGGCACGACCTCCGGCAATTTTTGCAACGGCAAGGGGAGCAGGGTCAGGGGCGATTGTCTCCCGGCTACTCAAGGTGTGAATTCCTCTGCCCAAGTGAATTGGATCGAAGGAGCGAAAGATTTGGGTGAGGCAGGGGGGGCAGTTAAGTCCAAGGCAGGGGGAAGGGGCTGGGGGCTGGGGGCTAGGGGCTAGGGGATTTAGAACTTCTAGTTGGGTTGTTGCTGAAGCTTTGCAGTTCCCTAAACCCTGGCGGTAGTGGGCGATCGCTTCCTCCAATCGCTGCTGTTTGACTAAGCAGTCTGCTAGCCGCAGATGCAGAATGGGATTCTGCGGCTCAAGTTGAAGAACTTGATGATAATAGGTTTCGGCTTGCTGATAGATACCGCTACCGCCGTATTCGGTCAGCGCATTCGCTAGATGCAGGTAGGTTTGCTGGAGGTAAGTCAGGACGGTTGGGTCGTCAGGCTGATGCTGAAGCGCCGTGAGAAACCGACCGCAGGCGACTTTTGCTTGCGTCAAGGAGTCTGTTTCCGTCAGGGTAGCGACTCGCTGACAAAACGATTCCACAAAAATTTGTTGGAGGGCGATCGCCCGCTGCCAGCACAACATTGCCTCATTGAACTTGCCCAATCTCAATAGCACTGAACCCCAGTTGCCATACACCTCTGACTGGTCGGGCTGAAGTTGGATGGTTTGCTGAAAACAGCTAACCGCAGCGGCGTATTGTCCCTGCCGTTGCCAAAGTTTCCCCAGTTCGTAATGCGCTACAGCTAAGTCAGGCTGTAGTGAAATTGCACTTTGATAAGCAGCGATCGCCCGATTCACCTGCCCCTGAGCCACAAATACCTGACCTAAGCAGCAGTAAAATTCTGCTGAGGCAGAATGGCTCAAATTTCCAGCCAGTACCTGCTGGCAAGTTTGAATAGCTTCATCCAACTGTCCCTGCTGGATGAGTGCCTGACCTAGATTCAGGTAAGCCTTCAGAGAAAGCTGATTCCAATTATTCTCAGAATCATTCTCAGACTCTTGCAGCAAGATGGTCTGGCGGTAATAGGCGATCGCCGCCTCAGTTTGTCCCTGTTCATCCAGCGCTACTGCCAAGTTGTAATGAGCGCTGGCATGGCTAGGGCACAAAGCGATCGCCTGTCGATAACTGGCGATCGCTCCTGGCAGATCTTCCTGCTGATGCAGAACATGACCCAGGTTGTAATGTAACTGGTGCAGTTGCAGTTGCAATGCTAAAGCTCTCTGGTAGCTAGACCGACCGATGAGGGACAAAAGCTTTCATCCCTCATCCTCCATTCCTTATCCTTTCCAACTAAAAAATCTCAAAGGCAGAAGCACTGAGATTAAGGTTGCTCTGCAATTGGAATAGTGCAACGCTCTGACCGTTGCCAGAGTAGTAATACACTAGACCAGTGCTTTGTTCATAAATCACTCTGGCACGAACCTCTGACTGACCGAGCGGGGAGGTTGTTACCGAGTTAATGTTTTGAACAATAGTGAAATCTTCTGCGCTTAATTGCCCTGTCCCAAGGTTGGCTCCTGGCAACAACGAGCGACTCATCTCAATTGTGTCTTCGCCCGGGGTAAAGTCCAGAATTCGGTCTAGCTGCCCATTACCTGTTGAGTCTTCACCCAAGCGGAACGTATCTCTGCCAGCACCACCCGTCAGCACGTCTGCGCCTGCGTCGCCGGAGAGCAAATCATCACCACCGTCACCAGAGAGGCGATCGCTGCCATCGCCACCAAAGAGGCGATCATTACCATCGACTCCACTATCTCCTCGCCGGGAGACATCTCCAAAAATTACGTCGTCTCCAGCACCACCGACAACAGCATCCCTGCCACTGCCACCATAGAGACGATCGTTGCCCTCTTCTCCGGCAACGGTGTCGTTTCCGGCATCTCCGAAGGCAATGTCATCCCCGATACCGCCTAGCAGGCGGTCGTTGCCTACGCCGCCATAAATTTGGTCGTTGCCAGAGCCTCCCATTGCCAGATCGTTACCAGCATCTCCAAAGATAATATCGTTGCCATTATCCCCATGGATGCGATCGCTTTCGCTGCCACCATAGAGGCGATCGTTGCCGTCCCCGCCGCGCAAACGATCCACACCTTGGTCACCCAACATTACGTCATCGGCAGCACCACCTATGAGCAGATCATTATCTCTGCCACCATAGAGGCGATCGTTGCCTGCCTCGCCGCGCAGAGCATCTGCCCCTTGTTCGCCAAAGAGTTCATCATTATCGGCACCACCAAAGAGCAAGTCGCCTTCGCTGCCTCCATAAGCTCGGTCAGCTCCCGACTCCCCATAGACGACGTCTCTACCTCTGCCACCGGAGAGGAGATCACTGCCACGCCCCCCCAAGAGCCTGTCGTTGTTGGCACCGCCCTCTAAAGTGTCGTTTCCATCGACGCCCCGGAGGATAAACCGATCTGTATTACTTCGGGAAACTGTTCGAATGCTGTCATTGCTATTGCTCCCAAAAGCAATAATCGGGCCTTCGGGAGAAGGTCTTCTCAAGACAATGGCTCGACTACTGATTGCCCTTAGCCCGAAAAAAACAGGTGTAGGTGGCGTACCACCAGGTGGCTGAACAACGACTTCCGACATCAGGACTCCTCTATCAAACTGGGTGGTAGATTGTTTGCACGTTCAAACTTTTTAGCTACGCAGTTGCAACCATACAAGAAATCGACCCTGAGTTTCTAAAAATTCTATCTTTGGAGGTAGTAGATGTGATTGCAGTCTTCTTCTTATACCACATTTCATTCAAACAGACTCTTGTCTTTCTTTCAACAAGAGTGAATCAGCGCAATGCTTTTAGACTTTTCCTGAATGTAAAAACAGCTTGAATCCTAAGTAGGTTAAGACGGATTAGTCAAATATTTCTGAACACAGACTTTAGCCAGCAGTTCAGTAGATTTCGTTGTAAAAAATTGCAGTTACTCTGAATACTAAATGGATGATACACATCATTTTGGTCTGTGTTTTGTAGCTATCTTACAGAACCGTTTGGAATGGTCTGCATCAGAGCGACGCTTTTTCAGCGCTTGATATTAAGGCTGCTTGAACAGATTCAAACATTTTGGCTGCAAGCTGCTGCTTGACCTTAATGTTATACACCTCTGGTAGCAGGTTGAATCGCTGAGTTGCGCAAGGGGATCAAAATTCTGAGCAAAATCAAGACTTAAGCTGATCGCTTCCAGTCGCTCAAAAGACTGACGAATCGAAGATTGAAGGGAATGCACAAGGGAAGGAAAAGCTCTTTTTAAAGATTCTGTGAATTTTCAGATATCACTCCGGAACGGACATAATTCACAGAGCGATCGCCAGAACTTGCAGTGGTATAAATCCCCTAAATGCAATTAGGACAAAAAATGGGGCAGGGTGAAACCCTGCCCCATGCATGATAGATAAATCGAGCTTTAGAACCAATCTGCGTGGAATACTCCAGGCTTGTCGGTACGCTCGTAAGTATGAGCACCGAAGTAGTCACGCTGAGCTTGAGTCAAGTTTTGGGGAAGGCGATCGCGCCGATAGCTATCAAAGTAGTCCAGCGATGCGCTAAATGCAGGAACCGGAACTCCTAGCTTAGCCGCAACAGCCAGCACCTCTCGCCAAGCCTCCTGACGATCGAGAATCGTTTGAACGAATTCAGGTGCGAGCAGCAGGTTAGCAAGCTGGGGGTTCTCGTCATAGGCATGTTTGATCTTGCCCAAGAAGCGTGCCCGAATAATGCAACCAGCTTTCCAAATTCGCGCCGTTTCACCCAGGTCGATGCCGTAGTTAAACTCTTGGGATGCTTTGCCGATCAGTGCCATGCCCTGAGCGTAGGAGCAAATCTTAGAGCAGTAGAGCGCATCCCGAATTTTATTGATGAAGCTCTGGGTATCGCCGTCATATTTGCCCGTTGGGCCCGATAGCTGCTTAGAAGCTTCTACCCGCTCTTTTTTGTAGGACGACATGATACGCGCATTGACTGCCGCCGTGATCGTGGGAATGCTTACGCCTAATTCTAGAGCGCTAACGACAGTCCAGCGTCCTGTGCCTTTTTGCCCTGCTGCGTCCATGATTACGTCTACCAGGGGCATCCCGGTATCCGGGTCGAGTTTCTTGAAAATGTTAGCGGTAATCTCGATTAAAAAAGAGTCGAGTTCATCGGTGGTGTTCCACTCAGCAAACACCTCCTGAAGCTGGTTGTGGTCAAGCCCCAGCGTGTTTCTCAAGAGGTCATAGGCTTCTGCAATCAGCTGCATATCACCATATTCAATGCCGTTATGCACCATTTTGACGTAGTGCCCTGAACCACCTGGCCCGATGTAGGTCACGCAAGGTCCATCGTCTACTTGAGCGGCAATTTTGGTGACGATTGGCTCGATCGCCTCATACGCAGCGCGGGTGCCACCGGGCATCAGGCTAGGGCCATTGAGTGCGCCTTCTTCACCACCGCTGACTCCCATGCCGATAAATTGTAGACCCGTTGATTCCAGGTTTTTAACTCGACGTTCGGTGTCCTCATAGAGAGAGTTGCCACCGTCAATAATCATGTCGTCCTGCTCTAGCAGGGGTTTGAGTTGCTCGATCACTGCATCGACAGGACCACCCGCCTTCACCATGACGAGAATTCGGCGGGGACGCTCTAGGGATTGAACGAATTCTTCTAACGAATAGGCAGCTACAACGTTCTTGCCCTGAGCGCGTTCTGCCATAAACGTGTTTGTTTTTTCGGGTGAACGGTTGTATACCGTAATCGGAAACCCGTTGCGCTCGACGTTAAGCGCCAGGTTTTCACCCATCACTGCTAAGCCAATTAAACCAAAACTCTGTGCCATAAGACTCTCTGCTTGCTTGTGATAGCGCTGGGGACTTCATCCCCTTCAGAGTAGTCAACTTTTTGGAGAACCAAGGCTCAGCAAAGATTTTCTTTATGCCTCTCATGCTGTTCTCACATTCATTCTGCATGGATCATTTTTTAAGCATGAATGGGGGCGCGGCGAAGCCGCGCCCCCATTCATGCAGGAGGTCTATTCAAGGCGTGTCCCGTGTAGAATGCGCCTTCAAATAATCGAATCAGTATCACAGGGGCGATCGCCCCCTGGTAAAATGCCTGCGTACACTTTGAAGCGCATTCCCCAACGAACTCCTATGGCTGCTGAAGTAAATCCTAGTCAAACAACGGGTGCAGATGCTATCGATGTAGCGATCGCCAGCGGAAACGATTTTGATGGCTCACCCATTCCCCAAGCTAAACTAGACCTCTATCACAAAGTGATGGGACTGGAAGCAGGGCGGCAGCGCAGCGGCGTTTCAAATACGATGCGATCGCGAATTGTCCGCATTGGAGCCAAGCACATTTCCCAGGCAGAACTCGATCAAATGCTGGTTGCAGCCGACTTTGCGCCATTAAAGGAAAAAGAAATCGCCTTTTACTATGGCGGCAAATAAAAGCTAATTTCTCATAAGAGCTAATTTCTCAAAGAGACGCTGAAAAAAGCTTTTGCCCTTCTGAAGTTGTCAGTTTGGGCATGGAATGGCGATCGCGCATGGAGACAGTCCTCCAAGTCAGCACAGAGCTAGTTGAGTCAGGGAACTTTTGGCGCTACAGCGAGGTCAGCCCGTACATCCGCTTAGCGCCAAAGAACCCATTCACTTCAAACTCAAACTTAAGAACTAGCACTGTTGAAAGCTTTAACGATTGCAACAATGACTTTTGAACGTGAAAGCAGGCTTTCACATTCAAAAGTATCTCCATTAAGCGGGGTGCTACTGGAAGCTGAAGCTAAAATCGTTCAGCGTCAGTTGCCCATCGAAGGCATAAAACGTGATCCGGTGAATGTTTGCCGCCTTCAAGCTAAGCTGCACATTCGGCGGAACGTCGGACCCCGACCCTGCCAGATTTGCCCCCGGAGTTTCTGCCTGAGCAACGGGCTGATTGTTGGCATCAAAAGCGGCTAGCACCGTGCGGCGAGAGCTGGTGACAAACCCACTGACAAATCGAACCGGGCAGCGGAAAGTCGCCTCAACCCAGCCGTTTTTGGGTGAACCAATCAACACCTTGGAACCAGAACGAGATGGAAAAGCTGGATTAGAGGGATGCAGAGCGATCGCATTTGAGAATTCGACCCCATGCTCCTGGAACTGCTGATCAACGACCTCAAAACAGTCCAGTTCCTCCAAATCAAGATGAATACAAGCTGGCGTAGCATTAGCTAACTCAGATGGAGAAAAATCTACATCTTGTAGCGGCAAGCCCACCCGATCTGGCACTTCAGCGAAATCGACTTGGGGTTGACGTATTGCACCTTCTTGCGCGTATTCAGTCTGAAATCTCAATTGCTCTGCCATAGAGTCCCCCTAGAATGGCTGTACTTGCTAGGTCATTAGCCGCCAAAATTACCGCTAGGACACGTCGCCTAGGAGAATGAACTCCTAAACGTGCAATTCTTCATGGAAACTTTCGTCAGGTAGAGCCTGTACTTAATAATTCTGTGAAGTCAATGGCTCATCCGGAAAGTTTGAATGAATTTTTTTTGACTGCGGTAAATGCTTCCCCGGTTAGTCGGCTGAAGCACGGTAGATAATGCCTAGCCCACTTTGCATTGCTTTACTTGCACTGCATTCTTGCGTTTCGTTTAACTGTCGCACCCTAACAAACTCACACCCTAATCTTTATGGGGATTGCACCCACGTCCCCAGTGACTCCCATCAACCCATTTAAGCCAGAGATGAACCCATAGGTGAACGCTTAACTCACACCAACCTGCAAGGACTCAAATGGGGCGATCGCTTAATTCAGGAACAAAGTCAAGAGTTGTGAAATTACCCTTATCAGAACTTTAACTTTAGTAAAGCAGAATTCACAGGTTTTTCACAACCATTATGTTGGACACTTCGTCTTCTGTCAGCACTTCTGCAACACAAATTAGGAAAACACACACTGTCTGCCCCATCTTGCCTACTTTTCTCCCTGCAACACAAATTATCGGAAAAGAACAATTTTTCAAATAGCTGCTTACCCCTCAAGCTTTTCTTCAGCCTGATTAAACAACTCAAGAATCTGCCGACAAAGCCGCTTAAACTGCTCTCCAGTCTCGGTCGAGGGACAGCTTACGCCGACAAAGCACCAATCCTGGATGGTAGAAAACTGCCACTGCTTACCTTGATGGTCAAACCCAGCTGCCTCAACGCCGATCGCCCGGTACGAGTTGGTCAGCAAATCGGCATGAAACCGGATCTGGAGCAAAATACTGCGGCTTTGAAACAACCGGCTCCTGCCTGGAAAGTGAAAGCCAATGTCGATCGAGTCAGGATCAATCAGCTCACGGGTATCCGGGTCATTTGCCCAAGGCTTCAGGTCAGCCCTCACATCTGGGAACTCTGCCTTAAACAAATTCACGACCGTTGCGATCTGGGTAGCAACTTCAAAATTTATTGCTTGCTCGGCAGCGTTCACTCGCGATGCTCCTAAACTGTGCTGGTGGGAATGTGGGAAAAAGAACAGCAAATTCAGCCCATCACTGTAGCAATCCTAAATAGGTTGTGAGCGCACCCCGACGGGGTGCGCTCACAACCCGATCGTCTTAAAACAATTAATTTAGGACTGCTATATCTAGATAGTAATAAGAAAAATTAATCGAGGATTAACCTAATTAATCCAGGAGGCAAATGGCTAATATTCCTTGTCACATCGTTGTAGAGGACAACCCGGCAATTATTTATGCCAGTCGAAATGGTTCCCCTGCCAAAGTTTTGCCAATTCTGAACCGATTCCTGGAGAAATTTTGGCAAGAAAGAGACATTTCCGGAGAATATTCTGATACTCCAGAATGTCTAGTTGCTCAAATCGTCGTGCGGTTTGGGTTTGAGATTTGTGAAGACGACTTCTCAAACCTGCGCATCGGACTGAGCTTCAAGCCAGATGTGGAATATCTCTACCAGGTTTTGCTTGACCAAACCGTGCGGGTTTGGGTGCCGACAGACACCTATTCGCAAGACCCAAACTCGGGACTAGCAGCCTGCCAGGAATGGACGGGTGATGGACAACTTTACAGCGGACTCTCTATCCAGGGGAACTCAATTTGATTTTTGAAAAGTGCTCACTTAACAGAACGTATGTTTTTCAAGAATTAAACTTTAAGAATTCAACAGGAACGCGATTGAATGACTAGAGTAGGGAGGGGGAGTAGCATTGAGGTCTACCCATGAGACAGATCAGTAAAACGAAACGGCTTGAATCAGCTTTAGAAGACTACAAGCGCTGGCAGTGGTTATCTACGATCCATTGTCCAGATGCTACTGACCAGGTTTTTCTGGAAGTCGGTATTGAGCAAGGACTGTGGTTTCAAGTGCAGATATCGGAGCAACTCTACTTGCGCGAGTTTAGAGATGTAGCGTTTTAGGGCGATCGCCCTTTGCCTGGCTAAGATTGTGCAGTAGCGTTATCACGGGCAATGCGGCTTCTACTCAAACTTATTGGATTAGCACTACTGCTAGTCGGGATCTACTTTCTAGGGCAAAATATCATTTTCACTACGCAAACAGCCCCCCTATTGGTGGCGCGATATTTCTGCTGCGGGTTCAGTCTTAGCAGTCACAAGCGGAGTTGTAGCGCTGCTTTTCTTTAACCGAAGTGCGGGTAGCTTAGGCTGGGTTTTGGTTGGGCTAGGAATTCTACTGGTCTTCGTTAGTGGTGGCGTTGTCCTGAGACCGACTAGCTTATGGACTTTTTTCCTGGCGTTTGTCTCCCTTGTTGCTGGGCTACAACTAATTACAACTGGCAGATTGCGTTTCTAATACCAATTCCAAAAATTAGGGCTACAGATGAAAGGGCACCCCGCTCGGTGGGGTGCCCTTTCATCTGTAGCTTTCGAGTAAAATGCTATAAATCGACCTTTTGAATTTGCCATTTGCATTCTTTGGGAGGAGGTAAAGGAGGCGATCGCTTCCTACCCTAAAGAGGCTGAGTAATAAAACAAACTGCCTTGATTTATCCCACTCCAACTCCTGACCCCGGACCTCAAATCCCTGGAACAGAGCCACTTCCCCCTTCACCAATTCCTGACCCCAACCCACTGCCGCCGATCCCAGAACCGTCCCCTACACCCAGCCCGGTTCCTGGACCCGTCCCAGAACCAATCCCTAGCCCAGTCCCCGAGCCCATTCCCACTCCAATTCCGCAACCAATTCCGGCTCCGGTGCCCGAACCGATTCCTACGCCAGTTCCACAGCCAATTCCGACTCCAATTCCACAGCCAGCAGTACCCGATCCGGTCTAAAACCTGTAAAACTGGACTTTGGACTTATGATTCTTCAACAACGACATGCTAAGAGCCGGGATCGTCGGACTACCCAATGTAGGCAAATCTACTTTATTCAACGCTCTGGTCGCAAATGCCAAGGCGCAAGCGGCTAACTTCCCGTTCTGTACGATTGAGCCGAATGTCGGCGTGGTTGCAGTGCCAGACGAACGTCTACAGGTCTTAGCCAAAATCTCCGAATCGGCTGAAATCGTGCCCACGCGGGTAGAGTTTGTAGACATTGCGGGGTTGGTTAAGGGAGCCAGTAAAGGCGAGGGACTGGGCAACCAGTTTCTTGCCAACATCCGTGAAGTGGATGCGATCGTCCATGTCGTTCGTTGCTTTGAAAATGATGACATCATTCACGTTTCTGGCTCAATTGATCCGCTCCGCGACATTGAGGTAATTAATTTAGAACTGGCGCTAGCCGATCTATCGCAAATCGAGCGGCGAATCGAGCGCACGCGCAAGTCAGCCCGTTCTAGCAAAGAAGGTCAGGCAGAGCTGGAAATGTTAGAAAGACTGGCAGCAGCCCTGAATGAAGGAAAATCTGCCCGTCAGGTGCCGCTCAATGAAGAGGAAGAAATCTGGGTCAAGCCGCTAGGCTTGCTGACGGGCAAACCGATCATCTACGCGGCTAACGTCTCTGAAGACGATTTAGCAGAGGGAAATGGCTGGGTTGACCAGGTGCGGAATTTGGCAGTGCAGGAGAATGCCCAGGTGGTAGTTGTCTCTGCTCAAGTTGAGGCAGAGCTAGTCGAATTGCCCGAAGAAGAAAGGGCAGATTTCCTTGGCTCTCTCGGCGTTGAGGAAGGGGGCTTAAAGTCGCTGATCCGCGCTACTTATGAACTGCTGGGACTGCGGACCTATTTCACCACCGGGCCAAAGGAAACTCGCGCCTGGACAATTCAGGCGGGAATGTTTGCACCCCAGGCAGCCGGAGTAATTCACTCAGACTTTGAGCGGGGCTTTATTCGGGCTGAAACGGTTGCTTACAAAGACCTTGTGACCAATGGCTCAATGACCGCTGCCAAGGAAAAAGGGCTGGTTCGCAGTGAGGGCAAAGAGTATGTGGTCCAGGAAGGCGATGTGCTGCTGTTCCGGTTCAACGTTTAGGGGCTAAGTCGCCATTCACCTGAGCGTTAGTTAGCAGGGGTTGGGTTAGCAGGGATAATTTGACGAGGCAGAGAATTGTTGGATTGACCATTTGACTGAGCGGGAGCCTGCTCCCCAGATTCAGCAGCGTCCGTTTGGCAGGTTGCTGGATCGACGCGGTAGTCGCCTCGCTCAAGTCCTCGTGTCCCGTAAGCTTGTAGGTTGTGTTGGATCAGGTCACACTCAACATTGGCGAGACGAGTTTCGGCTGAACGGGTTTGGCGCTCAAGCCGAACTTGCTCAGTCTTCATCGTTTTAATGGATTGCTGAAGCCGCTGCTGTTCTGCTCGCAGATCTGCCAGGGTCGTGACCAGGGAGGAGTCATCACTATTTCCCTGAATGTTGGCTTCCAGATCAGTCATGCGTTGCTCTAGCTGATCTAGTCGCTCTCTGGTACTGCGAATTCCTGTCAGAGCAGCCGGATTGGTAATGTCATAGCCGTGAATAATCAGTGTGACGGCTCCGGTTGTAATCACTGAAATTAAAGCCGCGACCCATACCGCAATCGATAGCGTATTGGCAGTAAGGTTTCTGCCGTAGTTATCAAGATTTTTGCTGTAATCCTGGGATCGATCTTGATGTTGCTCCATGTGATTCTTCCCCTGAAGTTAGAGCGTGGCTTTTGCAAGTACTAGTTGCATTTCTTAGGTCTGTGCAACCTTAACTTTCGTGACTTTAGCTTCTGCGCTTGTTGACTGATTTAAGCCTGAGCAAGTGCCCTACTGTCCTAATTCTCGGCGCAATCGATGAACAACGCTATCTGGCTCTATCTGTTCGAGGATGTCTTGAATGACGGTGTTAGCTCCTAGCGGTCCCCAAGTGCAGCCTTGCTCCAGGTAAACTTGAGCAGCTTTGCCAACTCGGTAAGAGCCATAGCCTGCTAAGGTTGCCTGGGCGATCGCCGCTCCTGTATAAGCCGCAAATCCTGAAATGCTATCAAACCCGCTGGCAACGGCTGCACCACTCTTGCCCACACCCAGCAACAAACCGCTGCCCAATTCGCCTAGCAGCAGTCCGCCTGAACTCCAGACAATCGTATTCCACAGTTTACCTGCTTCGTAGCGAGTCATCGGCAACCCATACAGCCGCGCTAGCGATCGGATCATGACTAAATCAGTTGCAGCACCACCCAACACATCCAGGAAAGCAATTGGATTGATGGCGATCGCAATGGACTTCCACCGGGTAAATTGCCAGATCAAGTCTTCGGCTTCCGCCTGATGCAGCTTTAAAGTTTTGTGGGCGATCGCCTCCTCTGACTCTCTCGCCTGTCGCAACGCATTCAGGGACAGCAGCGATTTCCCATCTCGGTTCAAAATTTCTAGCAGCTTTTGCTTAAGTTCATCCACCTGGGGCGGTGGGGCTTCCCATTCATGGGTGACGCGTCCGTCTTCCCATTCCACTCGCACTTCTACTGGTGCAGGATCAGCAGCTACCATCACAATGTCGTCCGGGGAAAGAATCGGACGATATCGATCTCCGCTACTAGCAAATAGGGTTTGCAGCTTTTCGTAAATAGTTTGGCGATCGCGGTCTGGATAAAGATCAGTCTTGTTAAACACCAAAATCAGCGGCTTATGCGCCTGCTGTAATTCCATCAGCGCCCGATATTCGGTGCGAGTCATGTCACCCGCAATCACAAATAGAATCAGGTCAGCCTGTTGCGCCACCTCTCGCGCCAAGGTAGCCCGTGCCTGTCCGCCAATTTCGTCTAGTCCAGGTGTGTCAATCAGTTCTACCTGAAAGGGTTCACCTGCGACCGAAGGCGACCAGTAAACAGAACGCGCCCACTGCGTCACACCATTGAGCGGTCCCGTTTGCAGTAATTTTTGCCCAACCAAGGCATTCAACACCGCCGACTTGCCCCGACTCACCAACCCAAACACCGCCACCCGAAAAACACTGTGATTAAGCTTATCGAGCGCTGTAGAAATGTGGTCTAAGTCTGCCTTAATTGCAGCCTGAAGCTCAATGCTGCCCCCACCTCGCTTGGGCACCCGCAAAAACTGAGTATATTGATTTAGCGCCTGCCGCAAACTAACTCGGGCGCGATTAAAGTGAGAATCTTGCGGTCTGACTTTGGCCAAACCGGACTGCACATTTGCTGTGTGTGATTTGGGTGAGGTGCTCAAGGTAAGGCAAGAGAGTTTGGTTCTATTTTCGCTTATTCGGGATGTTAGTGCGAGTGGTAATGGGGGTGAGAAGGTAGAGATCCCCGTCTTTGCAAGAACAATCAGCCTGACCCATATCCTAGAATAAGTGACAAAACTAAGGGGTTAAAGTCAGCCCGGTTTAGATTTAGTTAATTATCAATTCTTCGTTATTTTTTTGGAAAAGCCATCTAATCTTTTACTCAAGTTCAGTCGGCGGCTATTCTCAGATTTATCAGAGCAAGAACGTTTTATTGAAGCTTTGATGCAGCCGCAGCCCGATTATTCCTGCATTTTGTGGTGTCGCGATCGCACAGAAGTGCCCTTTGCGATCGCCCCTCCCCTCTCTTGGCAACCCACCTTTGTCGATCGCCTTTCTGCTACTGAGAAACCAGGAAAACATCCCCTGCACGAGCAAGGATATTATTATTGCTTGGACTTTTCTTCAGTCTTCGCCGCCTCTTCACTTTTAGCCATTCCTCAGGTAGAAACTCAGTTAGGAACTCAGCCAATACAACTCGTCATTGACATGTGTGCTGCACCCGGTGGCAAAAGCCTCTTTGCGTTAAGAACCTTGCAGCCTGAAAGTCTAATCAGTAATGAAGTCATTGGCAAAAGAATCGGCGCACTAGTCTCTAACCTAAAGCGCTGTCCCGTTTCAGGAGCCTTTAGCCAACACACTGCGGAGAAACTAGTGATTAGCCTTGACTCAAAGATTCTCGCTGAGAAAATTCCTAAAACTGCTGATGTCGTGATTGTGGATGCGCCTTGCACCGGTCAATCTTTGCTTGCTAAAGGTGAAAAAGCGCCTGGATGCTTTCATCCAGTCAACATCAACAAAAACGCAAATCGGCAAAAAAGAATTTTAGCTAATTCTGCTCAGCTTGTTGCGCCTCAAGGCTACTTAGCCTACATGACTTGCGCCTATTCACCTGAAGAAAATGAGCAGGTCAGCGAGTGGCTTTTGCAAAAGTTTCCCCAATTCCAGCCCATAACAATTTCTCATTTACAGAACTTTCAATCCCACTTATCAGAACTTCCCTGCTACCGGATGTTTCCTCAGGCTGGATTAGGAGCAGGGGCCTTTACCGTTCTGTTCCAAAACACTGAAATAGGCGAAAAGCAAACTATCTCTTCTGATTTTTTAGAACAGTTCAAACGCTACAGAATGAGTTGAAATTAGAAGTTCAGAAAAGCCAAAAACTAATTCTACTTGTTCTTAGTTCTACTGAAGTAGCGGTAATCAGTGAGGGCAAAGCATTCGGTCATAATCTCTGCAACCTAGTTAGCCTCTCCACTAGATGCTTCACCCATAACATGACAATGACTTTTCTTTACGCAACGGATTTTGTATCACCTATTCAAGCAGAAAATACAAACACAAAAGTCATGCACGGGTTTATTTAATTTCTTCCTTTTGCACTTTAAATTCCTAATTTTCCCCCTACTTCTGGCTCTAGGTAGATGCATCGTCTAGGCGATTTGAGCGACAGTACTGCTTGCAGGACTTCACCTTGAGCTAATGACACAGCCATCTTTTAACTCCTCTGATTCTTCGGACTGGATTGAGCGGTTTGCTCGGTTTGGCTTTGCCGCAAAAGGAGTCGTCTATGCCGTCGTCGGCATCTTGGCGGCTCAAGCGGCTTTTAGCACAGGGGGTAGAACGACCGACACCCAGGGTGCCCTGCAATCAATTGTGAAGCAACCCTTTGGGCAGATTCTGCTCGTCATCATCGCAATTGGTCTGGCAGGATATGTTCTGTGGCGATTGGTTCAAGCAGTTCTTGACCCAGAGGGCATTGGTACAGACGCTAAAGGAATTGCTCAACGGTTGGGCTATGCGACTACTAGCGTAATTTACGCAGGACTAGCATTTTCTGCGATTAAGCTTGCTGCTGGTGCAGCGGCGGGCAGCAGCGACGGTGGTAACTCGTCAGCTCAAGACTGGACAGCCCGAATTCTTTCTCAACCGTTTGGGCAATGGCTGGTTGGTTTGGGAGGTGCATTTGTAATCGGTCTGGGCTTTTACTTCTTCTATGAAGCATTTAGCGCCAAGTTTTGTAAGGAACTCAAAATTAGGGAAATGAGCCAGGCTGAACGCAAAGCCGCAACCTGGTTTGGCAGAGTTGGCATTACTTCCAGAGGCATTGTCTACACAATTATTGGTCTTTTTTTGATAGTGGCAGCACGCCAATCCAACCCAGAGCAGGCAAGAGGAGTTGGGGGTGCATTAGGAGCACTAGCAGAGCAGCCCTACGGACCGTGGCTGTTGGGAGTCGTTGCCCTCGGTCTCATTCTTTATGGAATTTACATGGGCCTGTATGCCAAGTACCGTCGCATTAGCGCCCCTAATCTTGAGCGCGAAGCTAAAGTGAGACTTAATCGATAGAAGAAGGATAGGTGAGAGCAAGCGATCGCCACCCATCCCTACCCTTCCGGGACAAGGACAACTTGGGCAGACAGAATTAGTCCATTTCCTGATGCGCTGTCTTCTACCTCAGCATCGTTTAACTGAATATCTTCTGGCTCGACAAGCTGACCTATTCCTAGAAAAAGACCATTTTCGTGGCGCACCCGACAAGCTTGTGCTGGGAAGAGTTCAGGATGTAAGCGAATTCGCTGTCCCTGACACCAACGCTTACCCTCCGGTGCCGACAGGTTGACTGCAGGCAGATGCTCTAAAGCAAATTCAGGCAAAATAGGGCAAAAGGTGCCCTGCTGAATTTGCTCAGATAGCTGATCAAGCGTCAGACTATCCTTCAGCAGAAAGCCGCTGCTGGCAGTGCGAGTCAGGGATGCAAGCGTGCCGCCACTATTCAAGAAATTGCCCAAGTCACGAGCGATCGCCCGTATATAAGTTCCCGCACCACAAGCGATCGCCACCTCTAGTTCAGGAAAATCACCCGATCGCCAGTCCAGCACATCGATTTGAAACACTTCAACGGTGCGAATGGGAGCCTCTACCGCTTCGCCTGCTCTGGCTAATTCATACAGCCGCTTGCCCTGCACTTGAATGGCGCTGTAGCTGGGCGGAATTTGCTGAATCTTTCCCTGAAACTGGGGTAACGCCTGCTCAACTTGCTCCAGAGTTAGGGTTGGTACAGGTACAGCCGTGAGAATTTCGCCTTCCAGGTCGTCGGTAGTTGTCTTCACGCCAAAGCGAATCGTGGCGCGATAGGCTTTATCTCCAGGCAAAAATTGCAGCAGACGGGTAGCTCGCCCTAGAGCGATCGGCAAAACGCCTGTAGCTGCCGGATCAAGGGTGCCGCCATGCCCAACTCGCTTGAGCTTAAGTAAACGCCGCACTTTCGCAACACAGTCGTGGGAAGTTAGCCCCGCAGGTTTGTTTAAATTTAGAAATCCGTCCATACCTTACGCTATCACTCCCCCCAGAGCCGCCGTCCTGATTTTCCTTTTAGTCGCTCATGCGTGTCTCGCAGCAGCGTGGGAATATCAAGCTGTTCGGGACAGCGGGGCAGGCAGTCGCCGCAGTCGGTACAGCGATCGCCCCTTCTCCCCGGAAACCAATGTCCCGCATTCTCAAACATGCCATAACGGTATCGCCCAAAATCAGTCATGTCATAGCTGACAGCCAGATTGCGTAAGCGCAGCACTTCAGGAATATTGATCGCTTCGGGGCAAGGCAGGCAAGCATAGCACTGACTGCAGCAATCGCTCCCTAAAACCTTAACCTGCTGAGTTTGCAGCCGCTCTAGAGCTTCTACTTCTGACGCAATGAGTGAGCCGTCTTGATTGCTAACTGCCAGCGGCTCATCTAACTCTGTCGGATTTGCCGGACCTACACTGAGGGTCGTAATGCGGCGATCGCTCAACAAAAACCGATAGTTCAGCTCCAGCGGCGAGAAGGGATGGCACAGTTCTGAGAGCATTGGCGGCGGGGTATAGAGCATTCCACCTTTGTCAGCTGGCGAAATGATGAAGATGCCCATATCCTTCTGGCTGGCAAGTTCCAAAGCGGGAGCATTGCGCTGAAAGAAGTAGTTGTAATGGAGGCAGACAAACTCGAATTGGTCAGTGGCGATCGCCCTCAAAATCACCTCTAGCGGTGCGTGGGTCGAGAAGCCAACGTGACGCACCTTACCGGTGGCGATCGCCCGTTCCACAGGCTTCATGCAGCCGTCTGGAGCCTGCACCCAGGCGAGATGTTCCTCTGTGTTTAAGCCATGAATAGCAAGGCAGTCTAGATAATCCGTGCCCAGAGCAGTGAGGCTGTCATCAATGCTGCGTTCCACCGCGGCCGGGTCGGCAGTTGGAGGAATTTTGCTGGTGATGTGAACTTGAGTGCGAGGAATTTCCAGATCGACCAGCGCCTTTCCTAAAAACTGTTCACTTTTGCCGTAGCCTCTAGCGGTTTCTAAGTGATTGATTCCCAACTTGAGCGATCGCTCAACCGTCAAACGAGCATTCTCCTCAGAAGCCAAATAGCGCATGGTTCCCAAGGAGAAAATCGAGATATTCAGATTTGTTTTGCCAAAGCGACGATAGCGCATTAAACTGAGGCGGCTGTGTCAGATCATTCTAAGCTTCGCCGCTGCTGTATCGCCCTCTTTGGGTGAAGTCTTCTGGACGCAGGTTAGAGAGAAAATCGCGAAAGGCAAGCCGTTCGGCTTCGTCTGCATCTCGATCAACTGGAATCGAGGCATCTGCAACGACTTCTTCCATGACCCAAATTGGGCTTTTGGTACGCAGGGCAACAGCGATCGCGTCACTGGGACGAGCATCGATCTCTTTCTTATTCTCCCCTTGCCGCACCGTTAAGATGGCGTAAAAGGTATTGTCCTGCAAAGAGTGAATCACCACTCGCTCCAAAGCCATGTCCCACTCTTCTAGGAGATTAACAATCAGGTCGTGGGTTAAAGGACGGGGCGGAGCCTGATTTTCTAACGCGTTGATAATTGCCCTTGCCTGGTCCTGCCCGATGTAGATAGGGAGCTGGCGACGGTCTGAAGCATCCCTTAAAAGCACAATAGGGCTACGGGTTGCTGCATCCAGGGCAATTCCAGCGACTTTCATTTCAATCATTGGCTTAGCCTCTAGAATCCATTGAGCAAGGACGATTCAACTCAAACAGATAAACTGGGGTTAGTGAATCCATAATGACAGATAGACGTAACATTTAGGCTGACAAAGGGCGTGAGGTTATAGCTAGACACTTACCGTTATATCCTTTGCGGTCAAAATTATCAGAGCTGAGATGAGTATTTTCACTCAACTCTTAAAAGTGTCCAGGTTCAAACACCTGCTTCTCCCTGTACAAGTTCCGGCGTATAAGTTTTACTGAACTCCAGTATGCCCTGATCTTGCCCTGATCCGTAGCCAAAAACCTGAATCTTTGACTAAAAAGATCACGATGCAAGCGAGTAAAATCTGCTCTCAGGACAGGCTTCTAGCCTAACTTCAAGCAAACCTGCAGATGGACTGCTAACTGGAGAAACAATGGAGATGCCTGCCTGTCGGGATCTCAGCAGCTAGTCTAAATTGACCCCAACACCAAGTTTCAGGATCAAGAGCTTGAAATCAGGACGGCTAAGGTGAAAAGGATTTGAAGTTAGTTCAATTTTTTTGCAAATTCTTTACGATCGCAAACTAAACCTAAACGGACGTAAAACCGTGTTTACAGGACTAATCCAGACAACAGGAACGATTCACTCTCTAGGGGACGACCAGCTACAAATCTCCTGCGGTACGACTGCACCAGAGTGGTTTTTGACAGATTTGGCGATTGGCGACAGCATCTCGGTCGATGGCGTGTGCCTTACCGTAACCCGAATTTTGCCAAACGGGTTTATCGCCACTGCTTCCCCTGAAACGCTGTACCGCACTACGTTAGGACAGCGAGAAGGCGATGATTACGTCAACCTAGAAGCCTCTTTGCAGGTCGGCAGTAAGCTAGGCGGACATTTTGTTACCGGACATGTAGACGGAGTAGGTTATCTGCAAGCATCGGTGCAAACGGCGAACTCCTGGGAAATGAGCTTTGCGGTCACTGATCCGCGAGTGGCTCGCTACATCGTCACCAAGGGCAGCATTGCCGTGAATGGGGTAAGCCTAACCGTTGCAGACTGCAATTCAGAGGGCACCTGGTTTAAGGTGGCAGTGATTCCACTGACTTATGCTGAAACAAATCTGCGTCACCTCAAGCTGAATGCTCTCGTCAATCTAGAAGGCGACGTGCTAGGTAAATATGTGGAAAAGTTTTTGCGGTTAGGGGGAGATCAAACAGGAAAGGCGATCGCCGACCTGGAAACTCTGATTCAACCTGCCAATGATGGAGTGAGTTCGGCGTTTCTCGCAGAACATGGATATCTTTGAGGTCATCTACTCTCCCATTAAAAGATTAGGGATGCCCCCGCGACGTGGGGGCATCCCTAATCTTTTAGTCCCTAATCTTTAACCGGGAAGGGAGTAATCAGTCGTGAGCCAAGACAATTTCCTTGACTCCTGAGCAGTCCACCTGCTGAAGTAACTCGGCGATCGCTTTCCCAGATACGGGTTCAACCCAATCGGCAGCAATTTCGGCAAGCGGTACCAGCACAAATGCCCGTTGATTCATGCGCGGATGCGGAATTTGTAGACCAGGCTGCTGCAAAATCTGGTCGTCAAACAAGAGCAAATCAAGGTCAAGCGATCGCGGACCCCAACGTTCTCGTCGGACTCGCCCAAACTTTGCTTCAATCTGCAGCAGGTTACTCAGCAAGTCCTGTGGCTCCAGAGTTGTTGCAAGCAGCGCACAGGCATTCAACACATCGGGTTGCGGTGGCCCAACTGCAACCGTGCGGTAACAGTGTGACGTTGCTTGTAGAACAATGCCCGGTGTGTGATCAAGAATATCCAGAGCAGATTTGAGGATGGCAGGAGAGTCACCGACATTGCTACCGAGGGCGATCGCCACCCGCTTAACCTGTTTGCCCAAGTGTTCGCTTGCCTCCATCACCCATTACCAGCTTGAATCAACAAACAAATTGATCGTAAGCTGCGGCTGACCAGATGGCACAGCAGTAATACAGGCACAAATCGTATCGCCACCTTCTACTTCAACTTCACAGGCATGGCAAGAACCCATCAGGCAGCCTGTAGGAATAGTCAGACCTGCCCGATCTGCCACTTGCAGCAACGGTTCTCCTACCTCAGCTTCAACAGAGACATCGTCGGGCAAAAACCGAATCAGAATGCTCATAACACAACCCTGAAATTTATTTGCCCAGGTAGGGCATGATCGGCGTTAAGTCGATGTAGGACTCAACCACGTCAGCAAGGGAGTCTAACATGGCTTCCCGCTGTTCTCGGTAGTTGGAGATGCCAGTCGGCAGCGATTTCAGCCCTCGCTGCTGACGCAAACGATTTAGCCAGGCACGCCGCCAGGGACCATTGTCAAAAATGCCGTGCAGATAGGCTCCCCAAATTGATTGGGTTGAATCAACCACACCCAAATTCACATCGTCAAACAAGGGTTTGAAAGAAGCCCCTTCATTCTCAGGAGATTCAACGTCTAGTAAGTGGCTGCGCCCCTGATGAATCTCGTAGCCTGTGACGGGTAGACCTGTCTGAGGAAAGTTAGACGTGACTAGGCGTTGGCGCGCAACCTTCTGCCCTGTAATCACCGTTTTTAAGGGCAGCAGTCCTAACCCTTTGTATCGACCTTCTTGCCCTTCGATACCTTCTGGATCAGCCAACATTCTGCCCATCATCTGGAAACCACCGCAGATTCCCATAACGGTGCCTCCGGCAGCAGCGTAGTTTTGAATCGCTTCAGCCATGCCTGTACGCTGCATCATGATGAGGTCAGCGATCGTCGTTTTGGAACCGGGAAGAATGACGGCATCGGGGTAGCCCAGTGAATCCTTCAAGCCGATATATCGGACTGAGACGCTGGGTTCTGACTCTAGTGGGTCAAAATCGGTAAAGTTAGAAATTCGGGGCAGCCGAATCACCGCAATGTTGATTTCGCTGCTGGCAGGACTAGCATTCCGCTCAAGCAGGGAAAGGGAGTCTTCTGCCGGAAAGGCATGATCGAGCCAGGGAACGACCCCCACAACAGGAACTCCGGTACGCTCTTCTAACCAGGTAATGCCCGATTGCAGGAGCGATCGCTGTCCTCGAAACTTGTTGATGATAATTCCTTTAACCAGCGATCGCTCTTCTGGCTCCAGCAGCTCCAGGGTACCGACGATATGAGCAAAAACGCCGCCACGCTCAATATCAGCAATGAGTAGAGTAGGCGCATCGAGATGACGAGCCACACGCATGTTGGTCAGGTCACGATGCTTCAGGTTAATTTCGGCAGGGCTACCGGCCCCTTCACAGATGACCAGGTCAAACTCTTCTCCCAGGCGCGCCAGGGATTCTTCGATCGCCTGCCAGCCCGGTTCAAAGTACTGTTCATAATAATCAGCCGCACCGACCCTGCCTACGACTCTGCCCTTCAGCACGACCTGAGAAGTCATGTCGCCCTGAGGCTTGAGCAAAATTGGGTTCATCTCCACCCGAGGAGTAACCCCAGCAGCCCATGCTTGCACTGCTTGAGCATGACCAATTTCGCCACCGCTTGCAGTGACGTAAGCATTGAGCGCCATATTCTGGCCTTTGAATGGAGCAACTCGCCAACCTCGGCGACACAAAATTCGACATAGCGCCGCAGTTAGGAGCGATTTCCCAGCATGGGACGTTGTCCCGACAACCATGATGGCTTTCATGCAAAACCTCCGAGAAATCCCTGGCGATCGGGCAGATTTGCCGAACGAGGGGATGGCTGATATGAAAATGAACGTTTGGACGCTTTACGCAATCCCTCGACCAGTCATTATATTCGAGATATTTTTTTGAGCCAGGTTTGAGCCAGTTTCGAGCCAGTTGAACTGGTTCGGAAATACTTAAGCGATTTGGGGCAGCTATCGTATCCAGTCTGGTAGGCGAACCCAACGATTCCAAGCATTCTGTAAGCGATCGAGTAGGCTCGGTGCAGGTAGATGTTCACCCTTGTGCTGCCACTTTTCAACCAGTTGCCGACCCAGTGGCGTCAGTCGAAAGCTGTCTGTTAAGCCCTGTCCGTCTACCTCTCTTCGCAGCAATCCAGTTTGAATCAGCCAAAGTAAATCATTTTCTGCCACTAACTCGGGCAGGGAGCGACGGGTATAGCGGTTTTGGATGCCGGATTGTCCGGCGATCGCCTTTAACCCAACACTCTCCTGACGCATCGTAGCGAACAGATGGAGTTGAAAGGGCGCACACCGCACCGCCCGCTCTGCCCGCTCAACTGCGCGACGGGGGTATCGAATCGACGGGGCACTGCTGGATTGAATTGGGGTCATTAGCAACTGTTGAGGCTGGTTAGGTGAGGCTGGTCAAAAGAAAGCAGCGCAAGGCTAAGCAAAGCTAAAAATCTACATTCTTGTCTATCTTATGCTGTTTTTTTTGGGCGATCGCACGCCATCAGGCTTTAGCAGCAGTTTATGAGTAAGTCGGAAGCCGTCAGGGGAAGACAAAAATTAAGAGATTTGATCGATCCTGACGTTCTTTAGTAGCATCTATGACATTTTTTATTTAGTTCCATTGGTAACTCTTTTACTAAGCATCTGCAAGGTTTGTCAGCGAAGGGATAGCAACACTCTATTGGGCGTTCGAGCCACTTTGCTTCGAATCTTGAACAGAGGCGGTCTGGTTTGGAAACCGAATTTTGACGGGTTCTTTACTAAGGTTCCCTCTGCTGAAGCTAGTAGAAACAATTAGGTCGCTTCTAGGGTTCCGGTTCAGGTCCTACGATTTGAGTGTCTGGTCCGAGAGAAGCCAGCTAGCCATTGCAGCCATTTAGATGGAAGGTGAGCTAGCCACACGGCGGGATAAAAGCCCGGGAGAAGCAGTCTGATGGCTGAGACTGTCTCCTGGGCTTTGCTTTGCAGTTCAATTGAACTCAAGCGAGTTTCCCAGGTCAGTCAAAGAATTAGCATAATTCAACGATTTCTGGGTGACTTACATGACTGATGATCCTCTCTTTCAAAATCCATCTAACGGACATCAACCTCAAACAGAGGCTCAATATGCTCTAGAACGGGAAACTCATTTGCCCATGACTGGGTGGCAGCAAGAAGTCGCTAGAGGGCTAGAGTTTGGGCTAGAAGCGGCTGAAAGCATTCGCGATCGCTCCATTCCCACCTTTTCTCGCGGCGAACTGCCTCACTATGCAGGTATCAATACCTTTCTGAAAGCGCCCTACGTAGAAGACGTACGAAAGGTCGGGGAATATGATGTGGCGATCATCGGTGTGCCGCACGATTCGGGCACGACTTACCGTCCTGGCACCCGCTTTGGACCACAGGGAATTCGCCGCATTTCTGCGCTTTACACTCCCTACAACTTTGAGCTAGGCATCGACCTACGCGAACAAATTACGCTTTGCGATGTTGGCGATATTTTTACCATTCCAGCCAATAACGAGAAGTCGTTTGACCAGATTTCCAAAGGAGTCGCTCACGTCTTCAGTTCTGGTGCATTTCCAATCATTCTGGGTGGAGACCACTCGATTGGCTTTCCGACTGTACGCGGGGTTTGTCGGCATCTAGGTGACAAAAAAGTAGGGATCATTCACTTCGATCGCCACGTGGATACTCAGGAAACCGACTTAGACGAGCGGATGCACACCTGCCCCTGGTTTCACGCCACCAATATGAAAAATGCTCCTGCCAAAAATCTGGTGCAGCTTGGTATCGGCGGTTGGCAGGTACCGCGTCAGGGTGTGAAAGTATGTCGCGATCGCGCCACTAACATCCTCACCGTTACTGACATCGTTGAACGGGGCTTGGATGCTGCGGTTGACTTTGCTCTAGAACGCGCCCTAGATGGCACCGATTGCGTCTATATCAGCTTCGACATTGACTGCATTGACGCAGGCTTTGTCCCTGGCACAGGTTGGCCAGAGCCCGGTGGACTGATGCCCCGCGAAGCACTCTACCTGCTTGGCAAGATTGTCGAAAAAGCTCCAGTTTGTGGGCTGGAAGTGGTTGAAGTCTCACCTCCCTACGACATCAGCGATATTACTTCATTAATGGCAACACGGGTCATCTGCGACACGATGGCGCATCTGGTGCTGTCGGGACAACTGCCGCGATCGCAAAAACCTGCCTACATTCACCCCGAGGCTCAACCCGAACTGGTTGATTGGAGCTAGAGGAATGAAAAACGAGAGGCAAATTTTGGACTTTTTGCTATGCATGAAACGGATATGACAAAGGCACTGATTTTAACAGTGCGAGATTGGTGGGAAGCGCAGCCAGAACGCCCCCAAATTTCTCATGTGCATCTTACTGTCGGTCAGTTTACCTGTGTGGAACCTGTTAGCTTGCAGTTTGCCTTTGAAGTGCAAACCCGAAACACGTTTCTAGAAGCCGCCAAACTGGTCATTCAAGAAACGCCCTTGATTGCCTTTTGTCACCATTGCCAGCAGGAATATCGCCCTGAAATCGGCGTTCAATATGCTTGCCCTGAATGTCGATCGCCCCTGGAAGACATTCGCTCAGGGCGAGAGCTAAAAATTGACCGAATCGAATACTGTTCTGACTCTGCGGAAAGTTATGCATCAAACCTTTGACGCTGCCCTGGGAATTAATCTGCTCCACGCAAACCAGGAAGGAGCCGACCACAATCGTGCCCACTTTGACGCATGGGGAATCACCTGCCTCAACATCATGAGCAGTCCCGGTGCAGGTAAAACCGTGCTACTAGAAAAAACCCTGTCAGCTTTAAACCAAAAGCTAAAAATCGCCGTAATTGAAGGCGATATGACAACAGAATTAGATGCCGATCGCCTGCGCCAATATAACGTTCCTGTGATCGCAATCAACACTGGACGTTCCTGCCATCTGGATTCCAAAATGGTAGCGGGTGGACTGCATCAGCTAGAGCATCAATACAACCCTTCTGATTTTGATTTGGTGTTAGTTGAAAATGTTGGAAACCTGGTTTGTCCTGCTGAATTTGAAGTCGGAGAACATGCCAAGGTTGCCCTTTTAAGCATTACTGAAGGAGAAGACAAACCGCTGAAATATCCGGTGATGTTTCAAGAAGCAGATTGCTTACTCATTACCAAAATGGACTTAGCCCCTTATTTAGAGATTGACATAGACCGAATCATTTCCAACGTCTGTCAGATGAATCCAAATGCAACAATTATTCCCGTTTCTGCAAAAACCGGAGAAGGATTAGCCATTTGGTTTGACTGGCTACAGTCACAAGTTCCTTCTACTCGAACGACTTCTAAAACGCAAAACTTGACACCTGTATAAGTTGGATTGAAACATGAAACCCAACAGGTCTAAATCCTTGCTTGATTCAAAGACTGTTGGGTTTCTTAAACTCTACCCAGCCTACAGTTTGGTGAATCTACATTGGGTGAATCTCCAACTGAAAATAGTTCAAGTTTATTAAAGCCATCAGCAAAGTTATCGCTATTCATTCACTAATCAACCTGTTCTAAAGGAGCCTGAATTGAGAATTCGCAAGCTGTTATCTTGGGGAGTTGCTTTTCTGTTTGGTTTAGTCGTTGTAGTAAGCTGTGCGCCCAATCCTGGCACGGATTCTGCAACCCCTGGTACGGATACTGCTGCTGAGCCTGTCGTTATGGGCTTCAGCGCTTGGCCCGGTTGGATTCCCTGGCAGGTAGCTGATGAGGAAGGGTTGTTTGAGCAAAACAATGTCAACGTTGAACTGACGTGGTTTGACGGCTATCTCGATTCAATTAATGCCCTAGCCTCTGGACAGCTTGACGCAAATACTCAGACGCTCAATGACACGATTAGCTCAGTAGCTGCTGGCTCCGATCAGGTGATTGTTCTAGTCAACGACAACTCGACTGGCAATGACATGATTATCGCCAGCGAGGAAATTAACTCTGTTGAAGACCTGCGCGGCAAACGAGTTGCAGCAGAAGAGGGCACGGTTGACCATTTCCTACTGTTGTTGGGTCTAAAAGATGCTGGCATGACTCAGGACGATATCGATTTTCAGCCTTTAGAGACTGGGGCAGCAGCGGCGGCTTTTGCGGCAGGTCAGTTAGACGCAGTTGGAGTGTTTGCCCCATTCACCACTCAGGCTCTAGAACGTCCGGGAAGCAAACCACTGTTTACTTCAGCAGATTATCCGGGTTCAATTCCCGATCACCTAGTTGTGACTCGTCAAATGATTGATGAGCGTCCCGAAGACGTTCAGGCGCTAGTTAACACCTGGTTTGCCACGCTGGAATTCATTGAAGGCAATCAGGACAAGGCATTCGACACCATGTCGAAGCGGGCAGGCGTGACTGTTGATGAGTACAAAGAATACGACCAGGGCACAACCATCTTCAGTATTGAGGACAACCTCAAGGCTTTTGAAGCAGGTTCAGATATGTCTTCTTTGCCCTATGCTGCTGAACAAATTAGCCAATTCCTGGTAGAAAGCGAATTGGTTCAAGAAGCTCCTGACGTGAGCAACATCTTTGACGATCAGTTTGTCAAAGCTTACGCAGAACAGGCAGGGAAGGGATAAAGAATTGAAAGGTTAGGTAGCAGGTAGGAATTGGGTTTAGGCAACCTCTTACCTCCTACCAGTCATTTGATGATTTAGGTAGGTCATGTTGCTTGCAAAAGCACAGGAAATTTAAGGCAGTTTTGAGGCAAAGCAAATGAGCCAATCTAGCGAGTTTATAGGGAACGAAAATGTTTCTGATGCGCCCAGAATGTTGCCGCCTACTGTATTTTGGCGAATTGCGGAAGATATTCCTAAGAACTTGTCCTGGACGCTGATTGTTTTGTCAATCACTGTACCGATCGCCCTTTGGTGGATGGTTTCTGAATACATCGCTGCAAACTATGAAGTATATGCAATCTTTCTGCCAACTCCGTTGCGAACTCTAGCAGCACTGCAACGCCTTTGGACGGAAGGAATACTGCCCACAGACATCGCCTACAGCATGTTTCGGGTCTTTAGCGGTTTCTTCTTAGCAGCGATTATTGCTGTCCCTTTGGGTGTATTAATGGGTTCGTTTGCGAGTTGGCGATCGCTTCTGGAACCTATCATTGGCATCATTCGCTATATGCCAGCCCCTGCCTTTATTCCCCTCCTAATTCTTTATTTTGGTTTGGGCGAAGTTCCCAAAATTCTGTTGATTTTCATCGGCACCCTATTCTTCAACACGCTGATGATTATGGATGCCGTTAAGTTTGTTCCCAAAGAATTAATCGAAACAACTTACACCTTGGGAGGGAAACGCTTACAGGTTTTACTTCAGGTAATTTTGCCCTACATCTATCCCAGCATTATTGATGCCTATCGCGTCAACATGGCTTCATCCTGGAACTTGGTGATTGTGGCAGAACTCGTTGCTGCAACCGAAGGGTTAGGCAAGCGAATTAGTATTGCTCAGCGGTTTCTGAGAACGGATGAAATTTTTGCTGGGTTAATTGTGATTGGTTTGATTGGTCTGGCGATCGACTTGCTGTTTCGGCTGCTATTAAAACTCACCGGACGCTGGGCAACGTGAAAGGCTTGAAAAGCTTATTCCCCTATGAGGGCGTAGCATTCGGGCGAGAATTCTTAGTTTATTTGAAGGGCTATCTGCCGAATGCTGCACCCCTACATCTGCTTCAATTTCTAACTTCTGATTTTTAACTGCTAACGGGTTTCTGCTACTCACACTTACCTCACTCACAGCTATGTACCTTGAAGTTGCTCAACTCCACAAACAGTTTAAGACTCGAAATAGTCCGATTGTTGCACTCAAAGACATTAATTTGCACATTGAGGAGGGCGAATTTGTTTGCGCGGTGGGTGCGTCGGGTTCTGGTAAATCTACCCTGCTGCGGCTGATTGCTGGGTTGGAAACGCCAACAGCGGGCGAGGTGCGGGTAGACGGAGTGCGGGTGACAGGTCCAGGCGCAGATCGAGGCATGGTATTTCAGAATTACACGCTTTATCCCTGGATGACCGTTGCCAAGAATGTTGGCTTTGGGCTGAAGTTGCAGGGCATGTCTGAGAAGGAACGCAGACAGCGCGTGTCTTACTATCTGGACGTGGTAGGACTATCGCAATTTTCCAACGCTTTACCCAAAGAGCTATCTGGCGGCATGAAGCAGCGGGTGGCGATCGCCCGCGCTCTTGCCTCTCAGCCCAAAATTTTGCTGATGGACGAACCCTTTGGAGCGCTGGATGTGCAAACCAAAGAAACGATGCAGCAATTTTTGCTTCAAGTGTGGGAGCGTACCCGCACCAGCATTTTCATGATTACTCACGATGTTGAAGAGGCCGTTTTTCTGTCGCAACGCATCTACATTTTGACTTCACGCCCCGGCACTATTTTGCGTGAGGTTGTGCTGGACTTGCCGAATCAGCGAGACTACCACATTAAGCGCCAGCCTAAATTTCAGGACTATAAGGAAGAAATTATGGGGCTGCTGCGCGGCGAAGCGGTCGAGGCAATGGTAGCAGGAGGATAGTCCTATCCGCTCCAATCGGTTCCAATCAGTTCCAAGTAGCGCAAAACTGGTTCTCATGCAGCAAGACTTCGCCATGATCAGGAACCCAGGCTAGCCAGCGATCGCCCGATTGCTGACAAAGCAAAAGCGCCTCATCAAAGCTAAAAGGGTTTGGAAGTTCTAATAGCTGCACCCAGGTAGAGGCTTGAAACTCGGTCTGGGGAACTTCTGGATGCGGAACTGTTGGCCAGCCGCAGGCAATTTTGGGAAGATTACACCAGCGGGACTGGGTGTCGTATTCTACTGGGCAAAAGTCTAACTTCATATCATGTCTCTCAATCAGGAAAAATAAGCCAATCAGGAAAAATAAGCGACCTTGTGCTTCAAAGTCATCTCGCCATCAGCAATTCCTCAAAATCGTTTCGGAAATAGAACTGTGGCTAAGTTGATATAAACAGAAAATATTCTGTATCAGTTACTACAAAAATACAGAATATTGGCTGCTGATATCAAGCAGTTGTCGCACATCTTTACGCAAGAGGGGCGATCGCCACACCAAAATTGCAGTTACAATCTGTAACGAACAATGCAAAAGCAGGAAATAGAACCCATGCCTTTATCAGTTGGCACAACGGCTCCCGCCTTTACCGTCAAAGACACCAACGGCAATACGGTTTCACTCTCCGCCTACGCTGGCAAAACCGTCATTCTGTATTTCTATCCCAAAGACGACACGCCAGGTTGCACTAAAGAGGCCTGTGGCTTCCGGGATTACTACGCCGATTACCAGGGCAAAGACATTACCGTGTTCGGGGTGAGCATGGATGATGAAGCGTCCCACCAGAAGTTCACGGAAAAATATAGCCTTCCGTTCCCGCTCTTAGCTGATGTGGATGGCGCAATCACGAAAGCCTATGACGTGGATGGCGGCGGCTATTCCAAGCGCGTTACCTATGTCATTGGTGGCGACGGTAAAATCGCCAAGGTCTACAGCACCGTCAAGACAGACAGTCATGCCACTGACATTTTGGCTGAGCTAGCAGTCTAAGTTTGAGCTAAGTTTGACCAATTTGCCTGTAGGGGCGAACGGCTGTTCGCCCCTATCCCTTTGCTGGTTAGCGATCGCACGGGCGAGCAGGTAAAATTTGGCTAAAACGGCGGTATTCTGACAAGTACTGCTCTAAAACCACAAATTGCGGCAGGTTGAGGCTGTAGTAAATCCAGCGCCCTTCCTGACGGGTTCGCACGAGGGCAGCTTCTTTGAGCGTCTTCAGGTGAAAAGACAGTTTGGACTGGCTGACCCCAATGAAGTCACACAGTTCGCAAACACAAAGCTCTTGCTCTCGGAGTAAATCCAACACCTTCATCCGCAACGGATCGGAGAGGGCGTGAAAGCCAATCGTAATCAAGTCTGTTGACGGCGATACCGATAAAGAGGGTGTTGTAGAAGTGGGTTGCATCAAGCTAATCCCGAAGCTGGATTGGACTTTACTGAGTTAGGAATTAGGCAGTAGGAGAAAGCCTTCCCTTCGAGTTTAGCGGTCTGTTAGCTGTACTGGAATCTGGCTCATTCAGTGCGATCGCCTTTTCTGCCAGCGTAATCACGGTAACCTCTGGGCGACAAAACAGCCGTCCAGGCAGGTAGGTGCCTAAGCCCCGATTCACATATAGACAATTGGAGCCAACTTGATGAAAGCCCTGCGCCCATTCCCAGTGGCGCACGACTTTGTAGCAGTCTTCTCGCATGTACGGAATCCAGCGGCGCAGTCGTCTAGGGACGTGTCGCCGCACCGCTTGATACCAAGTGGGAAGTGGACCTAACCCCGGAATGACAACCTGCCCACCGTGCGTATGTCCCGAAAGCTGGAGGTCTACCCGCCAGGGCTGGAGATGAACGGTGCTATCTGGATTGTGAGACAAAACAATTCGAGGGGTAGCTGGGTCCAACCGATTCATCACAGGGGCAGGGTCAAATTCTCTTGACCACAAGTCGGCAAGCCCGACCAGCGGCAACTCTGACCCAAACGGATAGCCGATCTGATTCCACAAAACTTGAATTCCGGCTTCGACAAATGCGGTAGTAATTTCTGTTTGCGAACCCGCAGGAAAAATATCATGGTTGCCTAACACCGCATAGGTGCCAGCACTGCTGCGGAGCTGCTTTAAACGCGAGGCGAGGGTACGAGCTGGGGCTGGGTCATCGGTTACATAGTCGCCCGTCAGCACAACCAGATCAGGTTGAACGGCATTCGCTGCCGCGATCGCTTCTGCTAATAGTTGCTCAGAGAGTCGCAAGCCATCGTAGTGCAAATCTGAAAGTTGAACCAGCTTGCAGCCCTGTAGCGGTTTTGGCAATTCGGCAATTTCAACGGTTAAATGATCAACGCTCAGCGATCCTGATAGTAACCTGTGCATAACTTGAGGGGGTTTTCTCTGGATTAGCCACCCCAGCTTATCAAAATAAAGAGAGAGGGTTGGTGAGAATGTATCGACAGAAACATAGCTGGTTTACTTAGATAAATTGGCTGGCAAAACTGACTGGCAAAACTCATACACCCGATCCGGTTTCGCGCAGTACATAGCCTACACCGCGCACAGTTTGAATCAGTCGTTTTTCACCATCGGCTTCCAGTTTGATACGCAGGTAGCGGATGTAGACTTCAATGATGTTGGAGTCGCCCATAAAGTTGTAACCCCAAACTTTTTCTAGAATGCGATCGCGCGTAATCACCTGGCGCGAGTGAGCTAGCAGATATTCCAGCAGGTCAAATTCTTTAGCGGTTAGCTCGATCAGGCGATCGCCACGAAACACTTCTCGGGTTTGACGATTGAGCAGCAGATCTGTAAAGCTCAGCACGTCTGCCTCCGTATCCTGACTGCGGCGTAAAAATGCTCTCACCCGAGCCAACAGTTCTTCAATGCTAAACGGCTTCACCACATAGTCATCGGCTCCAGCATCTAAGCCTGCAACGCGATCGTTAATCTCATCCTTGGCAGTGAGGATAATCACGGGTGCTCTGCCGCCCGTTGCCCGAATCCGCCGACAAATTTCTAGACCGCTCAGTCCAGGCAGCATCCAGTCAAGGATGATCAAATCCGGCCCAATATCTCGCGCTTTGGTCAATCCAGTTAAACCGTCATGAGCCACCGTGATGCGATAGCCTTCGTAGCTCAGTTCTAGCTCGATGAATCGCGCTAGGTTAATTTCATCTTCAACCACCAGGATATGAGCTGTCATAGTTCTGCTGTCATAGTTCTGCTGTCATAGTTCTGCTGTCATAGTTCTATGGATGGAGTTCTACGGAGTGAGAGGCATTATAAAGTCAGGGAATCCATGAAGGGTTGAAGTTAGGGCGTACCTTAAAGCTGACTACAAGGTCTATTTTTGTGCGGAAAGCAGATAAGAACAAACCTTCAAATTAGATCTAAGGAGTTAGATAAGGGCAAGGTGACAACAAAGATGCTGCCTTCGTTTAGCTTTGAGCGCAAGGTGACACTGCCACCCATGCCTTCAACTAGGGTTTTAACGATGGATAGCCCCAAACCGCAGCCACCCGTTGTGCGGGCACGGGCTTCGTCTATTCGATAGAAGCGATCGAAGATTCGGGACTGATGCTGGAGGGGAATGCCATAGCCGCGATCGCACACCTGAATCACTGCCTGCCCACCCCCCTGATCGAGCTTAAGGACAATAGGTTGGTCAGGTTCAGAATATTTCAAGGCATTGTCGAGCAGGTTGAGCAACACTTGCTTGAGTCGGTTACGGTCTGCTTCAACCACAATTTTTTCTTGAGCTGCTTCAATTTGAATATCCCGATCGCTGAATTTTGAGGCCATGCCGAGCAGTTCTTCAATCACTTCAGTCAGGGCAAAAGTTTCCAGGTTGAAGTGCCTGTGCCCAGCATCTGCCCGCGCCAGGTCTAACAAATCTTGCAGCAGTCGAATCGTGCGATCGGTTTCTAGAGCGGCAATTTCCAGTGCTTCTTGCTGCGGTTCGGTCAGGTTGGTGCTACGGCGCAAAGTGCTTTGAATGTAGCCATGAACCACCGTGAGCGGAGTGCGGAGTTCGTGTGAAACATCGCTGACAAATCGTCGCTGTTGCTCTAAGGATTCGGAGAGCTTTGCTAGCATTTGCTTGCAGGTTTGCACTAACTCTCTCACTTCGGTAGGGGCATAGCGAAGTTGAGTTTGAGCTTTGTCTAAGTCCTCGACTGACAGTGTGGTTGTAAGCTGATTCATTTGGCGCAACGGCTGTAGCGATCGCTTCACATACAGCGCAATGCCAATAGCGATCGCCACCATCGCCAGCAGGCTACCAATCGCTAAATTGCGAATCACAGCCCAGAACATTGTGTGAGCGGTGGTAATATCCTGTGCGACGTACAGGGTGCCTAAGTTATTGCTCTCTATAACCAGCGGCACTTTGGAGAGAATGATGTAGCGATCGCTGGCTTCGTAAATTGCAGGTTCGGGAACTGCGGGAAGGGTAGCAATCACCGTCGAAATATCTTCGCGCTGCCATACATCCGTGGTTTGAACGATCATCTGACCTGCATCATCAGTCACCACAACCATCAGATTGGGTAATGTGCGAGCATCCACTGCCCGCTGCAACGCTTCTGACATGGGCAGCATATCGTCATACAGTTCAACATCTTGCGGAAAGCGATCGCTGATAGCCTGGATACTTTGCTTGTAGCTACCCACAAGAATCTGCTGCGTCTTCCAGGTTGTCCACATTCCCACACTGCCGATGCCCAAAATTGAGACTAACGTAGCGCCAACCGTCAAACGAAACTGAAGCGAAAATGGGTCAATTCCTCGCCAACCCTTTTTGAGATTCGATAAACGCTGCCTCACTGTTTTGATGTCCATGCTACCCAAAGGCTAGCGAGTAAACTGTCAAAGTTGGAATCTGGGCGGGAAAGTGTGAACCTACTCACTACGCGGGAATTTTTACACCAAAACGTTTCCTAAAGTATGCGCGTAGCGCTATACCTATCCGACTTAACCTCATTCTTTATTTAATTTATCTGTAGTCACTTCAACCCGAATGAGTTTTTCCTGAGTTACCCGTTAATTGCTAGATGTTCAGCGTGAATGTTGGTGCGGCGAAATTGATATTCCGTAGGTTGGGTGAAGCATCGCGGAACCCAACAAAACCAAGGCAGGAGTTGGGTTCCGCTTTGCTCCACCCAATCTACATCAGAAGATTTGTCAGTCAATCAGCCATTCACGCTTCAAAAAATGATTCATGCAGGAAGTCTACTAACAGAAGTGACTAATTTTGGGGATAATTTTCGAGCCTGAAAGCGAACTTTCAGGCTCAAAAACTTCTTCGGCCAACAAGACTCATTCACCTACTGCTGAGCTTCAACAGGGCGTTCGTCGGGTACAAACTCACCGGGCTCTGTTTTTACAGCAGGTTTAGTGACTTCAGTGCCGGGTATGGGAAGGTCAAGATTTGGCCCTTTGCGAATAATCCGACTGCCAAAGTAGAGCGTGGCGACAAACAGCAGTGAGTAAACGAGGGCAAAGGCAGTGAGTGAAACCAGAACATTACTAGCAGGCACATGAGAAGCTGAATCGACGGTACGAATCTGTTCGTAGAGCGTCCAGGGCTGCCGTCCAACACAGCGAACAATCCAACCGGAGTCGATCGCAATGAATCCCAAAGGCGCAGCAAAAATCCAGGTTCGCATTAACCATTTTTGCTGAGCAATGTTTTCGGCTGAGAATCTGCCCAGTAGCCAGTAAAGCGTACTCCACAGCATCAAAAAAGCGAGGAAAAAGCCGATCGCAATCATGATGCGGAAGGAATAGTAAATTAGCCCAACCATGTGAGGGCGGTTTTCTGGCTCAAAGTCCCTCAGTCCAATTACAGGTTCGGTGAGGTTTTGCTTGAACTCTAGAATGTAGCCGAGGGCATTGGGAACGGTGATTTCCCAATCGTTCTTTTCGGCGCTGTCATTGGGAATGGCAATCACACTCCAGTCAGCAGGCTGTCCGGCGGGAGTCGTTTCCCACTGGGCTTCCATTGCGGCTAGCTTTGAGGGTTGATAGTGATAAACCTGTTCGCCGCTGAGGTGCCCCATGTAGATCTGAATGGGGGCAACAGCGATCGCCGTTGCCAGCACGACTTTGAAGGATTTTGAGAAGAATTCTGAGTGGCGATTTTTGAGGATGTACCAGGCGCTAATGCCACCGATTACAAAGAGAGAGGTTTCTGTGGTGGCGAAGAACATGTGCAGGACGCTGTTCTTCATGAAAGGGTTGGCGATCGCCTGAAAGTAGTCATGCACGACAAACTTACCGTCAATCATTTCCCCACCTGCCGGGGACTGCATCCAGGAGTTTGCCGTCAAAATCCACAGCGTTGACAAATTCGCCCCTACCGCCACCAGAATTGTGGACATATAGTGAATTGGCGCATTCACCCGCTCCCAGCCAAACAGCATGATGCCGAGAAAAGCCGCCTCCAGCATGAATGCCCAGGATGCCTCAAAGCCAATCACACTGCCAAAGAAATTGCCGACCGCTTCTGAGAAGGGAGCCCAGTTAGTGCCAAACTGAAACTCCATCGGAATGCCCGTAGCCACGCCAATGCCAAAGTTCAACACATACAGCTTTGACCAAAAGCGAGCATGGAGATAATAGTCGGGATTGCGGGTTTTCAACCATAGTCCTTCCACAATGACGAGATAGATCCCAACTCCCGTAGTCATCGTGGGCCAGAGCATGTGAAACAGTGCAGTGAGCGCAAACTGCATCCGCGATAGCGCTACTGTATCCGACAAAACGTCCATAATGGTTTCCTTCTGCGTATGAGAAGCGATCTGTGAGAAGTAGAATTTCTACCGCATATTTTGTTTGCGCTCAGCCTTCGGATCGCGGGTTCCGGCGGCGGCAAGTTCGGCATCGAGCAGCGTTTTTCCGGTCGCGGCAAGGTAAACGTCATCCAGGCTAGGACGAGCTTGAGAAATGCCAAACGTTGGCAGTCCAGCTTCTTTGAGTGCTTGCTGAATGGTGATCAGAGCTTCGCTTTGCGGATCGACAACTAGATTGAGTGAGTTGCCCTGAGCTTCGTTGATGATCACCTCTTGCACAAAGGGAAGATCTTTCAGCATTGTTTTAGCGGTTTCGGCTTCCTCAGGTGGAGTAAATTCTCGGATACGAAGGGTGACGCGATCGCCCCCTACCCTATCTTTCAACTCAGACGGCGTACCCGTGGCGATGACTACACCCTTGTCGATGATGGCAACGCGATCTGCCAGTGCATCCACCTCTTCCAGATAATGACTGGTGATTAAAACAGTCGTGCCATTGCTGCGAAGCTGACGCAAAAAGTCCCACACAGCCACGCGACTTTCGATATCCAGCCCGACCGTTGGTTCGTCCAGCACTAAAACATCGGGCTGGTGCAGTAGCCCTGCCGCCAGATCCAACCGCTTCTTTAAACCACCTGAATAGGTTCCAGTTTTTTTGTCTGCCCAATCTGCTAAGCCCAGCAGTGAAAGCATTTGGTCAATCCGCTCTTTGGCAGTGCCGCGTGGTAGGTGATAAAGCGCCGCTTGGAGCTGAAGCAACTCTCGACCGGTCAACACTTTGTCGAGGGCAACTTCCTGCGCCACATAACCCAGCAGTTGTCGCGCTGTCTTGGGGTTATCTAAAACTGAAACGCCTGACACCTCCAGCTTCCCAGCATCGGGAGTGGCTAGCGTACAGAGACAACGCAAAGTCGTCGTTTTGCCTGCTCCGTTCGGTCCAAGCAGCCCAAAGATTTCTCCAGGCTCGACCTGGAGCGATACATCTTTGACTGCTTCGACGCTGCCATAGTGCTTTTGGAGCTTTTCGATTAAAACTGCGGAGGCCATATCACCCTTCACCATGAAATACGAACAATGGAGTACAAGATTTTAGTGTAATAACTAACCTTTCAACCCCCTTTCACCCCCCCGTTCAACCCCACTGTCAAAGTGCTGACCAGCGAATTCAGGTTCTCGGTTAGAGCGCCCGTAAGCTGATGGGTAATGGGAAGGCTATCGACTGCCATACCTGCGCAAAGCAACATCATGTAAAGGATGGAGTACTTGAACAGCGAGCGCGCCAGTTGTTGATTAGAAGGCGATTGCAACAAAGACCACGCTTTCGCCACAAAAACACCGCCTAGCAGTAGCGCCACAGCGGTGTAAACCGCACCCATCACATGCAGCGGATAGACCAACAGCAACGTCACCGGAATCAACAGCAGCGTGTAGATCCAGATCTGGCGCGCAGTCGGGGCATCGCCAACAATTACAGGCAGCATTGGCACTTTCACCTTGGCGTAATCTTCGCGAATCATCATCGCCAGCGCCCAGAAGTGAGGTGGGGTCCAGAAAAAGACGATCGCAAAAAATACCCAGGCAGCCCAGCTCAGCTCACCCGTCACGGCAGCCCAACCGACTAGAGGCGGAATTGCGCCAGCCGCACCGCCAATCACAATGTTTTGGGTGCTGTGTCGCTTTAGCCAGTGAGTGTAGACGACAACGTAAGTGACAATGCCCGACATGGCTAGCAATGCGCTCAGCAGGTTGGCAAAGACGGTAAGCAGCGTAAAGGAAAGGACGGCAAGGGCGATCGCAAACAGCAGCGCATCTCGCGGCTGAATTCGTCCCGAGGGAAGCGGACGATGGCGGGTTCGCTCCATTTCATAGTCAATGTCGCGATCGTACAGACAGTTAATCGTATTCGCAGAAGCCGCCGCCAGCGCTCCACTGAGTAGCGTCACCAGCAGCAGCAGCGGATCGACTTTGCCCTCAGCAGCAATCCACATACTGCCTGCGGTGGTGATCAGCAGCAAGATGATGATGCGGGGCTTGGTTAACTGCCAGTAACTTTGAATCACCTGCCAAACGTTTTGGTGGTGACGAGGGGCATCATTCCAAACGGTTTCATGCATTAGTTGAGTTCCTAGAATTTGTAGGCAGAAGCCAAGATCAGGTGGCGAGAGGAGATTGAGGGGTGGGGATGGGGGATGGGGGAGCGGAAGCAATAGTTTTGGTGAATTGGCGATCGCGCATTCCCAATGCAGTGAAGCAAACCAACGTACCCAGCAGAGCGGCTCCGATTGCTTGGTGGGCAATAGTAAGTGGCTCAACCTGCAAGTGGAAGTGGAAGGTCGCAAATCCTAATGCCACCTGGAGCAACAGAAATCCTCCAGCAACGTAAGCCAGTCGGCGCAGGGCAGGATGGAGAGCCGGGGTGCGCCAAGCTAGGACAACGACCGCTAAGGTCATCAGGCTTGCGGGAACCATACCAAACAAGTGAGTGTTCATTACCCCGCAAAGTTGGGAGCCCGCCAAACATTGGTGCACTGCCCAACGAGAGCCAACTAGCGCACCGGAAAGGCTTTGCAGGTAGACCAAAATTGCAGCCGTCAAGCTAACCCAGGGCAATTTGCCGACATTACCTGTCCCCTGATAGGGCAGCAGCGCCATACCCATAAGCAGCAGGGTGGTGAAGAACAACAGCGCTGTCCCCAAATGGGCAGTGACGATATCAAATCGCAGCAGCTCTGTGACGGTAAGTCCGCCCAAAGCCCCTTGAAACACGATCAGGCTGAGGGCAAACAAGGCTGCCCAGGGTGTCCAGCGGGGCAAGACCCGACGATGCCACACGCTTAGAGCAACGAGGGCGATCGCTAGCAGCCCAATCAGAGCAGCATCCAGACGGTGAAACCACTCCAGAAACACCTGCAAGTTCATCTGCTGTCTGGGAATCAGGGTTCCATAGCAGAGTGGCCAGTCAGGGCAGGCTAGCCCTGCGTTCATGACGCGAGTGGCGCTGCCGATCGCCATTAACAAGAACGTGGCGATCGCCATCTTCCACACGAGCCGTCGAATCTGGTCTTGAGGCTGAAGCGGAGGTCTAACTTGAGAAGAAGGAACGGAAGCTGGCATACTCTGATGCGTCTGAGCGTGAACATTAGTCATCAGCTATGCCTCCGTAATCGAATTGAGAATCATTCAATACCAAAGTTGACAAAAACCTGAGTATTTACTTTTTCCACTGTCTACAACAGCTTCATTCACCAGCTTAGCGACGCAATGCCCAGGCGTGAAAAGCTTTAGGATTTTCTTCGGATTGTGGTTGAAAAATTCTTAACTAAAGGAATTAAAAAATTGCAGCTTAAAGTTAGCTTTCGCCCAAATCTTTCACAAGATTTAATATTGTTATTTCACCTTGTAGTGTTTGCTACACAAGGGCTGCTGAGATCCCAAAAAAAGCGTTAAGGATAGATATGAATTCCGTGTCGTTATCAATTCCTGCTTTAACGTGGTAGTTGAACGGAACTAAAGCTGAATGAGCTGAATCAAACTTACCGTGAAAATTCCAAGCAACATTCTTACCCTACTGGCTGGCATTATCCTAACGCTGGTGAGTCTTTGGTATGGTCAAAACCACGGTTTACTGCCCGAAGCTGCCTCCGATGAGGCTAATTTGGTGGATGGGCTGTTTAACTCCATGATGACAGTCTCAATTGGGCTGTTCGTCCTGGTGCAAGGCGTACTTATTATCTCTATAATTCGTTTCCGCCGTCGTCCTGGCGACAATACTGACGGACCACCAATTCACGGCAACATTCCGCTGGAAATTGTCTGGACGGCAATTCCAGCAGTGATTGTGCTAATCATTGGGGTTTACAGCTTCGACATTTATAAAGCGATGGGCGGATTTGACCCACAGGCGGCGACCGACCCTGGCATTGCTCAGATTGCAATGCTGCCCGATGAATCGGCTACTGGGTTGATTGACCCATCCAACCAGCCCAAGCCCCGCCACATCCACAACCATTTGGCACTTGGGGTTGGAGCCTTTCCCAAAGACGAAGGCAGACCCGCTGATGTCAATATTGATGTGATGGGGTTGCAGTATGCCTGGATCTTTACTTACCCAGACAGTGGCATCACCTCAGGCGAGATGCACATTCCCGTGGATAAAGAGGTGCAGCTTAACATCAAAGCGCAGGACGTGCTCCACGCCTTCTGGCTGCCCGAATTTCGGTTGAAGCAGGATGCCATTCCCGGTCGAGACACGGAACTGCGGTTTGTCCCCCGGCACATCGGCACCTACCCCGTGATTTGTGCAGAACTGTGTGGTGCTTATCATGGCGCGATGAACACGAAGCTGTTTGTCCAGACCCAGGAAGAATATGACGGCTGGATTCAGGAGCAAATCGCCAGTTTGAACGATCCAAATCAGGCTGTTGCAATGAGAGCGATCGCTCCCTCCGAAGACCTCTCTGATGCTGAGTTCTTAGCACCCTTTGTAGATCAAATGGGAATTGATGCTGCCACCGCATTAGAGCAACTCCATCCCCAGCACATCTCAATGAATCGTTAGTTTAAGAGTTTCAACAGCCAAGAGTCACAACAGCCAGCTATGACACAAGCAGAATGGCAATCCACTACTACCCCCACGACCGAAGGCGCGATTCCGGGGAAACGCAAGTGGCAAGACTACTTTACGTTTAACACTGACCACAAAGTAATCGGGATTCAATACCTGGTTACCTCTTTCATTTTTTATATGATTGGTGGCGTTCTGGCGACCGCCATTCGCACAGAGCTAGCGACACCAGAGTCAGATTTGGTTAGCCCAGAACTTTACAACAACCTGCTAACCGTTCACGGCACGGTGATGATCTTTCTTTGGATCATCCCGGCAGGTTCAGGATTGGCGAACTACCTGATTCCGCTGATGGTAGGGGCGCGGGATATGGCCTTCCCGAAGATGAATGCCCTTGCTTTCTGGATGGTGCCCCCGGCAGGTCTGGTACTGATCGCCAGCTTTTTCTTAGAAGCGCCCCAAGCAGGCTGGACTTCCTACCCGCCGTTGAGCCTGATGACGGGCAAGGTGGGTGAGGGAATTTGGATCTTTACCCTGCTGGTCTTAGGAACTTCCTCAATCTTGGGCGCAATCAATTTCTTTGTGACCATCTTGCGGATGCGCGTGCCCAGCATGGGGATTAATGATATGCCCCTGTTCTGCTGGTCTATGCTGGCAGCTTCAGCGCTGATTTTGATTGGTACGCCTGTGTTAGCAGGAGCGTTGATTTTGCTGGCGTTTGACCTGTTGGCTGGGACCGCATTCTTCAACCCCACAGGCGGCGGTGACCCGATTGTTTACCAGCACATGTTCTGGTTTTACTCGCATCCGGCG
Organism: Oculatella sp. FACHB-28; assembly: GCF_014696015.1. NCBI lineage: Bacteria > Bacillati > Cyanobacteriota > Cyanophyceae > Oculatellales > Oculatellaceae > Oculatella > Oculatella sp. FACHB-28. Next base: position 158,862 of record NZ_JACJPJ010000035.1, on the reverse strand, counting down.
GTTTACATCATGATTTTGCCGCTGTTTGGCGCAATTTCAGATATTCTCCCGGTTCACTCACGCAAGCCGATCTTTGGCTATCGGGCGATCGCCTACTCCAGTCTCGCAATCAGCTTCTTGGGTCTAATCGTCTGGGCCCACCACATGTTCACCAGTGGCACTCCTGCCTGGTTACGCATGTTTTTCATGATCACCACGATGGTAATCGCTGTCCCAACAGGGATTAAAGTCTTTGGCTGGTTAGCCACGATTTGGGGCGGCAAGATCCAACTCAACAGCGCCATGCTGTTTGCAATGGGCTTTATTTCGATGTTCGTGATTGGCGGTATCAGCGGCGTAATGGTCGCAGCGGTACCCTTTGACATTCACGTTCACGATACCTACTTCATCGTGGCTCACCTGCACTACGTCCTGTTTGGCGGCAGCGTGTTTGGCATCTATGCGGCGATTTATCACTGGTTCCCCAAGATGACTGGACGGATGCTGAACGAGCCGCTGGGCATCGTTCACTTCATCCTCACCTTTATTGGCATGAACCTGACCTTCATGCCGATGCACGAACTGGGCTTATTGGGAATGAACCGCCGGATTGCGCTCTACGATCCTAAGTTCGCAACGCTCAACCTGGTCTGTACGATTGGCTCCTACATTCTTGCGGTTTCAACCCTACCCTTCCTGGCGAATGCAGGCTGGAGCTGGATTAGCGGCAAAAAGGCAGGAAACAACCCCTGGCGGGCATTGACCTTTGAGTGGATGACGACCTCACCTCCTGCGATCGAAAATTTTGAGGAATTGCCTGTACTTACCAGTGGTCCATACGACTACGGTTCAGGTAACCGCAATCCTGAAATGGAGCCAGAGGAATCTCAATCAAATATGGAGGCACCTCCGGGCTTCATTCCTCCTGAAGAAGCGAGGGCTGGCAGTCCAGAGCCTTAATCAGCGCATAGTGGGCGGTGCCAACCTACCTGCTCCCAGTCCGGTGAGCACCGTCCATTTCACTTAAATTTCAAAAGTCGCATTCGTAGGTATCAGAGACTTATGCAAGGTTCAACGATTGATCCCGCTAAGACTGCACTCAACTATCATCACGAAACTGAGGCAGCCGCTCACCACGAGGAACATCCAGACCATCGTCTGTTTGGACTGCTCGTCTTCCTGGGTGCTGAGAGCATGATCTTCGCAGGTCTGTTTCTGGCGTACCTGACCTTCCGCGTGGTTGCGCCTGTTTGGCCACCTGAAGGCACTCCTGAGCGCGAACTGCTTGTACCAGGAATCAACACGCTAATTCTGATTTCTAGCAGCTTTGTGATTCACCAAGCGGATGTGGCAGTCAAGAAGAATAACGTCAAGGGCTTACGTACCTGGTTCCTAGCGACTGCGGTAATGGGCGCAATCTTCCTGGCAGGTCAGGTTTATGAGTACAACAACCTGGAATTCGGCTTAAAGACAAACCTGTACGCCAGCACTTTTTATGTGTTGACTGGCTTTCACGGTTTGCACGTATTCCTGGGACTGTGCTTGATTTTGGCGGTCCTGTGGCGATCGCGCAATAAGGAACACTACTCCGGCGAACACCATTTCGGCGTAGAAGCAGCAGAAATCTACTGGCACTTCGTAGACGTGATCTGGATTGTGCTGTTCTTCTTGCTTTACATTCTCTAGCAACGCAACCAAAACTAAGCAGTAGGGAAGGTAGGACTTGAAGTTCTACCTTTTTTTAATTGTTCTATGCAGCTTTCGGTTTACGCTTCAAACGTGAGCCTGCACCCACAATCACTGCCAGTAACCCAAAGACCGACGCAGGCTCAGGTACCTCTTCAGGAGGCGTGCTAATCAAGGCTCCTACTGCCCGGTCTGCTTGAATCAGCCCAAAACCGCTGTCAAAATCGAATCCGGGAGCGTTCATGTCGATCGCCGTTTCTTCTAGCGTTTCGTAGAGCACTTCAGGACTGGTACTGGGTGCCGCTTCCAGCATCAAGGCTGCAACCGCTGCCGCATGGGGAGCCGCTGCCGAGGTGCCAAAGAAGTTGGGGAAGCCGTCCCCTTCAACGTCTAAACCAGGAATAAAGAAAGTGGTATTGGTGCCATCGGGCGCAACGATTTCAGGTTTGAGGCGAATTTCCGGAGTGAAGAGGCGATCGCCATTCTCATCAAACAAAATTGGAGTTGACCCAGCCGAAGAAAATGGCTCCAACACAGGTGGATTAGTTCCAAACTCAGGCGTATCGGCGTAGAAGGATGCTCCAACCGCCTCAGCACCTTCAGCATTTGCATGACCATATACAGTGCCACTATTGGTGTCGTACTCGCTGATACTGGCGTTACCGAACACAACATATTTCATGAATCCAGCATCGGGACCAGAAAAGTTAGAGATTGCCAGGTTAAATTGGTCTGTGCCAAACGAGCCGTCATTAAAGAAACTCAGGATTTCTACCGCGTCGCCACCTTCATTTGCGTCTGCCCCTAAAGCTAGTAAATTGCCGAAATCATCGAACAGAAAGATGTCGAGATCGTTCGGAGAGCCTTCACCGCCGCTGACCGAGAAAAAGGGCGAATCCCACTGGAAGGAAATAAAGAGTTCTCCGCCAACTGGAACCGAAATGCTTTGAAACGGATCTACCCCTGCGCTAGGGTCAAAGTCATGCAGTTCACCTCCAAAGATGGGATCAAGCACACTGCTGTTTCTGAAGGTGCTTTCGTAGGCATTGCGATCGTTGTTGCCTGCCGAGGAGAAGTACGGTATGCCATCAGCTACGACTTGGTCAACTGCTTGGGCAATGATGCCATCCTGAAACATTGGTTCAGCCAGGTTAATGACGTCATCCACAATCACATCAGATCCGCTTGCGGCCAGCTCAAGAATGCCATTTGCAAAGTCTGCTTGCCCCCCCAGGAATGCAGTGTAAAACGCTAGATCTGCACCAGGAGCGACATCATGAATCAGTTGCAGCATTGCACGCCCTTCATCGCTGCCACCACTAGGAAGGTCTAAAAGCACGTTCACATTGGACGGCAGATCGCCACTAGCAATGTCAGCGGCTTCACCATCTAAGTTGTTGTAACTATCAGACAGCGCACCTACTGTCACACCTGTTCCATCAACCCCAAAGGTCGAGCGAGCAATATCAGCCCGCATTGATCTATCAGCCTGACTTGTCGTTACCCCTACGTTAGATAGAAACTGTGTGGGTCGGGCAAATTTTAAGCTACTCAAGCTGTCCATTGAGGAAATTGCGTCAAGCGGCAGCAAACCAGAGACAAGGGAGCCATATTTGGAGCCGTTTTGGAGTCCCAGTCCAAGCAAATCTTCGTAGAGGACATCGGTGTTGTCAGAGGCGATCGCATCAATCACCACATGACCGCCATAAGTTTGTAGTAGAGAACTATTTGCCCGAGTTCCTGGGAACAATCCTGTATTATTTCCTGAATTTGCTGAAAGTGAAATTAGGCTTGAACTGACTTTGCTGCCAGATTTTGAGAGGTATTCTCCTATCAGCGTCGCTGCCTGCGTACCCATGCACAGGCCACCGAGCAAAGTAGTCGTTACGATTGTTGCCGATGAAATCTGAGTGAGAGGCTTCATGTCTGGGTTCCTTGCTCAGGGGTGTGAGATTAATCAGGGGGCTTAACGATCAGCGCACTCAAACAGGAAATATCTCGGATCATGCCCACTCACCTTTTACTGAAGCTTCAAGTTTCGAGCTAGCGACTTCACTTAGTCTTGTTGGAAAGTAGATACAACATGGCTTCCTATGAAGATTAGATGAGTTTCTTGGAAGTCAAATTTGGGTTGGCTAGGATGGTAAATCGCTTTACCCCTGACTCGGTTGGGAAGGCGATCGCCCCTCCGCTAAAACACTGTTTCGCTAAGATACAGACAGTGCATTCCGGCGGGGCATTTGGGTATTTCTAAAGTGTTGAAACGGTTTTTCCCTTTTCTAAGAGTTCTACTTCTCAGTTTTACAGTACTGCTCCTTGCAGGCTGTACTTTGCCTCAGGTCAGTGCCGAGGAGCGACTCTTTTTAGACCTTTCCCTTGATTTCTTAGGTGAATATCGATTGCCGACCGATACGGTGTTTCAAGACACACCCGTGCGTGGGCTTTCAGCACTTACCTATGACAGGCAGGGCGATCGCTTCTACGTTCTCTCAGACGATCGCAGTGAATTTGCCCCGGCTCGCTTTTACACGCTCAAGCTCAATTTGAGTAATGAGTCTGGGGAGGTGGCGATCGCTGGAGTTGAAATCGAGAAAGTAACCACCTTACTTGGAGAAAACGGAGAACCCTTTGCCCAGGGCACCATTGATCCTGAAGGGCTTGCCCTCTCTCCCCGCCAAACGGTCTTTATCTCCAGCGAAGGCGTTGCCTCTGATGGCATTCCTCCATTTATAGACGAGTTTGACTTGGCGACAGGCGCATGGCAGCAGCACTTGCCGATTCCAGAACGCTATCTCCCTAAAACTGTGGAGGATCAGCCCCAGGGCGTGCAAAATAACCTTGGGTTTGAAGCCCTAACGCTCAATCCTGGAGGCTTTAGCACGACCTGGCTAGAACCGTTTCGCCTATTTGCTGCAACCGAGGCAGAGCTGGAACAAGACCGCCGACCCGTCAACTTAGACGAGACAGAAGCGTCAGAACGACCCAACTACAGTCGCTTTCTGCACTATCTTATTGGCAACGAGCTACCTGTGCTGATCGCGGAATACCTTTATCCCAACGATGCGCCACCACTGCTCACGGTGAATGGTTTGACTGAGTTACTTGTGCTAGACCAAGGCGGTCATTTCCTGAGCATGGAACACTCTTTTGGCGTTGCCGGAGCGGGTGCCCGCATTTTTGAGCTAGCTACAGGCGGAGCCACAGATACATCCGGCATTCCTAGGTTAGGTAGAGACTTGAGCGGCATCGAACCCATTCGCAAGCGGCTGTTGCTCGACCTGGCAGATTTAGGCATTCCCCTGGACAACCTAGAAGGTATGGTGCTGGGGCCGCAGTTACCAGATGGCAGTCAAAGTTTGCTGCTGGTGAGTGATGACAACTTCAACTCGGATCAGTTCACCCAATTTTTGCTGTTTCGCCTGAATGGGTTGCAGCGCGGGGCGTGACCTTCCCTGGTATGATGAGGTGTTCGCAAGGCAATAGGGCTGGCGTTACTCAAACTACTCAGCAAGTCAGTTGGCGAATTGCTGTTGGTGCGATACGCTCAAGATCTTGGAGCAATGAGCATCCGCAATTTTAACTTGGCGGAGCTTGTTCCTATTTGTTTGTGAGATCTCAGTGAATCATCTGTCATGCAACCACCCATTCCCACCGGGACTGTTTTACAAAATCGCTACCGCTTGTCGAGCATTTTGGGGCAAGGCGGGTTTGGTCGTACCTATCTGGCAGAAGATTTAGGACGATTTAACGAGCGCTGTGCGCTGAAGGAGTTCATCCCATCGCAGAGTGGCGCTTACGTTTTAGATAAATCGAAGGAACTGTTTCAGCGGGAAGCCGCGATTCTTTATCAGATTCAGCACCCTCAAATTCCGCAGTTTCGTGCCACCTTTGAAGAAAATCAGCGTTTATTCCTCGTACAAGACTACGTTGAAGGCAAGACCTACCGTACCCTACTCAACGAGCGGAAGGCGCAAGGTAAAGCGTTTACAGAAGCCGAGGTGCTGCAACTGATGCAGCAGCTTTTGCCCGTGTTGGCGCACATTCACAGCAAAGGAATTATTCATCGAGATATTGCGCCTGACAACATCATTCTCAGGCAGCAGGATCATCTGCCTGTGCTGATTGACTTTGGTGTAGTCAAAGAAATTGTCACTCGTGTCCAACCAGCAGAAACAGAGCATCAGCCGACCACCGTTGGCAAGATTGGGTACGCGCCGAGTGAGCAAATCCAGTCGGGACGGGCTTACCCTAATAGCGATCTCTATGCGCTGGCGGTTAGTTCAGTAGTGCTGCTGACGGGCAAAGAGCCCCAGGAATTGTATGACGATCGCAGCCTTACCTGGTACTGGCAGCAGTGGGCAAAGGTAAATCCTGGTTTTGCTCAGGTGTTGAATCGAATGCTGAGCTATCGTCCGGGCGATCGCTACCAATCTGTCAGTGAGGTAGCGCAAGCGCTCCAGGCATTAGCTAACCCTTCGGTCGTTACACCCCCACCCCCACCGACCCCAACCTCAGCAACTCAGGCAGCCAACCCTACTTCTCGAATGCAAACCGTGGCAGTAGGTCGCCGTCCAGAGCCAACAGCCCACAGCTCCAATGCACCCCGTCGGGCTGCAGGGCCAGTCATTCCGACTCAGACAGAAACCTCTGTCTGGGACAATCCTTGGGCGGTAGCTGGAATTGTCACCGGACTGGCAATTGTCACGTTGATAACCACCTTTGCGGTGGTTAGCGCGATCCGCAATGGGTCTGACAACACACCCGTTGCAACGCCGACCCCAACTGAAACAGCAACCCCAACTCCAACTGACGAACCCGTTGAATACAGTCAGCGGCTGAACCTTGCGCCAGGAGATACGACCAGCGTTGAGGGAACACTGAGAGAAAATGAGGTTGTAACTTACATTGTGTCTGCCGAGCAAGCGCAAACTCTGTCTGGTGCAATTAACGGTGAGGGAGTATTGCTCAGCGTCTTTGCCCCCAATGGAGACTTGGTGGAGGGCAACGCTGAGCGAGTCCAGCAGTGGCAGGGAGTACTTGATTTCACGGGTGAATACTATCTTGAGCTAAGGCCCGTCCGAGGAGTCGAGGAAAGTGACTATAGACTAGACCTCAGCCTGGAAGCGGCTCCAGAACCGGAGCCAGAACCAACCCCGACCCCAACTGAAACTCCAACACCCAGCCCTAGCCCAACTCCAGTCGAGCCTCAGGTCGATACACAACGCTTGAGTTTTCCGGCGGGCTCAGAGGGTGTAGAAGTCAGCGATACGGTGAGCGATCGCCTTACCAAACGCTACCTGGTCAACGTACAGGAAGGGCAAGTCTTTTCCGCCGAGATTATAGACGGTGCGGCTACCCTCAATATTCTTTTCCCCAATGGTGAACCGGTGCCTGATGCCTCAAATGTAGTTTTCTGGGGTTTCCAGGTGCCGGACGGTGGCGATTACATTGTAGAAGTAATATCCACCGACGAAACCGACTTTACGTTAGGCGTTAGTGCGACGGCTCCCACGGAACCGCCACCAGAATAGGCTTCTGTTAAAGCACCAGAAGGGTATAGTTCCTGATTGTGAATTGTTAACTAAAAGTGGAGTGACGCTTGAACGCCCTCTTGATTGCAGGCACCGATACGGATGCCGGAAAAACTGTTTTAACGAGCGCTTTGGCAGCTTACTGGCAAACCTATTGCAGCTCACAGCGGCTCGGTATTATGAAGCCGCTTCAGTCGGGGAAGGGCGATCGCGAACTTTATACTCACCTGTTTACCCTGCAGCAGTCTGCCGACGAAATTACGCCACTCTACTTTGAAGCCCCTTTAGCACCCCCAATCGCTGCCGATCGCGAAGGTCGCAAAATTCAGCTTGAAAAGGTCTGGCAGCAGTTTCAAACCCTGCAGCAAGAGCGAGACTTTGTCCTGGTTGAATCTTTAGGTGGGTTGGGTTCACCGGTTACCCATGAAACCACTGTGGCTGATTTAGCGTGGGATTGGCGACTGCCAACGGTGCTGGTGGTGCCTGTGAGGTTAGGGGCGATTTCTCAAGCTGTCGCTAACGCTGCTCTTGCTCAACAGTCTCGGGTACACCTCAAAGGCATCATTCTCAACTGCGTTAAACCTTGTACCGACGAAGAAATTGCCAATTGGGCACCCACCAAACTGATTCAGTCACTTACCCAAAAACCAGTGTTGGGCTGCATTCCTCATCTAGATGACCCCACCGATCTGCATAAGCTTGCTCAGGTTGCTTCTAACCTAAACCTGGAAAGATTTATGCCCGTTATGAGTTACTCACCAGGTATGGCTAATCTCTAATTTGTTGCTTGAGAAAATGCTTGTCAGGAGAAACGCTATTTGTACAGCGTAAATTTCTCAGCTATAGATGTTTCTGTAAATGTAAATTACAGCCTTTCAAAAAAGCATTCGGCGATACATCGTAACAAAAAAATAGAAGTTAGCCTCTTATTCCGTAAGCAGAGAAACAACTGTTTTTGAACTAGTACAGTTTCTAAAACCAGGACGATTTTCCCATTAAAAGCTTTGTTTTATACCGTTTCTACATGAAGCTGGATATTTTGGAGCGTGCCCCGCGTACGCGGGGCACGCTCCAAAATATCCAGCCTTGAAGAGAATTGGTATTGGCACTTTACTGCTAAAGGATTTTAGTTGGGTTATAGAAATACTGTACTTATTTGAAAGCAGCTGTACGGAAAATTTCTAGAGCGTAGAAAAATCCATGAATCAGCATTCAACTCGGAGAAAAATTTCTCCGACGCGCCGTAAATTTCTGAAATTAGTAGGAAGAGCAGGTGGGGCTGCGGCTGTTTTCACCACGATGAAAGCAATGGGATTGACCCGTTCTCCTGCTAAAGCGGCTGAGCGTCCAAACTTACCCAGCGGTTCAGGAAGTGGAACTAAAGTTGCCATTTTGGGAGCCGGAATTGCGGGTATGACAGCCGCCTATGAACTCTCTAAAGCAGGCTATGAGTGCACCATTTTGGAAGCCCGCGATCGCCCCGGTGGTCGAATTTGGACGATTCGTGGCGGCGACACGATTGCAGAAACCGATAGCAGCCAAACCTGCACCTTTGATGCGGCCGATCACCTATACATTAATCCTGGACCGGCTCGGATTCCCTATCACCACACAGGATTGTTGGGATACTGCAAAGAGTTTAGCGTACCGCTAGAAGTCATTGTCAACGAAAATCGGGCAGCTTACTTTCAGGACGATCAGGCGTTTGGTGGAGAACCCGTTCTCAATCGTCGAGTCGTTAATGACAGCCGGGGCTACATTGCAGAACTTTTAGCCAAAGCCGTAAGCCGAAATGCGTTAGATCAGGAAATCTCAACCGAAGACCGGGAACGCATTCTGGAAATGATTTCGAGCTTTGGTGGACTGGATGCAGATTATCTCTACAAGGGGTCTAGCCGAGCAGGATACAGTACGCGACCAGGAGCTGGGTTAACCGCAGGTGAGCAATACGAGCCACTTGACCTGTCAGATTTGCTAAAGTCCTCCTTCTGGGAATACAAGATGCAATTTGGTGAGGGCTATCACCAAGCGGCAACCATGCTGCAACCCGTAGGTGGAATGGATCAAATTGCCAAAGGCTTTGAGCGGCAGGTGGGTAATTTGATTACTTACGGCACTGAAGTGAGCGGAATTCGCAAAACGGCTGAAGGGGTGCGAATTGTCTACACCGACAAAGCTTCAGGTAGCCAAGGAGCATTAGACGCGAATTACGTCATCTGCACTTTCCCGCTCTCCGTGTTGAATGACGTTGAGGCAGACTTTTCGCCAGCCTTTAAGGAGGCGATCGCCATAGGAGCCGCTTCCTACGCCAAGGCAATGAAAATTGGTTTCCAAGCCAATCGCCGCTTTTGGGAAGAAGACTACGGCATCTACGGCGGCATTTCCTGGACAGAGCGAGACATAACTCAAATCTGGTATCCGGCAACGGGCTTCCAGCAAGAAAAAGGAGTCATTGTGGGTGCCTACATTTGGGACAACGACATTGGTGAGCGAATCGGGGCAATGTCTCATGAGGAACGGCTCCGCAAAGCGATCGAGGACGGGGAAACGATTCATCCTGGCTATGGCAGTGAGGTTTCATTTGACAAGGGAGTTAGCATTGCTTGGGACAAAATTCCCTATAGTCGAGGCGGATGGATTGAATGGGAAGAAGCCGGACTAGAAACTGCCTACCCCCTGCTCAATCAGCCCGATGGTCCAATCTACCTGGCTGGGGAGCATCTCAGTTACCTGACCGGATGGCAGGAGGGAGCAGTCCTCTCTGCCCATCAAGCCGTTCAGGCAATTTCTGCCCAAACGCTGGCAGCATAAGCAAAACTTCTGACTGGTTTAGGAAAATTCTTGTGGCAAGGCTCTGCCTTGTGATGCCAATGGGTGAGATGGCTCCTGCTACTTTGACGAAACAGAATCTCCCCTAAGGCATTTGTTGTGGCAATTTATATTCTGCAAAGACGCTCTTGATCGCGTCTCTACATGAGGCTATGGAAATGAAAAAGTTCAAATCAGTGCTGAGATCGTGGAGCAAGGTTGCTTTTATGCCATTGGTGGTGGTTGGAGTGGCGATCGCCCTCCTCCTCCTCACCCCTCACCGCACGCTGGCTCAGGAAGTAGTTCGCTATCCCATTCCCAACTCCACCTTCCCCATCGCTCTTGCCGTCGAAACGCCACCCAATGCAGCACTCGTTCACTTAAGTGGACAGGTGCCACCCGTCGTTGATGAAACTGCCCCAGAAAGCTCCATCGCCGCCTATGGCGATACCAAAACTCAAACTATTGGGGTCCTCGAAAAGATCCAGGCAATTCTTCAAAGTATGGATATGACAATGGGAGATGTGGTCAAAATGCAGGCTTTCCTGGTCGGTGATCCCAGCAATGGCGGCGCAATGGATTTTGCTGGATTCATGGAAGGCTACACCCAGTTTTTTGGCACTGAGGAGCAACCCAACCTCCCCTCTCGCTCGACGATGCAGGTAGCTGGACTGGTTGATCCAGGCTGGCTAGTCGAAATCGAAGTCATGGCCGCTCGTTCCTAAAATCTGTAGCTCGAATTTGTAGGTTGGGTGGAGCAAAGCGAAACCCAACTTGTTCGCAACTAGACTGAACCCTTCAGCATCTCTAATGCATGATGGGTCTTTTGACGAACTGATTCAGCAGAACTATATAGGGCAGTCCGTTCAGCATCCGTCAAGTCCAGTTCTAAAACACTTTCAACGCCACCACTGCCCAACCGAGCAGGCACGCCAATGAAAATGTCTTCTAACCCATATTCGCCCTGCAAATACGATGCAACGGGCAACAGGCGAGACTGATTGAGCAATATTGCTTCAATCATGCGACAGGTTGAAGAAGCCGGAGCGTAATATGCGCCTCCAGTCTGCATAAGTTCTACAATTTCTGCCCCACCGTTACGGGTTCGCTCAATCAAGCGTTCGATTGTTGCGGCATCTAATAGCTCTGTAATTGGAATGCCGCTGACAGTGGAGTAGCGGGGCAGGGGCACCATCAAGTCGCCGTGACTGCCTAACACCATCGCGCTAACATCCGCTGGAGAAATACCTAACTCCAGGGCAATGAAGGTCTGAAAACGGGCAGAATCCAGAATTCCTGCCATACCCATGACCCGAGAGAAGGGTAGACCACTGGCTTTCCACGCCAGATAAGTCATTACGTCTAATGGATTTGTGACAAGAACCAGAATGGCGTTGGGTGAATGGGCGATCGCCTGCTTCGTTGCCTCCACCACAATTTGAGCGTTAGTTCGCATTAGGTCATCCCGATTCATGCCCGGTTTGCGAGGCAACCCAGCAGTAACCACGACAATGTTAGAGCCTGCCGTGTCGGCATAGTCTACCGTGCCCACAATCTGGCGATCGTGACCTTCAATGCCTCTAGCTTCCATCAGGTCCAGTGCTACGCCTTGAGGTCTGCCTGCTATGACATCGAGCAGCACAACATCTGCCAAATTTTTTTCAGCAATCCGTTGAGCCAGAGTACTGCCTACATTCCCCGCTCCAATCACTGAGACACGGGTAGAAGTGGAGGCGATCGCATCAGGAAAATTCATGATCAAAAAAGACGACACGGCAAAGCGATCGCAAATCAATAAGATGACTAGAAGATGACTAGATAGTCAGGGACCAATCAGAGACACAGACTATCTAGAGACAGGAGCTATTCAAATTTTTCTACTTGATCGGCTTTCAGCCACATATTTGGCGTAGGCACATGCCCAAACTTAACCAGCACATAATCTCCCTTCGAGTCTACGATTTCTCCCTTGGTCTCAAAGAGATAGGGTGGAAATCGTGTATCGCTGGCTTGTGCTTCCAGACTATTTTCCAATTTTTCCCGCACAGCCCGAACCAGATCGCCCTTTTTAACTGCCATAACCCACGTTATTTAGTAATCTTGCGTTCTTTCACATTGTATGTGCTGATTAGCCAATCTTAGCGCTGACACTTGGGGCAAAAATGCGCCGATCGCCCCGCTAGCTTCAACCGCTCGATTGGAGTATCACAAGTGCGGCAGGGTTCTCCCTTACGGTCATACACCCAAGCAACGCCGCCATAGTTACCATTAACGCCTTCCACATCTCGAAAATTGCTAAAGCTTGTTCCTCTCGCATCAATGCTGTCCTGAAGAACGCGCACAATGGCCGCATAGAGGGCTGTCACTTGGCGCGGCTTGAGCGCAGAACAAAGAGTTTTAGGTTTGATCTTGCTCAGAAAGAGGGCCTCATCGGCGTAAATGTTGCCAATTCCAGCGACTAACATCTGATCGAGCAGCGCATTCTTGATGGGGCGGTGGCGATCGCGCAATCGTGTCGCCAAATACTCAGCCGAAAAGTCTGCCGATAAGGGTTCTGGACCCAATCGTTGCAGCCCTGTCATCACCACTTCAGGCTGGGTACCGGACGGCACCCACCACATTTGCCCAAAGGTTCGCTGATCTACAAACCGCAGTTCTTGCTGCCCGTCCAAAAATAGACGGACTCGACAGTGCTTTTGCAATGGCTCCTCCTGATGGAGCCACAACAGTTGTCCCGTCATCCGCAGATGCACCCCCAACCATCCCGCAGATTGAGCTTGCCCTGGGGGGGAAGAAATTTGATATAGCTCTGCTAGCAAATATTTGCCGCGCCGATGCCACTGAGCGATCGCCGTTCCCTGCAAGCCTGCTAAAAAGGCGATCGGTAGAGGGGGATGGGCGATCGTGCGTGACAACAGCACATCTCCACCCACAATTTCTTGGTTTAAAGTTCGCTGATTTAAACCTCGTCGAACCGTTTCAACTTCAGGTAATTCGGGCACAATTCAACCCAGCCTGCAACACACTCCAGTAAATTCATTCTATTAAAATCGAATGCTTTCGAGCGCATAAAAGCTTACACCTTGAAAACTTGAATGCCTTCGGGCAAGTGCATAGGTTCCCTACACTCTCGCCCAAAGGCATTCGAGTTAATTCATTTCGCAATTTTTAACGAGATTCTGTACCTTGATTGGGAGCACCTTCCTTGTCAGGTTGATCCGTTCCAGGAGCCTCTGCTGCTGCTCCTTTGGTGGACTGTCCTGCCCCTTGTCCTGTTCTCCGAGTTCTAGTATCGATAGTGGTTTGCTTACCACCAGAAGCTGCATCAGCAGATGGAGTCTTAGAAACCTTCTGCTTAGCTGCACCCTGTACTTCAACAACTTCATCCATGCTGAAGTTGTTGGTGTTGACCCCAGCATAGTTAACTTTATTAAAGCGAACAATGACGGGATACTTGATGCCGCTCTGATCAATAGACGCAACCGTACCCACATCTTTGTACCAGTAGGATTCTTTGCGAAGGATTCGGACTGTAGAACCACGTTGTACCATGAGCTTTTCCTTTCGGGTAATTATTTAACTCATACAGTAATTGTCTTTCAGAGTACTACTCTGGCAGGACTTTCAGACTGTTTCAGTCTTTAAGTTTTATTGCTGTGCCTATAGTCCTACAAAGTTAGAGAAAGAAATGAAGCAAAGCTTTTCATTACTTGTCCCTGCCGGATCAGTTTGAGTTCAACGGTTGCTCAACCCATCGCACCTGCACAAAGTGAACTGGACGACCCTGGCGATCGCCCAACGAGTTAACAGTCTCAATCGCCAGATTGAACGGAATCGCAGTCGTAACATATCGTTGAGCCAGATTACCAATCTCAGGAGCAAGCTGCGTGGCAGCTGTTGCGGCCAACCCCATTCCTAAAAATTGCTCCAGTGGATTGCGTGGCAGCACCAAGGGCACGCCAAGCACTAACCCAGCAGCCATCACCATTCCTACCGACAAATTCGTGCCACAGCGGGGATGTACGGCTAAATCCCACTCACCATTGACGAGGCGCAGCAATGCTGAGTGGGCAGCTCGCCGTAGCTGCATTGAGGTAACCGTACCGTAGACATAAAAACCCTGATCAGTAGACATACCACCCAAAGAGCTGTTGCTCCCTGCAATCAGAGTTGGGGGAGCAACAGTATCATCTGGTAAATTGCCGCTTAAAAGCCAGATGGTGGCGTGTTCCAAAGCGTGAACCTGACGCACCATCAAAATCTCTTTTAACCCTGGAATGAAACCTAGCTGATGAAGCAGGGCACTATCTTGAGTCGCCTCTGGCGAGAAATCAAAGGGTGAACGGCTAGCATTGGGGGAACTAGCGATCGCCATAACGAGCCTCCAGCGGCAGATTCAAATAGATTTCTCTTCACTCTAGCGAAGCCTCAACCTTACACTCAGTTTGTCACAATTATTCAACCCCTACAGCCACCACTTGAGGAGAAGCGATCGCTGATGCGGTCGGTTGCGCGGGTGCCCCACCTTCTCCTACCGCTCTAACCACCTCAATGCCGTTCTGTTCCAGTACAACAATGGGTTCAGATCCTGCGTTCACCTCGATCCGCTTAACTAAAATCTGACCGTTAGAAAGCCGTTGCCCAACCCGGACGTAGCGGCTACTTGGCTCATTAGGGGCACTGATGATCGCGTGAGTTGTATTGCCAATTTGCACAACGCCTGTCACCTTAACCAATCTGGCAAGGTCAGCTTGAGGGCGGGGTGGAGGAGCAGGACGCTGCGGTACTAAGCTTGGAATGGGGGCAAGACTGCCGGGACGGGATGATTGTCCACCCCCACCTCCACCTCCACCAGATGGGACGTTGGGCAACCGAGTGCCCGTTTGTCCTGGGGATGTAGTTGGAGCTTGAGCAACAACCGGAGGAGTTTGAATTACAGGACTGGTAGGCAGCAAAGCAAACGGGTCTGGACGATTCCTTTGAATTCCTTGAACCCGCTGGTCTGAGTCCGTAGAACCAATTAAATCTGGTGGAAGCGTACCTGTGGGTGAGGTCTGCCCATCAACTACGGGTGGCTCAGAAAAAGGCTGAGTCGCAGTAGCACCAGGCGCAGGCTCAACCGTTTCAACCGTAGTGCCAGGAGATGGCTCCACAGCCGTGTCGCTGCCACCTGAAAAGAGGGCACATCCTCCCAGCGAGAGGGCTAGCATCCCTATAGACGCGATAAACGAAATTTGACGCATTCCCAGTTCCCCCAGAAGATAGACAATCCAGTGCCGTTTCAGATGTCCTCTAGCAATCTCAGAAGACTAATCTCGAAAAACCATTGTGTTTACATAACATAGCTTATACGCATTTACAACGCACTTATAGTCGTATATCGAATTAGCTTTTGAACAGGAATAGGAAAAAACCGCATTGGTACAGCGTTTCCTAACCTCCAACCAAAACATTTTTGTGTGAAAGCTCTCATACACCAGAAGCTTTCACACAAAAGGCACGTCTTCAAATATACAGGTGAGGATACAAAAGCTTAGAAAGCTCAGGAAATACACAGATGCCAGTTGCTCAAAAATTCCAATACCTCTGCCCCACTGCTGCCTACTGCTATCTATTGAGGTAAGGAGAACGGATGGGTAGCAATTGGATTTCGGTCATCTACTGTGCCTGTAATGGTTTCAGTATTTCCTTGAACCAACAATGTCAAAGTATAGGAAATCGGACCTGAAGTCGTACCACAGCGAGTGTACAGGTTAACCTCAATCGTGTAGTCTCCCTCAGGAGCCTGTGAAGGAGGCCAAAAAATATTTTCAATTGGCGATGAGACCGTTTCCCCACAGCCAGCATTAGCATCCACGTCGAGTTGCCCTCCAGAAGCCACGCTAGGATTAAAGTAGGTGACCGTCTGTCCCGCTGGGTCAGTCACTGCCATATCCAAGTCATCGGTGGATGTCCATCTCAGAGTTACTTGAATATCGCCGGTACCTAGGGTTTGCTGTTCGGCAATTTGAACAGGGGCAGCAGAAGGACAGATGTCAGATAGGTCAACTAACCGTCCAACGTCGTTGACCATAAAACAGCCTTGACGCTCTTGAGCAAGAGTTGGGGTATGGCTATCGCCTAGCAATGGAAGCAACACAGCAGACAAGATGAGAGCAGGACGCAAAAATTTAAGCATAATGCAGGTAAGTTAGCGGGTTGAGGTGTCAATAGAGACAAATTGCCAGAAACGTACGTCAGAAATGCGCTGTCAGCAGCCTAGCAATCGTGTCTCTTGAGGATGTTCTACTAAGAATGCCCATCCTTCAGAATGCCCTAGCTCTTTAAGAAATTAACTGGAAATCAGTGATTTTACGCAGAATTCTAGATAATTTGATTTTTTTGAGTCAGAACTTCACATCACGCTCTCTTTCAGCAGAAGCTTCGAAAGAAATGCACATCGCGTTGATGCCAATTCAGTATCATTGGAAAATGCTCTGAAAACCCTACTTGGTTTTCGAAGGGGTTGCGGTTAGGGGACGCAAGTCAGGTTTAGGTCCCAAAACCGTAGCTCAATAGTATTGCTATATTTGAATGCCGCTAAATTTTGAATGCCGTTAAGTACTGTGTCTGATTCTGTTACTGATTCCTCCAATGGTCCCGAATTAAGCGAGAGGGGAGATATTCCCTTCGCTCATATTCCTGTTTTGAGTCAAGAGTTAATTGAGGGAGTGTTAACACGGACAGCAGGCGTTTACCTAGATGCAACGGTTGGCGGAGGTGGACACAGCAGACTGATTTTGGAAGCGGCTCCAGAAAGTTGTCTGGTAGCAATTGACCAGGATACGCAGGCACTAGCAGCAGCTCAAGCTCAGCTAGCTGACTTTAAAGAACGAGTGCAGTTTTGGCACAGCAACTTTGCTGACTACAGTCCAGGAGACGTACAGTTTGATGGCATCATTGCAGACTTAGGAGTTAGCTCGGCTCAATTCGATATTCCAGAGCGAGGCTTTAGTTTTCGGCATGAAGCACTGCTAGATATGCGAATGAATCAGCAGCAATCGCTAACTGCGGCTGAAGTGATTAATCACTGGGATGAAGCAAAGTTAGCAGATATCTTTTACGTTTACGGCGAAGAACGCCTTTCTCGACGAATTGCCAGACGCATCGTTGAGCGGCGACCCCTGAAAACTACAACTGAGCTAGCCGAAACGATTTTTTACTGTGTACCCAAGTCGTATCGATATGCCAGAATTCATCCAGCAACTCGTGTTTTTCAGGCACTGCGAATTGCTGTAAATCAGGAATTGGCTGTTTTGGAAAAATTCTTGAAAATATCCCCTCTTTGGCTAAAACCCGGTGGTCGAATCGGCATCATCAGCTTTCACAGCCTGGAAGATCGCATCGTCAAACACTCCTTTAAGGAATCAGAGCTATTGCGAGTCCTAACTAAAAAGCCGATGGTGCCGCAGGAAGAAGAAATGAAGCGAAATGTGCGATCGCGTTCAGCCAAGTTGAGGCTAGCAGAGCGACTGGCAGAAGTATAAAGAAAGATGGAGGACAGGTTTTCCCGTCCTCCATCTTTCTCTTAACGTTTCACAACTACAGCCAAACTAAACCATTAACGGGTTCTTCTCTGGCGGAGCAATGCTAGACCAGCCATCACTAGACCTCCAACAGTACCCGGTTCAGGTACAGACTGAGGAGTTGAATCTGAAGCGGGCTCTACAGCAACCGGAGGAACAGGAGTAGGCTCGACCATAACTGGAGGTACAGGAAGCGCTGGAGTAGGCTCGACCACAACTGGAAGTACAGGAAGCGCTGGAGTAGGCTCGACCACAACTGGAGGTACTGGAGTAGGTGCTACTGCAACCGGGGGTGCTGGAGTAGGCTCAACCACAATTGGAGGACCTGGAGTAGGCTCAACCACAATTGGAGGCCCTGGAGTAGGCTCAACCACAATTGGAGGCGCTGGAGTAGGTGCTACTGCAACCGGAGGTACTGGAGTAGGTGCTACTACAACCGGGGGTGTGGGAGTGGGTGCTACTACAATCGGAGACGCTGGAGTGGGTGTTGGCGCTACTACTACCGGAGGGGGAGAAGATCCGTGACCTGTTCCACTGTCATCGTTAAAGCCATTGCCGTTGATACTTTGATAGCGGACACCAAAGTTGCTCAACGTGAAGGTATTGACGTTACCTGAAAAAGCAAGGATAGGCAGGAAACTATCGGATGAACCTGTGTACACACCGCCATTCTGACCACCCTGGCAAGTATTACCGTTGGTGAAACACACATCAAGATCACCAAATTGATTAGGAAATGCTCCTTCTCCATCGTTACTAAAAAGCCCAGAAACCCTTGTGCTACCAGCATTGTCAGAGTGACCAACTCCAAGTAAGGTCTGATTCACATCAAAGCCTAAAGCAGAACTTCTGGAGGAAATACCATTGCTGGAGGTATTACTAAGCAAAATTTTGAAAGCTGCTTCAGTGTTTTTTCCAACTGAGGAGAAACCTAAAAAAGTAAAGGTCGCTTTGGAAGAAAGCCCAGAAACAGATTTTTCGTTAATGCTGCCATCAAAGAAGATGTCAAACGAGCGATTTGCATCGTCGGCACTCACTGTAACGTTACCACCGTTAAGTACGAAAGCTGAAGCCGGAGAAGCAGCTAAGAGCGAGTACAGTCCTAAAGTTGATAAAACAGATAACCCAAGGACTTGCCGCGAAGAAGGTTTAGACATCGAAGTTTAGGCGTATCTAAAGTTACATCTTCATCATGCCCTCGGCAAAACTTTCACATCCTATTTTTGAGGACTTTCACACGATCTTCAACTAGTTTTTTAGCTCTGTAAACCCACATAAGCTGGGATTTTTCAGTAGTTTTACAGGTCTTCTCTTTCAACACAAAATAGGTTATTTCCAATTGCGATCTAAAATTTTAATCAGTACAAACAGCTAGGTTATCCACTCACGAAGGGCGGATAAAGCTACAGTATTCCAGGATTTAGCTACAGAGCAGGTAAATCCTGTGGTGACATGCTGCCTTATTCACAACTCTCCTAAATAAATTCTTTGCTGATTCACTCAGTAGAATCCGCTCTTAAATTTGCTAGTGCTTAAGGGGCGATCGCCAAGACTTTGATTACCCTGGTACGTACTATCACTTGATCTTTTGATAATGTTGAGTTTCTAAACATTGCTCGCGAGAGGTTGAGTTTATGAAGTGATGACTAAGCACCCTGACAGAGCAGCCAGGTTAACGTCGAACCCAACCATTAATAGTGAAGCGGCTATCAGCAAATGCTTGAGAAGGGCAATGGACGGATAATACTTCATGCAAACAGCGGCTCAAGAAAAAGACGATGCTATTGTTGCGGGGGTCTACAGTCTTAAAGGTTTCTGCTCCTACAAAAAAACCATTCTCAATCTTGCTGTCGTAGATTCGTAACTCGCCACCTCTAAAAGGTTTTGGCGTTTGATAGAAGTAGTAAACGTAGGTTAACTCTCGTGTTGCTGTATCTGTGCTGCCGTTGTCATTGTGAATTTTGTAGTAGTTACCGTCGTTGTGTGCAGTGAGCTGAGCCTCTATCTGAGAAACCGCAAAGAGGGGTAAACCTAGCTTGTGTAGCACATCTGGAATCACTTTCTGAATACGTTCTACTATTAGTTCGGAAAATTCTGGGAAATCATAAAGCGCCATAGAGCGCCGGTAGTTGATGTCGTTTGTTGAAGTGCTAGTAGGAACGAAGGCTTTTTCCTTGCTCAAAACAAAATTTAGCAGTCGGCTAGTTTCTTCTGTACCTAAGAAGTTATCAATTTGAACGTATTCTGAAGGGATAATGCTGGGAGAGGTCGGCTTTTGAACTAGATTTGCCCAAGATTGCACAGGTTGTTCCGTCTGGGGTTGAGCAGTTTGGTTTTGCTGGACGAAAACGGGTGGTTCTGTCACCAATCCGACTAGCTGTTCACTGGCAAAGCAAAGCCCTGAACGACCTTGCTCAATCGGGATTTGGAAGAGTCCTCTGGAACCCGTTTCTTGTCCGTGAGCACGAGACACAAGGGCTGAGATGAGGCTGTGTAGCAAGGGTGCGTCGGGTGAAAGGGCTACTGTGTATTCATGTCCTCCAGCCAGTAGGATTTTGACCCGGATCTCTTTTGGTAAGGGGGATTGGGATGTGGATTCCATGATTGTCTTTTGAATTGACCGATTCAGCTAAGGACTGACCAGATGAAAATCAAAAACGTTTTGGATGAAAACACGGTTTTAGCGCGTTTCCATTTAAGTCTCTGGGTTATGACCTAAGAGGCTGAGGTCGCATAGTGAACGAGTTGGGCAAGATGTTGGCGCAAGGTTTCTAAACCGAGGCGATCGCCCGCCGAAATAAACACTGCCTGAGGAAATTCTTCCTGAGCCAGAGTGAGCGTGTCACTATCTACTTGATCAATCTTGTTAAACGCCAACAGGATTGGACCAGGCGTTACTGGCATATCAGACAAAATTGCCATGACTGAGCGAATTTGACTTTGCCATGCTGGATGGGAAAGATCTACTACATGCAGTAAGGCATCCGCTTCGGTGACTTCCTCTAAGGTGGCGCGAAAGGCATCCATGAGCGATGGGGGCAGTTCATGAATGAAGCCAACGGTATCTGTCAGGACGATGGAGAGCGTTTCGTGAGTGATGGGGTCAGCGATCGCCAATCGCCGAGTCGTGGGATCGAGCGTTGCAAAGAGCTGATCTGCTGTATAAACCTCAGCGTTGGTCAACACATTTAACAGAGTAGATTTTCCAGCATTGGTGTAGCCCACAATTGCAACTGAGGGCACTTCCTGATGCTGACGCTGTCCGCGTAAGCGAGAGCGATGTGCCTGTAGCTGGTTAACTTCTTGCTGTAAGCGAGTGATGCGTCGCTGAATAGCCCGTCGTTCTGTCTCTAATTTCGTTTCACCTGGTCCTCTGGTGCCAATGCCACCGCCGAGTCGAGACATTGCTCGTCCGCGTCCGGTTAGTCGCGGCATCATGTACTCTAGCTGCGCCAACTCGACCTGAAGTTTGCCTGCGCCGGACTGAGCACGCTGAGCAAAGATA
This sequence comes from Oculatella sp. FACHB-28, assembly GCF_014696015.1. Lineage (NCBI taxonomy): Bacteria > Bacillati > Cyanobacteriota > Cyanophyceae > Oculatellales > Oculatellaceae > Oculatella > Oculatella sp. FACHB-28. Next base: position 137,788 of record NZ_JACJPJ010000035.1, on the reverse strand, counting down.
TCTAGAATTACTTCGGTGCGATCGACAACCCGCAACCCGATCCGCATTTCCAGGTTTCTGACCTGGGCAGGAGACAGGTCTCGGTCAAACACAATCAGGTTCGCACCTACGGTCTGAGCAGTCAAAGCGATTTCTTGGACTTTACCTTCACCCACAACGGTTTGGGGATGAGGTCGCGATCGCCGCTGTTGCACAATCTGCAAAACTTCACCACCAGCCGTTTCAACCAGCCTTGACAGCTCTGCCAAGCCATCTTGAAAGCGCTGCGGAGTGAGTTCACTGGTCAGCACACCAACTAGCAACACCCGGTCTTGATCAGGACTGACCTGCTGGGCAACATATTCTCGCCGAAACTCTTCTTCTAAACTTTCGGTTAATTCTAAAAAATCTTGCTGAGACAGCATCTCCAAGCTTAAAGGCGGAGAAACAGTCCAGTTTACTTCTGGATGGGGCACTAGATGGGCTAAATATATTTCTTGAACGTACCCTGTTGCACCACCCCCTCTTCGCTCAAAGCCACTCCCAGAAAGTGTGAGAACAACCAGTGCATCTAGTCTTTGAAGCGCCATTGCAGTCAGAGTTGCATCACTAGGAACCTCAGACTTTAGCTGAGTAGCAATGCAACGAATTCCAGAAAGCCGCTCAGCTCCATAGCGTGGCAGTTCCATTGGTGGAATTTGAGTTTTGCCGACTGTCCCTACCCCAACTCGAATCACCTGCCCTCTGCGGTTGACATAGGTGCAGATTGGCTGATCGATATCACTGCTGATTGCAGCAAGACGTTGAGCAAACTCAGGCGTAGTGAAGCGATCGCCCGGTAGCCGCTGATGATAGAGCCGTTGAAGCTGCTTAAGCTGACTCGGCTTGAGACCTTGAAGATTGCCGTAAATAGTTTCGATAGGCGTAACCGACCACTAATTGCTGAACCCAACGCATCTATTCTATCGACCCAAGTAGAGCTTGACGCATCACCAGGACATAATACTAGGGGCAAAGTTTTTTTAAGGCTTGAGTTAGCCTTTGCCAGAGCGATCGCCGCTCAGCTCCAAGTGCCTTGGCATAACAAGCATAGGCTTCCTGATAGCGTTCGAGACGGTGCAGCGCTGCCCCTCGAAAAATCCAGGCTTCTGAATGGGTGGGTTGAACTTCCAATGCTCTATCACAGCTCGATAGAGCCTCCTGATAGCGTTCGAGATGAATCAGCACAACCCCGCGAAACACTAAAGCAGCACAGTCGTTTGGGTCAATTTTTAGGGCTTCATCAAAACTGTCAAGCGCTTCTGTATAGCGACCTAAACGAGCCAACGCATCACCTCGAGCGACCCAAACCGCACTGCTATCTGTTTGAGCTGCTAGGACTTTGTCGAAATTAGGAGGAGGGTAATCCATACCGATCCCAACGATGTGGGTTTTGAAAGACCGAGCTTATGGCAGTCTATAGCTCAGTATTGACCTTCTATCTTCACTTAAAATCAGTGATCTTACTCACCTCTTTACTTAAATCAATAAAGTTTTTTATAGCTAACTAGTAACTTATACAGGTATTTCTTTAGTCGAGAAAGCAAATTACGACAAAAAATTAAAAGTTTGATTTCAGAGATTCAATAAAAACCAATTTAGTAGAATCGTCTTTATTAAAATTTCATCAATGCGTAAGCAATTATTTGTCAGCAAGGGTTCTCACCCCCTTTTACAAGAATTAATCTGTTCGCTATCGTCTCTTCTAGACGGTCATCATAATGGTGCAAAATTCTCTTTTGAGATGATTTAAATCACTAGGAAATCTAATTATTTGACCATCGCTCAGATAAGCTTTACTGTCCACTTTCAGACGTGCGGGTTCATTCAAATTAACAATCTGGTTCAGAAACCTCAAACGGCTCAACTTAGAAGTCTTCGACAAAGCTCTTTGGTTCTGCTTGGCTGTGATGCAGCAGGTAAGGCACCGGAAAGACCTTCAGAAGAAATGGCAGAGTACCGAATTCGCGATTATTCTCTGCTGAACGGGCATTCTTGCCTGTAAGGATCAGGTCTAGCAAAAGTTGCCCCTTGACCGTCCAGGGCATTCCAAAAGCTACTGAAAAATTACGCTGCTTTATAAGGAACTAGATTAATGTCACGGGATGCACTTGTTGTCGGAGTTAATACCTATCAGTATTTGTCTGGCTTACAAGCTCCAGCCCGGGATGCCGAGGCGATCGCCCAACAATTGCACACTCAAGGCGAGTTTCGTATTCATCGGCTGCCAGAAATCATTAGTTCGGGGCAGCCCCAAGTCGGGTTAAAAACTCCAGTCACCCTACGTGATCTAGAGACTGCCCTAGTCAATCTGTTTAAGCCAAAGGGTAGCAACGTCCCTCATACAGCACTATTTTACTTTTCTGGACACGGCATTCAGCGAGAAGCCGGGATTCAAGAGGGTTATCTGGCACCCAGCGATTCCAATCCTGATGTCGGGTTTTACGGCTTATCTTTGTTTTGGCTGCGACGACTGCTGCAAGAGAGTCCAGTACGCCAGCGAATCATTTTGCTAGATTGCTGCCACAGCGGCGAATTTCTCAACTTTTTGGAAGCCGATCCAGGAGCGCGTCCCGGTACAGACCGACTCTTCATGGCAGCATCCAGGGAATACGAATCTGCCTACGAGTCATTAGACAGTCCTTATAGTGTCTTTACCCAAGCCCTGTTGACAGGACTAGACCCTCAACGCAGCGAGACAGGGATTATCACGAATCATTCCCTGACCACCTGGGTAAACGATGCCCTCAAGGGAGAATTGCAGCAACCGCTGTTTGAGAATTCAGGCAGCGAAATTATTTTGACGCGGGGTGAGAGTTTAGCAACGGCAAAGAAGCCGCTGCAATCAACCGACATCTGCCCTTATCGAGGACTGGAATTTTTTGATGAAGCCCACGCTGAGTACTTTTTTGGGCGAGAGGATCTAACCGATCAGCTGCTTGATGAGTTGAGAAGAGGACGCTTTGTTGCTGTAGTCGGTGCGTCGGGCAGCGGTAAGTCTTCTCTAGTCAGGGCGGGACTGCTTTGGGAGTTGCGGCAAGGAAAAAAGTTTTCGGGGAGCGATCGCTGGCGAATTAAGCTGCTCACGCCAACTCACCGTCCGCTCAAGAGCTTGGCATCTGCTTTTGTAGATTTGAATGTCTCTGACTTGGAGCGAGCAGAGCAGCTTCGACGAGCAGAGGTCTTTTTGCAGGATGGCGGAGCCGGACTGGCACAGCTAGTGCAGGCAAGCTTGTTAACCGAGCAGGGGAATGGGGGCGATCGCCCCTCCTCCTTTGGGGCTGAAAAACGTCCACACCTGTTGCTTGTGATTGACCAGTTTGAGGAAGTCTTCACCCTGAGTCATGGAACCCAGGCAGAGCAGGAGCGCCACCAGTTTTTTCAATGCCTCACCCAAGCCCTACAAGTGGCGGGCGACTGCCTCAGCATCGTGATTGTGCTGCGGGCAGATTTTTTTGGCAAATGTTCTCTTTACGAGAAGTTGGCTCAGCAAATTGAGCAAAACATGGTGATTGTGACACCGCTGAGCTATGAGCAAATCAAGGCAACCATCATGCAGCCTGCTCAAAAAGTAGGGCTGACCTGTGAGCCAAATCTGGTCTACACCATGCTGCTAGATGTGATTGGTGCGCCCGGAGAACTGCCGCTGCTGCAATATACCTTACTGGAGCTATGGCAGCGACGGCAGATTGACGCCGACAGGGGTACTGCCTACCTTACCCTGGATGCTTATACAGAATTAGGCGGTGTAAGAGGAACCCTGCAAAAACGCGCAACCGAAATTTTTTATGGACTATCGCTAGAAGAGCAGGGTGTTGCCAAGCGTATTTTTTTGGCGCTAACGCAACTGGGAGAAGGAACGGAGGACACCCGACGGCGCGTGTTCAAAGCGGAATTGGTAAATTCTGCTTTTTCACGGGAATTGGTCGAGCAGACTCTAGAAAAGTTAGTTGCTGCAAAGCTCGTGGTGACAAACCAGAGTGAGAGCTGGCAGTCGGCTGAAGGGGACGACGCTGCGAATGATCCTGCTAGCGAAAAATCTCTGGCAACGGTCAGCTTTGCCCAAGCCTGGCTCTGTCAGGAAACGATTGATGTCGCCCATGAAGCCCTGATTCGAAACTGGACACTGCTGCGGAGTTGGCTGGACGAAAATCGGGAGGTTTTACGCCGACAGCGACGGATTGAGCAGGTTGCCCAGGAGTGGAACAATGCAGGACAGCCTAAAGGAGTAGAATACTTGCTGCGCGGCGGGCGGTTAATTGATGCTGAAGATTTTCTCAGCCACTACTCGGATGATTTGTCGTCTTTGGCACAGCGCTACATCATCGTTAGCCAAGAGGAGAGCTACCGAGCCAGGAAGGAGCTGAGATCGCTGCAAATTGCGGTACCGTCAGTCTTGCTGGTTGCCTTATTGGTAACGTTTAACCAATACCGCACAGCGGTACAAACGCAGGCAGAAAAGGATTATCAGCTTCAGGTTTCAACATCGCGAGAACGGGCGGCGATCGCCCAGTCAATTTTGCAAGAACCGGATAGCGACCCCATGACCGCTTTGCTGATTAGTCGCTTAGCTGCAGAACAGGGTGGACAAACCTACGAAGCTCAATCTAGTTTGCGGGCTGCCCTACAAGATTTGCGACTGCAACTAGAATTACATGGGCATCAGGCTGCGGTTCACCAGGTTATTTTCAGTTCTAACCAAAACCATTTAGCGACCGCTAGTGCTGATGGCACGATTCGCCTCTGGCCAGTCCATTCTCACACCATTCAAACTGATAGCATCCAGCCGTTCAAGATTTTGTCTTGGTCTGACTCTTCTTCGCCAGATGCCGCTGCAACTCCAGCAACACCAAACTTGACCACTGTTGCGTTCAGCCCTGACAACAAACAGGTGGTGGCGATCGCCCAAAATTCACCCCAAATCAAAATTTGGTCAGTTGAATCTGGCGATTTGATCCAACAGATCGAAGCAACTCAAGCCGTCACTCAAGTAAGCTTTAGCCCTGATGGAAAGTGGATTGCCACAGCCAGCACTGATCGAAGTATCTCCATTTGGCAAGCCGAAACAGGTCAGCTTCAGGTTCGTCTCACTCAGTCAGGAGCAGTCAACAGCCTGGAATTTAGCTCCGATGGGCAACGTCTACTTTCGGCTGGGGCTGATGGCTTTGCTTATCTATGGCAACTGGCGGCTGCATCCCCAACCGCTCCCTTAACCGCAAGACTCATCAAATCCTTGCAGCATCCAGATGCAGTAAACAGCGCCAGCTTTAGCCCCAAGGGACGCTGGATCGCGACGGCCTGCGATGATGGCAAAGTCAGACTTTGGGAAATTGCTACTGGACAACTGCGCCACACTCTGACTCAAAACACCTCGGTTGATCGACCACCCAGCACCACTCAGTCAGCATCAACCCAACCCACACCAGGCATCAACCCGATTGCCCCCGTTGTAAAAGTGTTGTTTAGTCCGGATGAACAACTCCTGGCAACAACAAGCACCAGTCACCAGACCTGGCTTTGGGAAGTCGGCTCTGGACGGCTTCGGTCCAGACTCACTGGCCAAGGGGTAGCCCAAACGGATCAAGATGAAGGGATAGGGGCGATCGCATTTAGCCCTGACAGTCGCCAAATCATCACCACAAATCGAGCGCAGGTTAACCAGGAGGTTTCCTACAGTATCTACCTGTGGGACACTCAAACGGGGAGCCAAACAGGTACACTACGCGGGAATCATGCTGCCATTACTACAGCGCAATTTAGCCCGGACGGTGCTTATCTCGTTACAGCTAGTCAAGAGGGCACGGTGCGCTTGTGGTCAGCAGAGTTGGGTGGTGAGTTGCCGACGCTCCATATTCCTCATGCGCTAGTCCAGTGGGCAGCCTTTGTTCAACCAGCGGAACCTTTGAGCGCACGTGCATCCACGGCAGATAGCGTCCCCAGCATCAACCTGAATCCATCCTCCATGTTGATAGGAGGCAATTCTGACTCTAAGATTCAGCCAAATACCGCTTCAGCAGTCCCGACAGGCATTATGACAGTTACAGCGGATGGGGCACTGCGACGCTGGGAGGTCATTCCCAACTCGGTTGCTAATCCTACTCTGGCGGTAGATCTAGATCAGGGGCTACCTTCTGCTAGCACGGCTCAAATCGATACCTCTATTCAGCCACAAAACTTTTGGCAGCGGTTGACAGCTTCTGGATGGCGATCGCTGTTGGGTTCTCAGACTAATTCGCCGAATGCAGAAGCGCCTGCTTCTGAAACGCCTGTTGCGGCAGTTGGGGCAAGAATGGGACAGCTACAACCCGCAGGTGCTGCAACGACAACTGGAAAAATTGTGCTCACCAGCGTTGCTTTTAGCCAAAATGGTCAAATGATTGCAACTGCAACCAGTGATGGATGGGTTGAAATTCGTCGAAACCAGTCGAGCCAAATCGCAGAACCATTACAACGGATTCAGAGCGTACAGGTTGCAGAAGTTCGTAATAACGCTACCTCTAGCCTGCGGCACTCAGATATTCCTGCAGTTTTTCATCAGTTAGTTTTTAGTGCGGACGGTCGACTGCTGTTGGGCTTGGGAGATGATTTTGCTGCCCGCCTCTGGGATGTGCAGTCAGGGCAGTTGTTGCAGACTTTGCATGGACATGAAGCAATGATTCAGCAGGCGCAGTTTAGTCCTGATGGACAGCAGATTATTACTGCCAGCCTGGATCGAACGGCACGAATCTGGCAGGTGGCTTCTGGGCAAACAGCCAAGGTGCTGTCTCATCAAGATGCAGTTAGCAGTGCCGCTTTTAGCCCGGATGGACAACAAGTGGTAACGACTAGTTGGGATAGCACGGCTAGAGTGACGGATGTAGAAACGGGAGCGCTCAAGGTAATTTTGTCAGGGCACCGAGGGTTGGTTTTAGATGCCCAGTTTAGTCCTGATGGGCGATCGCTCGTTACCGCCGGGGCAGATGGCACTGCCCGCATCTGGGATGCAGAAACGGGTGTAGAAAAGGCACAGCTTCACCCAACCTACACGGGAGCTGAGCCAAAGCTGATTCGTCGGGCTTTCTTTAGCCCAGATGGTCAGTACGTTGCCACATTAACCGAGCAAGGGCAGGTGAATTTATGGGCTGCGACCTGGGAGATGCTGCTGGAGCTTGCCCGCGATCGCAGTTTCCGTCAGCTAACCGATGAGGAATGCATTCGTTATTTACGCTTGGCTCCTGATAATTGCCCAACGCTTGAGATTAATCAGGACTAATGGTTATGTCGTTTTGATAAAAACAGGCGACAGATGAAAGGGCACCCCGCTAAGCGGGGTGCCCTTTCATCTGTCGCCGATTCTAAACGTTAGCGCCGTCTGCCACCGGGAGTGCGTCCATTTTCGTCATTGCTGCCGCCATGCGGACGAGAGTTGCCAGGGTCACATCCTTCGGAACCGTTGCCAATGCCCTGGTTGCAGTTGCGACGACGAGAGCGACCGCCGTCATCGTCATCGTCGTCATCATATTCGTAGTCGTCATCGTCGTCATCATCACCGTCGTTGTCGTTATCATCATCGTCATCGTCGTACTCGTAGTCATCGATGTCGATGATTGTTCCTTCCGTAAAGCCAACTTCTTGATAGACCAGGATTAATTGGCTGACTTCGTAGGTGGAGATGCTGCTAGTGCTGATGTTACTAATTTCAACGATTTCTCCAGGAGTGGCGAGTAAGGCAGGAGCCAGCCCAGAGATGAAGCAAGGAATGGTGCGACCAACCAGAGAGAAAATACCGCTTTCAAAGGAACTGCTGTAAACAGAGCTACTAGAAGTGGAAATGCTCTGGGTTTGGAACAGGCTGGTGTTAATGTTTCGGGTACTGCTGAGGAAAGTGACGCGGCTATCGCGATAGCTTGAACCACTCACCTGGGTGTAGTAGCTATAGGTATTGCGGTTCGCGTCAATGACACCGTTTTCATCACTATCAACACCGTAAACGGTGCGAACGGTGCCGTAGGAACTGCTTTGGCTAGGCAAAATCAGGTTTACAGCAGCGTTGTCATCCAGTAGCTCAAACTCGCTGTAGCCAATCAGGACGTTTTGTGGGGTAAAGAGGCGGACGACGACGCGATCGCCTGGATTGAGTCCACGAATAAATCTTGCTCGTTGGTTGATGCGATAGCGAAAATCACCAACAAACCGCTCTTGCAAGAATGCATTAGGACGCTGAGCCTTAAGCGAAACGCGAACAATGACATTATCAAAAGTAGGCTGAGATTGAAGAACCGCCAGACTAAAGTGTCCTCGCAGCGGGTTCAGAGTATTGTTAGGTTGCCCTGCGCCAGTTACCGTGACAGGAACAGAGGTTTGAGTGCTAGTTTGAGTCGTCTGGCTGCTCGTCACCTGAGTGGTGCTGGTCTGGCTACTGGCGATCTGGGTTGTAGTGGTTTGAGCGATCGCCCGATAGCTTTGCACCTGTTCCCAAGTCACCCCTTGGTTTCGCTGTCCGCCACGCACGTCGTAGCGCAGTTGGGCGACCGCCCGTAGCTCTACATCATCCAGGTCGTCATCGTCTAGTGCATCCTCCAAGTCGTCCAGCGAAATCACCTCTGGCTCTAGCGTTACCCGTCCTCCGTTGTTGCTAATCAGACGGGCACCCGTGCTGCTGTAAATCAATCTCCAGCGACCATCTTGACGAGCAAAAATTTGGTAGACAGCGTTTGCGTAGCTGGTTTCAGGTTTTTCTAAAACGTCTAGTTGCATGACTAGAGAGGTAACCTGCTGACGCGCATTGACCAGTCTTCCGAGTCTTAAGACGCTGTCCCATTCTTGCTGACGCTGGCTGATTTGCAGCGGCGCGGGGTCTGCTAAAACTTGGGAGTAGCTACCCAAGATTAACGTTGAAGCCATTAAAGCGATCGCACCCTTTTTCCAGAAGGAAGCAGATTTCCTGCTGGTCATATATTTTTTGTTTGTGTTCATGAAAGTTGAGGTGATTACGGTGAATGGACAAGAACTGATGACCGACGATCGGCTCAACTGCCCCGCCCCAATCAGTTCCGAGTTTTGCTAAGTTGACCTGAACCGTAAAGTGCAGGTTCCCTTTAGTATGGGTTTTTACAATTTGAACACGCAATTTTTATCAAATCTACATAGGTAAGGGTTAGGAATTGTGAGATGGGAATTGCTCCAACCCCCACACCACATTCCCAATACTCATGTCCGAAAACGGCTAGATTTTCCTGTAAGGCAGATCTATGCTGTGCCCATGAAGCTTGATCATGAGACCTGCTACCGAGCCGTACAAGCCCGCGATCGCCGTTTTGATGGGCGGTTCTTTACCGCAGTTTTGACTACTAAAATTTACTGCCGACCGATTTGTCCGGCTCCAACTCCAAAACGAGAAAACTGTATCTTTTTGCCCTGTGCTGCGGCTGCCCATGAGAATGGGTTTCGCCCTTGCTTGCGCTGCCGCCCAGAAATTTCTCCTGGATTGTTTGCTCAGTTTGAAGGAGCCGCGGTTGTTTCACGGGCGCTTAATCTGATTGCGGAAGGTGCTTTGGATGATGGCAAGGTGGCGGATTTGGCAGAACAGGTAGGAATGGGCGATCGCCATCTCAGGCGACTGTTCACGCAACATCTAGGCGCATCCCCTCTAGCCGTAGCACAAACCCGCCGAATTTTGTTTGCCAAACAGTTGATTGACGAAACTTCCCTGTCCATGACCGATGTGGCAATGGCTGCAGGGTTTATGAGCATTCGACGGTTTAATGAAACGATGCAAAAGACTTATCAGCGATCGCCACGTGAATTGCGACGAATTCACGTGGCTGAAAATCCCGAGAACAGCCCTACACCCGCCGAAATTACGCTGAAGCTACCTTTCAACCCGCCCTATCACTGGGCTGCGCTGGTGCGTTTCCTGGCACCTAGAGTGATTCCTGGGGTTGAGGCAGTGGGGTCTGACTTTTATTGCCGCACGATTTGCCTGGATGGGCTACACGGAATGGTTGAAGTGCGTCCGGTTGAAGGACAAAATCATTTGCTTGCCAGAATTCGGTTTCCGAAAGTGGTGGCTATCGCCCCCATTGTCGAACGGCTACGCCGTCTCTTTGACCTGAACGCCAATGTAACTGAAATTGCGGCTCATTTGGAGCGTGATCCACAGCTTTGCGATCGGGTTGCAGCCTTGCCAGGACTGCGCGTTCCGGGCGCGTGGGATAGTTTTGAACTGGCAGTGCGGGCAATTTTGGGACAGCAAATTAGCGTTGCTGCTGCCACTAAACTGGCAGGACGACTGGTGGAAGCCTATGGTGAGCCATTGAACCTGGAAACTCCGACTGAAACGCCACTGCAACGGGTGTTTCCTCACCCGGAAGTGTTGGCGATCGCTGACCTGACTCAACTGGGGCTAACTCGTGCCCGTGCCAAAGCGATTTCCTCTCTGGCGACAGCAGTTGCAGAAGGTCAGTTGCACCACTTTGCCAATCTGGAAAGCGCTGTTCACGCTCTTTGTGAGTTGCCGGGAATTGGAGAATGGACAGCTCACTATATTGCAATGCGGGCGTTGCGTGAACCGGATGCTTTCCCAGCAACGGATTTAGGGTTGCGGCGATCGCTATCACCAGACAATCCCCTGACAAAAACACAGTTGCTAGAGATGGCGCAGTTCTGGAGACCCTGGCGGGCTTATGCTGCCATGTATCTGTGGTTGTCAGAAGGGGTAAAGGAATAGAACCCTGTGCATCGAACTTAGGAGAAAACAGCATGGAACTGCTTATCGACAAGATCAACTCCCCATTGGGAACCATTTTGCTGGTTTCGGATGGAGAGAATTTGTGTGCATTAGATTTCGTGGATTACGAACACCGCATGACCCAACTACTTCAGGTGCGGTACGGACACTTTCACCTAAAGGAAGTAGCAAATCCAGCCGGAATTAGCAGCAAGATTCAGGCTTATCTGGACGGGGATTACAACAGTCTGGATCAGATTCCCGTTAGCGCAGGTGGAACAACCTTTCAGCAACAGGTTTGGGCAGCACTGCGAACCATTCCGCTTGGAACAACCGTCACCTATGGAGAACTTGCAGCAAAATTGGGTAAACCGACGGCTTACCGAGCAGTTGGCATGGCAAATTCACTCAATCCAGTTGCGATCGTGGTGCCTTGCCATCGGGTGATTGGCGCAAAGGCAAACCTGACAGGTTACGCGGGTGGGCTTGAGCGCAAACGCTGGCTACTAAAGCATGAAGGTGTTGAAGTTAGTTAGGAACGGATCAGGGCGCTAGGCGAGCTTTCTTAAGGCGATTGCTTTCATACCAGTCGGCGATCGCCGGAGCCCATTCCCGAAACGGCACCCAGATCAGTTCACACAGCTTTTGCGCCTCAAGCTGAGCGTCAGCTTTCCAGCGCAGGTCTAGGAGGTGCAGGAGCGATCGCACATTTGCCGACAGCACCCAATGCTGCCGCACATCAAAGGGAATCAGCCCCCGCGCATGTTCTTCTGAGAAGCCTTGATTGATTCGTTCTTGGTAGCGCTTGCAGGCGGCTAAACACCAGTCCAAATCTTGCTGTCGCTGTTCTGGGGTGTATTCGTAGCGCTTGCCCTGGCGATCGCTATAAACCCCGATTGGACGCAGGTAAAACACATCCTCAACCTCTTGCTTCCCCTCAACCACATCCACAATTCGCTGTCCGGTATATCTCATGGATTGAACATCAAAGCTGATTCCAACGCGATGAGTACGGATTTGCTGCATGGTGCTGTGGGGAAACCAGCCGCAGTTGAGCACGATTTGCGGATGCTCTAACGGGCCATAGTGTCCTCGGTTGCCTGCTAGAAGCTGTTTGACGATGATTTCTCCGGCTTTTTCTTCACTGGGCCAGCGATCACGCTCATCACAGACAAACCCCTCCGCGTAGTCCTGGTGCATTGCAGCATAAATGACCTGCTGGGGGTTGGGAGTTTGCGAGATTACGGCAACGGTAAAGCGATCCATAGGACTTGGGAGAATTTAGAGATGAGCAGCAGAGAGTATCAAGCTCTCTAGAATAATCCTAGATTGTCTCAATTCGGGCATCCTTAAGTTTTTTATTCTCAAACGGAGGTAACTTTGCACGATTTCAGCCGCACGTGTGCGGCTGAAATCGTGCCATTAAACTCACCTTGATGCAAGATCCAAGTGGAAGCAACGGTATATTGCGATGGCGCTTGACTTAGCCCGATTTTTTAGAGCCTGTAACCCCAGCCGCACGCTGGTGGTTGGCAATCCTGAAGACCAGCTTTATTACATTGATTTTGCGGGCGTGCGGGGCGGCAAAATTATCGAAGCGCTGGAGCGCACGATCTCCCTACTTTCGCCCAATGATCCAACCTGTCAGCTTTTCACCGGGCACATTGGCTGCGGCAAGTCTACCGAACTGTTTCGGCTGAAGGCAGAACTGGAAGAGCAACGGTTTTATGTTGTTTATTTTGAGGCAGACCAGGACTTAGACGTAGCCGATGTGGATGTGACCGACATTTTGCTGGCGATCGCCCGCCAGGTTAGCCACAGCTTAGAAAATATGGGCATACGGCTCAAACCGGGTTACTTCTCTCGGCTTTTTTCTGAGATTGGAACGATGCTGCAAACGCCGATTGAGTTTTCTGAAGCAGAGTTTTCCGTCGGCATTGGCAAAGTAGTTGCCCGCACCAAAAACAGTCCACAGTTTCGCAGTCAGCTTCGACAGTTTTTAGAAACTCGCACCAGCAGCATCCTGGAATCGATCAATCAAGAACTGCTGCAACGGGCAACCGTCGAGCTGGAGCGGCGAGGCTATCGCGGACTGGTGGTGATCGTCGATAACCTGGATCGGGTTGAAAATCGGCTGGCAGCGTCAGGGCGATCGCAGCCCGAATACCTCTTCATCGATCGGGGCAAGCAGCTTCAAGCCCTTGACTGCCATGTGGTTTATACGATTCCCCTGTCGCTAATCTTCTCCAGTGAAGGAGAAGCGTTGAAGAATCGGCTAGGGGGTGGCGTGGCACCGATGGTTTTGCCGATGGTGCCTGTCAACTATCGAGACGGGCACGAAAACCTGGAAGGCATGGCGCTGTTGCGACAGTTGGTTTTAGCCAGAGCCTTTCCTGAAATGAATCCAGTGCAGCGGCTCGACCTGATTTCAGAAATTTTTGATCAGCCCGGAACGCTCGATCGGCTGTGTCGAATCAGCGGCGGTCATGTACGAAACCTGTTAGGGCTGCTCTATAGCTGTTTGCAGCAGCAAGACCCGCCTTTCCCACGTAGCACTCTGGAGAGTGTGATTAGAACTTATCAAGATGACCTGGTGCTGCGGATGAATGCGTCTCAGCAAGAGTTGCTGCGGCAGGTTGCTCAACAAAAGACGATTGGCAACGCGCCGGAATATCAGGCTTTGCTGCGGAGCTTGTTTGTGTTTGAGTATCGTGGACCACAGGGGCGCTGGTTTGACTTGAATCCAGCTCTGTCCGAGCTAGAGGAATTATCCTGAAGGAAAGTAGCCGTAGATTGGGTGTAGCACAGCGCAACCCAGCGCAACCTTCAACACTATTGGGTTTCGGGATTTCAACTCAATCTACTACCCCTGTTGGGTTACGCTTTGCTTCACCCAACCTACGAATTCTGTGGAGGCAGTTTTATAGATGGCTGAGGTGGTTCCATCGGACGAGGCGCTGATACTGAATGAGCGATCGCTCCAGGCGTTAATGCGATCGCTCACCCTCTCTCAGGGGCAATTCTCTTTGATCTTGGTGCGCTGCAACTACAGCCGACTGCGTGACCAAATCCTCCAGCACATCAAAACTTCCTCGGCGCTAAACATCCAAACGCTTGAACTGCCAGAATTTACGCCGACCCTGTTCACTTGCATTCAGACGCATCTGCAAGCGTTAAATGATAACCCTCCCAGTGAGTTGCCTGTTGCCCTGATGGTAGTAGGGCTGGAGAAGGTACAGCAGCTTAATGCGGTGTTTGGCTCTGCCAACTTGATTCGAGACGAATTTCGTAAGAAATTGCCCTTCCCGCTGGTGCTGTGGGGCAACGATCATGTGCTGCGGCAATTGGCTCAATCTGCGCCTGACTTTAGAAGCTGGGCGGCTGCCCCGATTCGGTTTCAGTTTCCGATTGAGGAACTGGTGACATCCCTGCGTCACCATGCCCACCAGATTTTTATCACGCTGCTGAGTACCGGGGCCGAAGGATTCTTGCCCAATGCAGCGCTAAATCTGCAAAGCGGATCACCCCTGCGAACCGAACTGGAATTTGCGATCGCCGACATTCTCAACAGCGGTCGCACCCTAGATCCTGAACTGCAAGCCAGTCTTGACTTCCTCGGCGGACGCGATGCCCACGCCAGAGCCGAGATGGAAACCGCCCGCACCTATTACGAAAACAGTCTCACCTTTTGGCGGGAAGGCAGCGCCACAATCACCGATATTGAAAGCGACGGAAACGGTGAGCAGTTGGGAACGGTGCCGCTGCGATCGCTGATTCCCCACACTCCGACTTCCTACATTCTCAAAGAAGCAATTCTGCTGTTTCACCTGGGGCTGTGGTGGCGCAGCTATGCCGTTTTGCAGCGGGCGACCTATGAAGCGTCGTGCCGTCGCGCTAAGGAATATTTCAGCCAGTGCCTAGACCTGTTTCGACAAGAAGGACGGCTAGAACTGGTAGCTAAGTTCATCACTGCCTTGCAGGAAACGCTGCAAAAGCTGCGCCATTGGGAGGAACTGGAAACCCTCACCAGCGAAGCAATGGAGCTACACGAAACCTATAGCGATCCGGTGCGTTTAGCGCGAGATCACGGGTTTTGGGCGGAATTGATGTTAGCCCGTTCAGATTGGGCTGAAGCCCATGAGTGTGCCGAAGCAGCGTTAGAAATTTTGGATGAAGCAACCCCAGAGGAGACGGAAGTTGCACCTACTCTCCTGCCTGCAACATCCTCAGCGGTAACTGAGACACAGTCACAACCAGCAAACACACCACCAGTGATAGAAGACAGCCTTGCCCTGGCAGAACGCTATCAACGGAGCTGGTATTTGCTGCTGTTGGGGCGATCGCAATCTCACCTGGGTGACATTAGTGGGGCGATCGCCTCGCTTAAATCAGCCCAGACTGCCAGCGATCCGCAGCATGACCCCGTTCTCTATATTCATATCTTGCAGGAATTGCGAGATCTTTACTTTGTCAAAGGAAATTACCTGGAAGCCTTTCGGATCAAGCAAGCACAGCGGCGTGTAGAGCAACAATATGGCTTTCGTGCCTTCGCTGGAGCGGGTCGGCTAGAGCCGCAGCGATCGCCCATTCCCCTTGAAGTTGCCCCTTCCTCTCCAGAGGCGATCGTGGCTCAGGAGATTGCTGCCTCCAGTCGTCAACAAGATGTTGACCGTCTGGTTGCCCGCATCAGCACCCCAAAAGACAAACTCACCGTGATTCACGGACCCTCCGGTGTAGGCAAAAGCTCCATCGTCACTGCCGGACTGTTTCCCACCCTGCAACGTCGCACCATCGAAGCCCGCCGCGTCCTTCCTCTGCTGCTATCGGTCTACACAGGTTGGGAAGAAACTTTAGAACGATACTTGAGGGAGGGGTTGGAGGCGATCGGTTATAGCCGGGAAGCGCTCAGCAACGATTCAGAAGTGGTCGGGAATGATTCAGGGGCGGTCGGTAACGATTCGGACACGGTCAGGAATGATTCGGAAGCAGTCGGGAACGATTCAGAAGTGGTTGGCAATGATTCAGCGGGGGTCAGGAACGATTCGGACACAGGCGGAAATGATTCGGAAGCGGTCGGCAACGATTCGGACATGGTCAGCAACGAGCAAGATAGTCTCCTCTGGCTCCTGACTCAACTCCGCCAAAATCAGAATCGCAACCTTTTCACTGTCCTAATCTTTGATCAGTTCGAGGAATTCTTCTTTGTTCGCCCTGACCTGCTCCAGCGCAAATCTTTCTACCTGTTTTTGCGTGACTGCCTCAACATTCCCTATGTCAAGGTCATCTTGTCTCTGCGAGAAGACTACCTGCACTACCTGTTAGAAATTGATCGCGTCGCAGATCTGGAAGTGATTAACCATGACATTCTCAGCCGCGAGATCCGCTATCCTCTGGGCGACTTTTCACCTGCCGATGCCAGAGCCGTAATCGAGAATTTAACCGCGCGATCGCAATTCTACCTAGACCCAGACCTGGTGGATGCTCTGGTCAAAGACCTGACGGGTGCATTGGGCGGCATTCGCCCAATCGAGCTACAAATCGTTGGCGCACAGCTTCAAGAAGACCGAATAGATACGCTGGTTGAATATCAGCAGCTAGGCGAACATCCCAAGCAAACGCTGGTACAGCGCTACCTACAGGAAATCATTCGCGACTGCGGTAAACCCAATGAAGCGATCGCCCAACTCGTCCTCTTTCTCCTCACCGACGAAAACGGCACTCGTCCCTTCAAAACTCGCCTGGAACTCTTAGAAGAACTGGAACTTACGGGTATCACTATTCCCCCTAAACAACTTGATCTAGTACTGGAAATCATGGTCGGCTCCGGGCTGGTGCTAAACGTGCCTGAGTTGCCGGGCGATCGCTACCAGCTTGTCCACGATTACCTCGTCAGCTACATTCGTCAGCAGCAGGAACACGGACTCCTAGCCGAACTCGAAGCCGAACGAGAAAAACGCCGCCTCAGCGAAGAACAACTCAGGGAAGCCCTGCGCGACAAGGAACAGGCACTTTTGAAGGAGCAGCAAGAACGTCAGCGCGCCGAAATTGCCGAAATTGAGGCACTGGGAGCCGCTTCTCAAGCGCTGTTGCTCTCCTATGATGATTTGGCAGCTTTACTCGCCAGCGTTAAAGCTTGTCTCAAACTTCAGGAGATAGCAGCACCCGTCGAGCTGCAAACTAGAATGATGAGTCGGCTTTGGCAAACTGTTTATGGAGTGCGATCGCGCAATCAATTCAAACATGATGACTGGATCTGGAGCGTGAGTTTCAGTCCTGATGGCAAGACCCTTGCCTCTGCCAGTGCTGACCATACCATCAAACTTTGGACAGTCACGGGCAAAGAACTGCAAACCTTGCACGGACATCAAGACATCGTTTTAAGTGTGAGTTTCAGTCCCGATGGCAAGACCCTTGCCTCTACCAGTGCTGACCACACCATCAAACTTTGGACAGTCACGGGCAAAGAACTGCAAACCTTGCACGGACATCAAGACATCGTTTTAAGTGTAAGTTTCAGTCCCGATGGCAAGACCCTTGCCTCTGCCAGTGCTGACCACACCGTCAAACTGTGGAACCTGGACGGAGCGGAATTACAAACCTTTCAGGGACACGAAAAGATGGTGGCAAGTGTCAGCTTTAGTCCCGACGGCAAAGTGATTGCCTCTGGCAGCGCTGACCATACGGTCAAACTGTGGAACCTTAATGGAGAACTGAAAACCCTTCAAGGACACCACGGTCGGGTTTGGAGTGTGAGTTTTAGCCCTGATGGTAAGACCATTGCCTCTGCCAGTGCCGACCATACGGTCAAACTGTGGAGCCTTGACGGAGAAGAATTACAAACTATTCAGGGGCATCAACTGTGGGTCAGAAGTGTAAGTTTCAGCCCTGACGGACAGACTATCGCCACTGGCAGTGATGACCATACCGTCAAGTTATGGAGCCTGAATGGAGAGGAATTGCAAACCTTTGAAGGACACACCGACAGAGTTAGAAGTGTAAGTTTCAGCCCTGATGGTAAGGCGATCGCTTCTGGTAGTGCTGACTACACCGTAAAACTTTGGAGTCTGGAGCAAGAAAAACTACAGAATTTAAAGGGGCATCGCGACAAAGTCAGAAGTGTTTGTTTCAGTCCTGATGGCACAATGATTGCTTCTAGCAGCGTTGACCACACCATCAGGCTTTGGAACCGTGACGGCAGTCCACTGCAAACCTTGCAAGGACACGATGATTGGGTTTGGAGTGTATGTTTTAGCCCTGACGGTCAGACCATTGCCTCTGGTGGTGCCGACTACGCTGTGAAACTTTGGAGCCTTGATGGAATAGAGTTAAAAACTTTCCAGGGACATCTTGGCATGATCTTAAGTGTTTGTTTTAGCCCCGATGGTAAGACTATTGCTTCTGGTAGTGCTGACCACACCATAAAACTTTGGAGCCTTGGTGGAGAAGTGTTACATACTTTTCAAGGACATCAAGATAGAGTCAGAAGTGTTTGTTTTAGCCCCGATGGTAAGACCATTGCTTCTGGTAGTGCTGACCACACCATAAAACTTTGGAGCCTTGATGGAGAAGTGTTACATACTTTTCAAGGACACCAGGACTGGGTTAGGAGTGTGAGTTTCAGCCCTGATGGACAGACCATTGCCTCCGGTAGCGCTGACCGCACCGTGAAGCTTTGGAGCCTTGACGGTAAAGTGCTGCAAACTCTTCGAGGACATCAACTGTGGGTGAGAAGCGTCAGTTTCAGTCCTGATGGTAAAACGATTGCCTCTGGCAGTGCAGATTACACTGTGAAGCTTTGGAACCTTGAAGGCAAAGAGCTACAAACTTTTCAAGCACATCGTGGCGGAGTCAACAGTGTCAGCTTTAGCCCCGATGGCAAAACCATTGTTTCTGGCAGCGATGACCACACCATCATTCTATGGAATTGGGACTTACACGAATTGCTAAAGCAGGGATGCGTATGGCTTCAAGACTACTTAGCTCACAGTCCTGAAGTGAATGAGGAAGATCGAGATGTTTGCGATCGCTCACTTCACTTTCGAGTTGAGTGAACTTTAATTGGGCGATCGCAACACAGTTGCGCGTCCAGCTATTTTAGTTCTATGTTATTTAGGTTTCTATATGAGTACACAGCTAGCTGATACTTTGGGAAGACTGCAAGCTAGAATCTATTGGCTACATGATGCAGAAGAGTTTGATGAGTTAACTAATACGGCAAGTAAAATCTATCAGCTTTTAGGCTATCCTGAATCGTTGAGTAATCAAGTTGGTCGCTTTATCTCTGAGGCTTATCGAATCTCTGATGATGCTCAGATTGCAAGATTTGCTGGTGATCCAGAAAAGGAATTAAAGTACTACTCTGAGGTTCAGCTTCAATTAGCCGAAGCAGTAAAACTACTAAATTTGCCCATTGAAATAGCAGAGTATCAAGTTCAATGGTGGATGCTTTCTAGACATAAAAAGATTATTGCAGCATTGAGCTATATCCTGAAGCAACACAAATATAGTAAGTTGTCGGTCTTAGGTGAAGCCAAACTAGCTTATTACTCATTTCAAATAGGTCTAGGTCACCATCAGAGAAACTTAGCTAGGTGTGAGAAGTATGCGATCCATTATTGGAGCTTGCTTCTACAGTCAGAAGAACCTATTTATCCCTACATTGGTTGATAGCTGACCCCGGCTCGGATCTAAGAAGCACCTCTTCGAGGAACTCTCGAAACTGCTAGATGTGGGTAACACGCACGATGAAGTCAGGCTGAGTTTCGGTTATGGTTCGGTGCGTGCCGTCCCTTCTCGATCGCGCTCATATTGGCGTGCGACGTTGAACGGGGGCAGCCAATTCTCCCGACGACAAATCCAGAGTTCATAGGTGGGTGTCACCTGGTTCGGCGTATCCAAAGTACCGGCAGGGATTTCGATTTCGTCGTCCGAGCGGCTGAAGACCGAGGAGCCGCAAACTGGGCAGAAATAGCGTCCGCGATAGTCGGCTGTCGTGCCGGTGATGCTGACCGCATCGGCAGGAAACACCACAAAAGTATGGAATATTGCCCCGTGGTGCTTGCGGCAGTCTAGACAATGGCAGATGCCTACCCGAAACGGTTCAGCAGCAATTTCCAGGCGGACCGCTCCACAGAGACATCCTCCGTGATACTGCACGTTCCTCATCCGTCCTCCATCGCGCGTTGCTTTCTGACATTTTATCAACGGCTGACCTCAACGAGAGCCAATCTTCAGTGCCGAATAATCTGGAACCAGGCACAAGCGACTTTCGACCGTCCACTGCCGTGAAGTGTTAGCTTGCGGTGTATGCCCATATTTCAAAGCGTGCTTGAGATGATAACTCCGCATCCAATGAACCATAATGATCATGGCAAAATACTTCGAACTCTTTTAGTGCAAGATGAAAGGCTTCATCTGGAACAACCCAGCACAACCCATATGCCCGTAGCCTGTAGAAGCTGAGTAATTCCTGAACCTGGTTGCTTACCGTCCATTCCTTAGCTATCAAATAATTACACTCATATCCTTGATTACGTAAATACTCCTCTATGTTAATTTCGTTAATTACTTTGCGTGACTGTTGTGAGGGTTGTGGCTCTTGATACTTGGATAAGATAGTTCTGAAATGCTGCTCAAACTCCAGCCGTGCAGGTGGAGTAATCCATTGAGCATTAAGATAGAAACCTTTTGGTTTTAGAACCCGATCGATCTCATCTAAAAATATTCTCAAATTGGCAACAGAGTGAAGCATGTGAACAGTTAGCACAACGTCAAAGCTGCTGTCGGGGAAAGGTAGTTGTGAAGCATCTCCATGAATCAGTTTCAGATTCCGGGAAATTTTAGGCAGCTTGTGACGAAATTGGTTAAGCATTTCCTGAGAGACATCAATCCCAGTCACAGAATAACCACGCCTTACTAAAGGAAGAACGTTTAGCCCAGTTCCTATACCAGGTTCTAAGAAAGTAGTTTCAGGAGTTGCCTTGACTAGGGTAAGAATAAAATCTGCAACTTCCTCAGCGATTGGCTCTGTCAGCCAGCGAGTTCGATCATAAATATCGGCAATTTTACTGTAGTAAACATTTTTTCTCACTTTTCTGGACCTTATGCTTCTCAACCTAATACCCGAAGTTTTGGTGAGAGAGCGATCGCCCATCCTCAAGCGATCGCCCCTCTCTCTTACCTTCTCCGATCGCGAGTCAAGATACTCATCACTTCACCAGAACTCGGTGCAGGTAACAAGGGACTCCAGGCACTCACTTCGGCAAAGCCACGGTGATAGAGGTCGTGAATCGTTTCTATCACACCATCACGAGAACCGATAATGAGGATTCGTAGGCGATCGCGCTTACTATTTTGAAGTGCGGAAACTTCTCTCTCAACGGTGGGTACGTTGGGAGATTCCAAAAAGCATTGAGACATAAGTTGTGACTCCTTAGGGTTTTTGAGGAAACCCCAAAAACCTAGCCACCCCGTACTAATTCACACGTTGCAATAAGTGAGAGGACGAAAAGTGAGTTTATTTTCACTTTCATGTCCTAATGGATCAGCAACGGCTTTTTGACATGACAAGTCGGGGTGGCTAAGGGAGTGTTAAAATTCACCGTTAGCCGCCAGACTGCTCTGTACAGTTTGGGGGTCAGTCGCTCAAGGCTGTTCGCAGCAACCTTGGGCGGCGCTAGATTTTTGGGCGTAGTAGGGCTGCTTTTGAGTAAAAATGACAACCTTAACGTGAGAGCATATCTGGGATAGTGACTCTCCGTCAAGGTGGCAAGCTACAGATTTTTGAGGGAAATGCTTGAGGTGATGGTTGACGACTATTTACCAAACTTTACTTTTCATTAACAATCTTGATCATAAGAGTAATGAGCATTTATACTCAGGTATAGCTGTTTACAGAAATTTCTGCTCTGACTCAGGCGTTTCTAAGCCTTTTGAGGAGCACAGGAGTTATTTTGCTTCTTGAAAATTTGTGTCTTACTAGGCAAAATTTCTCAGGAACCAAACCTCAAAGACCCACGCAGAGCGCTATAGGATCAGGAGATTGGACATTAGCGAGACAGCATTCTCTGTAGTTCTCCGTCCATTGAGATCTATCCTGTGTGTAATGCGGCGTCGCGATCGCCATCAGTTCTACTCTAATAATTCTCCTGTTCGCCAAAAACCGTCCGTAACGATGGTTTGTCTCTAGAAGTGTTCGCCTTAAATAACTGCCCACTTAAAGAAAATCAGCCATGACTATTGCTAAAGCCAGAACCAGCTTCCCGATTGATTTGGATGCCTACCAACCCATCGCCCTTGACCCGACTAACCCAACCCTGACCAACGAACAGCGGGATGCATTGAGAGCAAATATTGAGCTTTGCCGGGATGCGATCGTATTCTTCACCGCAACTGGAGCAGCAAGAGGCGTAGGCGGACACACGGGCGGACCTTATGACACAGTGCCGGAAGTCGTGATTTTGGATGCATTCTTCCGGGGAGCGCCAGATAAGTTTGTGCCAGTTTTCTTTGATGAGGCAGGACACCGCGTCGCGACTCAATATTTGATGGCAGTCATTCATGGGGAACTGGACGTGGAGCGGCTAACTCAATACCGTGCCGCTCATTCAGAACTTCCTGGACACCCAGAGCTGGGGTTGACTCCCGGTGTTAAATTTAGCGGTGGACGGCTAGGACATGTTTGGCCCTACGTGAATGGGGTGGCGATCGCCAATCCTGGTAAAATCGTTTTCTGCCTTGGCTCTGACGGTTCCCAGCAGGAAGGCAACGACGCAGAAGCCGCCCGTCTTGCAGTCGCCCAAGGTCTGAACGTGAAGCTGCTGATTGACGATAACGATGTCACCATTGCCGGACATCCTTCTGAATATTTGAAGGGCTTTAGCGTTGGCAGAGTGCTAGAAGCTCATGGCTTAGACGTAAATGAAGGCGACCCCGAAGACATTGACGACCTGTATCGTCGCATGTGTGCTGCTGTCACCACCGATGGCCCGGTTGCCTTGATTAACAAGCGCAAAATGTGCGTTGGCATTGAAGGGCTGGAAGGTTCCACCCACGGACATGATGTGATTCCGGTGAAGTTGGCGATCGCCTACCTGGAGTCTCGCGGACAAACTGAAGCCGCCGAGTATCTCAAGAACATCGAAAAGCCCAACAATCCTTACACCTACCTCGGTTCTGGCAGCAAGCAAGGCTCTAACCGCAACGTATTTGGCGAAGCGGTCGTCTCCGTTCTGGGCCGCATGAGCGAAACAGAGCGCAAAGAAAAAGTGCTGTGCATCGACAGCGACCTGGAAGGCTCCTGCGGACTCAAGGCAATCCACGACGCATATCCCGAAATCTTCATTAGCTCCGGCATCATGGAGCGAGGCAACTTCGCTGCTGCGGCTGGCTTTGGCATGGAGCAAGGCAAACAGGGCATCTTCGCCACCTTCAGCGCCTTCCTGGAAATGTGCATTTCCGAAATCACAATGGCGCGACTCAACTACGCCAACGTCCTCTGCCACTTCTCACACTCCGGCATCGACGACATGGCAGACAACACCTGCCACTTTGGTATCAACAACTTGTTTGCCGACAACGGACTAGATGACGGTCACGAAACGCGTCTCTACTTCCCCGCCGATGCTGCTCAAATGACCGCTTGTGTAGAAGCCGTGTTTAACGATCCGGGTCTGCGGTTTATCTTTTCCACCCGTTCCAAAACACCAAACATTTTGGATGCAAATGGGAATGACCTGTATGGCGAAGGCTATACCTTTGTCCCTGGTAAAGATGAAGTGGTGCGTGAAGGCACCGCAGGCTACATCGTCACCTTTGGTGAGTCGCTCTATCGCGCCCTCGATGCAGTTGAGAAGCTGAAGCAGGAAGGGATTGACGTAGGTTTGATCAACAAAGCCACACTAAACGTGGTTGACGAAGAAATGATCGCCAAAGTTGGTTCGTCTCCGTTTGTATTGGTGACTGAAGCCTTCAACCGTCGCACCGGACTGGGCAGCCGCTTTGGTTCCTGGCTGCTAGAGCGTGGGCTGACTCCTAAGTTTGCTCACGTGGGTACTCACAAGGAAGGCTGTGGTGGTCTGTGGGAACAGTTCCCCCACCAAGGCATTGACCCCGATGGCATTATCAGCAAGGTGAAAGAGTTGATTGGTTAATTTGTGTAGGTAAAGTGAGTTGAAAAGAGGGTGAGCAATGCTCATCCTCTTTTTTTGCTTTTCATAAGCGAGATCTTGACCCATGATCTCAACTCAATCTACAGAACTTTATGTTGGCATTGTCTAAATCCCTAGCCAATCACCTCTATTTCCAATCCTTGCTAGTAGAAGTGAAAGGAAGGTTTTTTGTAGGTATTGATGAAGCAAATTTAAGTTATGCTATCTGTCAGATTTCTATTTTTGAGTGATATCTAAATGTCTTTTTCTTTCCAGGCAGCTTTTGAAGCTCGAAGCGATTTGAAGAAGTATCAAGAAGATGCTCTCGCTCTCTTTGCACTTCAACTTCGATTTCAAATTGAAGATATTGATATAGTAGCGACAAGTTCTCTCACAGGAAAACTCACTGGAGGAGACGATAAGAAGTGTGATTTAATTTATGTTGATAAGGATAGAGGCTACATCGTCGTCATACAGACCTATATGTCTCTAAACGATAAACCAGCTGCAAAATCTAGTAAAGCTTCGGACCTTAATGCGGCAGCAGCATGGTTGCTCAATTCACCTATTGATGATTTACCACAAGGACTTCAACCTTCTGCTGAAGAAGTTCGCTCCACGCTGGAAGGTGGAAATGTAAAATCTATACAATTTTGGTATGTGCATAATCTACCAGAGTCAGCCAATGTCAAAGCTGAACTTCAAATGGTAGAGCAAACAATAAATAACTCTTTAAGGACTAGATTTTCTAATATAGAAGTTGAAAATGTAAGTGCTATTGAGGTTGGACGAGAAACAATCGATGAATGGTACCGTGCTTTAGAAGCCCCAATTTTGATCACCGAAAAATTTAGAATTCCCATATCAGGAGGTTACACTATATCAAATAGCGATTGGGAGTCTTTTGTCACAGCGGTTCCTATCGCCTGGTTCCGCAACATTGTCAGAAACCACCGGGAAAATCTTTTTTCTGCTAATGTACGCGGGTATTTAGGTAGCAAAGCAAGTAGCAATAACATTAATAATGGAATCAAAGAGACTGCCAAAAATGATCCTAGCCACTTCTGGGTTTACAACAATGGTATAACAGCACTAGTATCTGACTTCCAGGAGAGGGAAGTTGAAAATTCTGAATATGGGGAAATCAACAAAGCAAAAGAATTAGAAATTACAGGAATTTCTATTGTCAATGGAGCGCAAACAACGGGGGCAGTAGGAAGTTTAGTTGAACTAATCGATGACATCGCAATGGTTCAAGTTAGATTTGTAAAGTGCAGTAACATCAAAACTATAAGAAAGATCATTGAGTATAACAATAGACAAAATACTGTTGAGATTTCTGATTTCCGAAGTAACGATCCTATTCAACGCCGACTCCGTCAAGAATTTGAAGAGATCCCTGATTCAATGTATTACGGAGGAAGAAGAGGCGGGCACGAAGATATTATTCGTCGTCAACCTAATTTATTATCTTCTGACACTGTTGCCCAAGCTCTTGCAGCGTTCCATCAGGAACCTGTCATAGCATACAATAACAAGTCTGACATTTGGGCGGTGGATACTATTTACTCCAATTATTTTTCGGAACGAACTTCTGCTAAGCACATTGTATTTGTATATTCTCTTCTTCGTAGTATTGAAGCTAAAAAACGCCGACTTGTAGACAAGAATAAAACAAACTCCCTTTCTGAAGCTGAGCAAAAACAGCTAGATTTCTTTCAAAGACGGGGGCCTCATATTCTATTAACCTCAGCAATTGCCAAGTGCCTTGACACTTTTCTAGGAAAACCTATTCCTAATCCTTTTAGAGTTTCTTTTGGCTTACATACATCACCTCAAGAAGCTGAAAAAATTTGGGAGCCAGTTGTTGAGGCAACAGTACCATTTTGTAAACAGCTACTTCCAGCAGTTAAGAAGAGCCTAAACAACGCTGATGAGGCGAAGGAAGCTATAGACAACTTTAAGAATATGGTTGAATCAGCGAAAGAATACCATACTTCCCGTTTTGAGGAATTTGCAAAGCATGTTCAAATTAATTTGTGAGGCATTCCAAGCAGCAATTAAGAGTAGCTTTGAGCGACAATCAGTAGAACTACTCCCTAGTGATGGGTACAGCGAAATCACCTGAACAATCGATCGCCCCGCTCAAAACTTTACCTGCGAATAAATAGGATGCGGACAGGCATAAGAGAATTAGTCACAGCAAGCACCTTCTGGAAAGTAAACAAGTGGCTGGGAAGAATATTGTAAACATCAACTTGTTTATCAAAGGTGAGATCGCTCATACTAGACATTAGTTCCTTGAAATTTAGGATCTGCTTATGTTGTCGCAAGAACTGAAGGCACAAATCTTCAAGTTGTCGCCTAGCGATCGCCTTGCGCTGATCTCTGCAATCGTTGAATCGCTTCAAAATACAACCATTGCTCAGCCTGACCGCTCTGATGCAATTCAACGGATGAGAGGGTTGTTAAAAACAGAGCGACCTGCACCAACCGATGAACAGGTAGCAGCGATGTTGGAAGAGCGACGAGTGGAGAAGTATCTCCAGTGAGAGTGTTGGTTGATGCAATTGTCGAGAAGCTAGCTGTCAAGCACTGTGTTGAGCCAGATGAAGCGGAAAAGGCTCTCCACAACAAACCCAAACTTCGATTTGTAGAGAAGGGCGATCGCCTAACCAAAGTTTTTACCCGCTGGTGAGCAGGATACGATCGCTGCTCGTCTCCTAGCTGAGAAGCTTGATTCAGAAACAACAGGAGAGCGATCGCGGTCGTTTTTGTCACCTTGAAGATATTGGTTTGAGTAGATGGTGAAAGTAGAGCGAACATGAATCAACAATTGCCTCAGTTCATCCACCGTGTTGTCGATCGCTTGCAACCAGTTGAGGGGATTGCAGCGATCGCCCTCGGTGGTTCAAGAGCAAGAGGCAGTCACACCCAGAAGTCAGATGTGGATCTAGGGATTTATTACCAACCGGAGAACCCACCTGATCTGATTGCTCTCAATCAACTCGCTTCTCAACTTGATGATAACCATCGCGAAAACCTAATTACTCCAATTGGTGAATGGGGAAAATGGATTAATGGGGGTGGTTGGCTAAAAATAGAAGGTATCTCTGTAGATTTTCTCTATCGTGATCTGGCTCAGGTTAATCGTGTGATTGAGGATTGCCATGCTGGGCAAATCACGATTGATTATCAACCGGGACATCCTCATGGCTTTGTATCCTCAATTTATATGGGCGAAGTTGCGATCGGTTTGCCACTTCACGATCCAGATGGCATTTTAGCTGCTCTAAAGGCTAAGACAATTCCTTATCCAACTGGACTTAAACAAGCAACCGTTAATAAGTTTGCCTGGGAAATTAGTTTTTCACTGTTTGTTGCACAGAAGGCGATCGCGCGTAATGATGTTGCTTATGCAGCAGGTTGTTGTTTCCGCAGCGTAGCCTGTATGAATCAGGTCCTATTTGCCCTCAACGAAGAATACTTATTGAACGAGAAAGGCGCAGTGGTATTTGCCAACGGTTTTGCACTGTGTCCGCAGAACTATCAACAACGGGTTGAGTCAGTGTTTACTCTTTTAGCCATTGATGCAGACTCAATAGTGGAAGCGATCGCCATCCTTGATCAACTTGAGCGAGATTTGAGCCAATGGTATGGCGATCGCCGCTTAATCATCTAAAGTCTGAAAGCTAGCTAGAACTGCTACTGGCTAACTATCTCTCGATAGTGCTTAGGTGTGATACCAAGGTATCTAGAAAACAATGTAGTCATGTGACTCTGACTGCTAAAGCCACAGTCAAAAGCAATCTGGGCGATCGGTTGTTCTGTCTTAGCTAACAACGTTTTGGCACGGTTGAGGCGGCAGGTGATAACCCAGGCATGAGGAGATTGCCCAACCTTTGCCTTAAACCATCGCACAAACTGAGATGGAGGCATTTCTACAACTTCAGCGAGGGCACTGAGCGATAGATCTTCGCACAAATGAGCTTCAACAAACTCAAGCAGGTGATCAAATGCCCGTGCTGAGAGCTTACTCACTTGGGGTGTGCTTTCAGGCTTGGACAACAAAGCAAGAATGACATGGGTCGCAAATTGCGCGGCTAGCGCCTCAAAATAAAGACGACCACCTGATGGATTAGTTTGAATAAACGTTTGGGTTGCTCGTCCAATCGCCGTGACGTGCTGATTGTGGAGATGTGAGAGCCGTCGTAGCGTTGGGGATTGGTGTGGTGCAATATCACTCACATAAGTTTCAAATAGTTCCTCTGACAAAGCGAAGATTAGATAGGCTCCTCCTCGGCTTGATTCTGAAAACGTTTCACAATGGGCTGGGGTAAAAGCAAAGGTATTAGCAGGCGCATGATAGGGACTAATCCGATCGCTGGCAAACGCATGGTAGCCGGATTGGGTTTCTAGCGCGATTCCTAAAACATGCCAGTTGGGCTGATATCGAACCTGGTAAGGCTGCCTGGGACATAGCTCAACAAATAGGCGATCGCTTTCAAATCGCCGTCCCCAAATTGGAGGCAAAACAGGTAAAGAAGCCGGATAGTTAGAGGGAGAAATTGCCATCAATCAGGCACCTGTGCTGCAAGATTTTGAAATATAGAATTTGAAAGATTTGCTGCTTCAATCCATTTATCTTAATTGTCATATCCTCAATTGAAAAACCATTGATTTTTTAAGGAGAAGACAAGATATGACACACTTTCCCCGGCAATTGCGATCGCTACCTAAGTTTGAGGGACCGTTCGACGCCTTTAAGCTAGAAGCTAAAAATTGCGATGTGTTGTTTGCCTCCTATCCAGCAGGAACAAACATCCCACCTCACACTCACGACACTGACAACGTCGGCGTGATTACCCAGGGAGAATTAATTTTAATCGTGGATGGTCAGGAAACACATTACCAAGCAGGAGACTGGTATCACGTATCGGCACAAACCGTCCACGCCGCTCGGTTTGATCAGACGACTTCTGAAATTGAATTTTGGTTTTACCCCACGTAGCACATTACCTTTGCTCCGCAATTCTGCAACAAACCGTCTAGCCGTTTCATAGCCAATTCCTGTTGTTCCACCTGTGATTACAGCAGTTTTGTTGAATAAGCGTCTTCCAGTCCACGCAAATGTCCACGCAACGCGGCTGCAACCTCTACATCACTGGTGCCAAAATCTGCAATGTTTGTACCAATCATGCATCCTTTGCTTTCAGGCATTGAGGAATTTGCTGTAGGTTTTACAGAACTTTTCCAAGTTTGCGAGCGGTGAACCTGGAGCCAATAGCTGACTTCAAATGGACTTGCTCTCCGTCTAAGCATCATGGTCTAGCGCTTTGAGAAAGAGCGATCGCATATTGCTCAACGTATCGTAGAGGCTTTTTTTAATGCCCATCTGACTCAGTAGTTCAGACAGGCTAGCGGCTCCATATCCTCGCGCCCAAAATACTTTTGTTGCTTGAGATAAGGCAACTTCAAGATCAAATTGCTTGCTTGGTTCTCGACTCATGCCTGTAGTACAGGATGGGTAGACCAGTCGGCCAATATTTGTTCCAGAGACACTAACTATGGAAATTTTAATTGACTGATTAATTCCTGTTATCAATCGCTTTAGCAGTTCCATTAATCCGACGACTGCTAAAACTTACATTTCTACAAGATACTTTACATTTCTACGAAATAGGACATTAACCTACGTTATTAGAAACTAGGAGTGACTGAAATACCTCAATTTCGTTTTGTTTGGACTAAACAAGTGCAATTAAACGGCACTTTGAAGGAACGGAAATTCATCCCCTCTCATAAGAGGTAAAGAGGGATATCGACGAATACTGATGGTTTTCATAAAGCAGTCTATGGAAACAGAGAAAAATATAAATAAACACCAATGGTTTTCATAGAACTGTTTATAAAAATAGGGAAAAAACATAAGTAAATTTCGATAGACTTCATAAAACTACTTAAAGGTATTGGGATTTAACAGTGTTTAATCAAGAGATTTTATAAGAAACATTTAATAATTATTTCCAAATTATCAGTTTCAGTCGACTGTTTCTATTAAAAAGGCGATAAGCTATCTGCTAAGGGAATTTTGTTCATTGATTTGAAGTTTAGATTACATATCTGGCGCTCTGTCTGAGGGGAACGGACGCAGGAGCCAGGTGTGAATCGTCATAGTGGAATACTTTAGCTAAGTTTTTCCAGATCAAGAATTCAGCCGTTTTAGCAGCTTTAGGCGCTGTGGAGGAGCTTTATGACCAATTTTTCTAACTATTCTCGACGCAAATTTTTATTTACCGCTGGAGTAAGCGCAGCTAGCTCTATATTGCTCAAAGGATGCTTGGGAAATCCCCCTTCTGCAACCATTAATAGTGCAACAGCACAGCAAACTCCTGTAGCGGCGATCGACCCAGCTCAGGCTCCTGAAACCACACGCATTACCTTGGGTTACATTCCTATTGTGGAATCTGCACCGATTGTGATTGCCCAACAAAAGGGCTTCTTTGCCAAGTACGGGATGACCGAAGTGACCGTATCTAAGCAATCAAACTGGGCGTCTGCGCGTGACAACGTGGTTATTGGTTCTGGGAATGGTGGAATTGACGGTGGGCAGTGGCAAATGCCCATGCCTCACTTAATTTCTGAAGGACTGATTACCAATGGTCAGAAGTTGCCAATGTATGTTCTGGCGCAACTCAACACCCAAGGAAATGGAATTGCCATTTCTGGAATTCATACAGGTAAAGGAATAGGGCTAGATATTTCAAATGCAGCTGAATACGTTAAAGGCTTTCAAGCCACTCAAGGCAGAAAGTTTAAGGCAGCACACACTTTTCCTAATGTGAATCAGGATTTCTGGATTCGCTATTGGTTTGCTGCGGGTGGAGTTGACCCGGATACCGATATTGATTTGCTAGCGGTACCTTCGGCTGAAACGGTACAGGGAATGCGGACTGGATCAATGGACGCTTTCAGCACAGGCGACCCCTGGCCCTATCGAATTGTGTCAGATGATATTGGCTTCATGGCAACTCTGACTGCTGAGATGTGGCCATTCCATCCAGAAGAATATTTGGCAATTCGAGCTGATTGGGTAGATGCCAACCCTAAAGCAACAAAAGCCATTCTGAAAGGCATTATGGAGGCTCAGCAATGGTGTGATGATCCTGCAAACCGGGCAGAACTCATTCAGATTGTTTCAGGACGTAACTTCTTTGACGTGCCAGCCAATGTGTTAACTCCTCCATATGAAGGAAAGTACGAGATGGCTGATGGCAAAGCGGCTATTGATGACTTTAAGAAGAGTCCATTGTATTGGTCGGATGACATCGGTAGCGTTTCCTATCCTTACAAGAGTCATGATTTGTGGTTCTTGACGGAAACGATGCGCTGGAATTTTCATAATGGGGCGATCGCCGACTTCGACACAGCCCGTCAAATCATCGATCGAGTCAACCGTGAAGACCTCTGGAAAGAAGCAGCGCAAGAAGCAGGTTTCTCTGGCATTCCGACCAGTACTTCGAGAGGGGTTGAAACCTTCTTTGACGGCACAAAGTTTGATCCAGAAAACCCAGAAGCATACCTCAACAGTTTACAGATTAAGCGGATTTAACCCCTAAGGGACAAGGGATAACGCTCACCGCTCAGTCATTTCCTACTCGCGCTCAAGCTTGGACTATTTCGCATAAACAACTCAAGGAGAAAAAATGGTTGCTAATCCAGGAACTCGCCCTACAGGCTCTAATTTTGCAGATTTTGCTCGGACTTTTTGGAAGAAACAGGGTCAGAACATCATGCTCCCCCTCATCGGAGTACTCGTTTTTCTGGTCGTCTGGCAGTTGCTTTCCTCAACCGGGCTAACTAGACTACCTGGACCACTCAGCCTGGTGACTGAACAGCGAACACGGGAGTTGTTGCTCTACCCCTTTTATGATTTAGGCGGACTGGATAAGGGACTGTTTTGGCAAACCATGTATAGCCTGGGCAGAGTCGCTAAAGGATACACAGCGGCAGCGGTTGTGGGCATTGGTCTAGGAATTTTGGTTGGAACCAATCAAACCATCAACAAAGCAGTTGATCCGATCTTCCAATTTTTGCGAATGATTGCGCCTCTAGCATGGGTTCCCATCAGTTTGATCGCTTTACAGAATGTGCAGCAAGCAGCGATCTTCGTAATTTTCATTACTGCGGTTTGGCCCATCCTAATCAACACGACAGTAGGTGTGCAGCAAATCCCTCAGGACTACAAGAATGTGGCTAGAGTACTCCAAATCTCTCCACGCAAATACTTCTTCAAAGTCCTGATTCCTTCTGCTTTACCTTACATCTTCACAGGTCTACGGATTGCGATTGGTCTAGCTTGGTTGGCAATTATCGCGGCTGAAATTGTGATGTCTGGTGTAATCGGAATTGGTTTCTTCATCTGGAACGCTTACCAGAACAACTACGTCAGCGAAGTGATTCTAGCGGTGTTTTATATCGGTGCGGTAGGTTTGCTTTTAGATAGAGCAATGGCATATCTCCAACGGATGATCCTTCCTGAAGAACAGCGATGAACTCCTGCTAGGGCGTAGCATCCGGCAGATAGCCTCCGAAATCAACCAAGATTTTTTGTCTGAATGCTGCGCCCCTACGTTCTTCTGAATTGTATTAACCCTCATCCTTCATTCCTCATCCTTTATCCCTAAACCTATGTCTACCTTTGTTGCTGTCGATCAAATCGATAAAGTATTTCCCCTGAGCGGCGGGGGCAGTTATGTTGCCCTCAAAGGAATCGACCTCCACATCAAAAAAGGGGAGTTTATTTCCCTGATTGGTCACTCGGGTTGCGGTAAATCTACATTGCTCAATATGATTGCTGGATTAGACTTACCAACCGAGGGCATTGTGACTCTGGAGGGAAAGCTGGTAAAGCGCCCAGGGCCGGACCGGATGGTGGTGTTTCAAAATTACTCACTGCTGCCCTGGATGTCAGTACGCGAAAACATCGCGCTAGCGGTCGATGAAGTCTTGGCAGCCTTACCCAAACAAGAACGTCGGCAGATCGTAGAACAGCACATTCAAATGGTTGGGCTGCAACATGCCGCAGATAAACCGCCGGGTCAGCTTTCTGGTGGAATGAAGCAGAGGGTGGCGATCGCCCGTGCCCTAGCAACCCGTCCTAAACTCCTGCTATTAGATGAACCCTTTGGCGCATTAGATGCTTTGACGCGGGGCAATCTGCAAGAGCAGTTGATGAAAATTTGTGAGGAAAACGAAGTAACTGCCGTGATGGTGACTCACGATGTAGATGAGGCAGTTCTCCTCTCTGACCGAATTGTGATGCTCACCAATGGCCCTGCCTCTAAGATTGGTGGCATTCTGGATGTGGATATTCCTCGTCCTCGCAAGCGCATGGATGTAGTGAGTCATCCTAGCTACTACAGCCTGCGGTCTGAGCTAATCTATTTTCTCAACCAACAGAAGCGAATTAAGAAACTGCGGGCTAAGAAGACAACGGCGATCGCCCGTCATGGGCTAGAAAAAGTGAATCTCGAACTCGGTTTTGTACCACTCACAGCCTGTGCCCCGATCGCAGTTGCCAAGGAAAAAGGCTTCTTTGCCAAACATGGTCTAGATGAGGTTAGCCTGGTACGTGAAACAAGTTGGCGCGGCGTTGTCGATGGGATTGCAGGTGGATATCTAGATGCAGCTCAAATGCCAGCAGGAATGCCAGTTTGGCTAACAGCAGGCGGGCATCAAGACCAGCCATTGCCTATGGTGAGTGCACTCACGATGACTCGCAACGGTAACGCCGTGACACTCGCAAGAAAGTTCTATGAACAGGGTGTATATAGCGCTACCGACTTCAAGCGCTTGATTCTCGAAACACCTGGTCAGCGCCATACACTGGGAATGGTACATCCTTCTTCGATGCACAATCTGCTGCTGCGTTACTGGCTTGCTACCAGTGGAATTGACCCCGATCACGATGTTTCACTCACTACGATTCCGCCAGCTCAAATGGTTGCTGACCTGAAAGCTGGAACCATTGATGGGTACTGTGTGGGCGAACCTTGGAATCTTCGGGCTGCGGTTGAGGGTACTGGTTTCACCGTTGCAACAGATTTGGAGATCTGGCTGGGACATCCTGGAAAGGTGTTGGGCGTAAGGGAGGATTGGGCGATCGCTTATCCTAATACTCACATTGCCCTGATCAAAGCCTTGCTGGAAGCCTGCCAATATTGTGCAAATGAAGCGAATCACCAGGAAATCCAGCAAATTCTCTCTGCCAAGGCTTATGTCGGCACATCAATTGATTACATCAAACTGGGTGATCCTAATACTCAAACTTGTAGTTTGGAGCAACCCATGCGTGAGTATGCTCACCACCTGTTTTATGGAGAAGGAGTTAACCGTCCCAGCCGCACCGAGCATCTGTGGATGATGACGCAAATGGCTCGTTGGGGAGATATTCCTTTCCCGCGCAACTGGTTAGAAATCTTGGAGCGAGTTTGCCGGGTCGGTGCGTTTAGCACAGCGGCACGAGAGTTAGGAATGGTGGATATCAAATATCATCGAGGCCCTATCCAACTATTTGATGGTGCTAAGTTTGATGCTGAAGATCCAATCAGTTACTTGAACGCTCTTTCGGTCAAACGTGACTTTAGCGTGGCAGAAGTCATGCTTGATTCTCGTAGGACTGCCGCCTAAAGAGCACATAGTTTCACAGCATGATGATTTCAACGAATCCGGTACTAACTGACCAACGGTAAATCTTAATTACACCCCTGTAGATAGGCAAACAAAATCTCTACAGGGGTTTGCTCCACACGAACCACAACTACCAACAATGCAAATGCTAAAACAAGTTGAAACCAAGTCCGTAGTAATCTCTCAGCAGCCTCAGGCTAAGTCTTTCTTGGAAATCGCTAACGTCTCAAAAGTTTATCCCACCCCAAAGGGGCCTTATCCAGTTCTACAAGATGTCAACCTCTCTATTAAGCAAGGTGAGTTTATTTGTTTAATCGGACACTCTGGCTGCGGTAAAACCACATTGCTCAACATGGTTTCTGGATTCAACCAACCGAGTCAAGGAAGTGTGCAGCTACGCGGCAAGTCAATCACGAAGCCAGGTCCAGACCGGATGGTGGTGTTTCAAGGATACGCACTTCTACCCTGGTTGACTGCATTTGAGAATGTTTACCTGGCAGTGGATTCAGTCCATCCCAAGAAGCTAGAAGCCGAGAAGCGAGCAATTGTGCGGGAACATTTGGCGATGGTTGGCTTGGCAGATGCCGCAGACAAAAAGCCGCCCCAGCTCTCAGGTGGAATGAAACAGCGGGTGGCGATCGCCCGTGCTCTAGCCATTCGTCCCGAAGTTCTGATCCTGGATGAACCCTTTGGCGCACTCGATGCAATCACCAAAGAGGAACTTCAAGAAGAACTGTTGAAAATTTGGAATGATCACCGCTGCACCGTGTTGATGATTACTCACGACATTGATGAAGCGCTGTTTCTAGCCGATCGCCTGGTCATGATGACCAACGGTCCCGCAGCTACGATTGGCGAAGTGATGGAGATTCCCTTTCCGCGTCCGCGCGATCGCACCCAAATTATGGAAGACCCGGAATATTATGACCTCCGAAACCACGCGCTAGACTTCCTCTACAACCGATTTGCCCATGACGACACTGAGTAACTAACCACTTCAGAAAATGCGCTCGTTGAGTTCCCCTTTAGAAATTTTCTAGAGGGGACACCTATTTGTAGTGATTCTAAAGAATTTGAGGATGTTTGACCATGACAGTGACTTTTCCAGACGAGTTTTAGAGATGGAAAGCCGTCGCTAAGCTGAAACAATGCTGATTAAACGCTGCCGCTCACCTCTCACTTCGCTGCCGGATAACAAAGGGCGATTGTGAGTAATACTGCTGCCGCCAATGCCGCAATGGTTCGAACATGATTCCAGATTGTCCAGTTAGTGAGGTAACTTGCCCACAGGTCAGCCCCTTCAGGGCTATCAGGTCTGGCGATCGCCAATGCATCATTCAACGGCACATTAAATGCAATGGTTACCAAAACAGTGCCGATTAGGTAAAGTGAGCTGCCGACCAGCAAAAACACAGTTCCCGGCGGATGCCATCTCAACGAGGAGATAGCTAGAAACAGGCAACATATCGCCGTGCCAAAGAAGGCAAGAAAAAACCAGGGATTAATTACCGTAATATTAATCGACTGCATGGCAGCAATACCTTGAGCGGGCTGAAGTTGAGCCAGCGCTTTCATCACAAAAGTGGAGAAGGCAAAAAAGACACCCGCTATGAGCCCACAACCCAACGCTGAAAATAGCTTGACTGCAAAAGACCAGTGATAAACAGTTACCATATCTAGCACCTCATCCCTTGATTAACTAAGCAACTTGGATACGAGCCTTGAACGATACTTCTTTAGCTTAGAGAAACCCACAAACATTCAGCTATCTGGTTTCTGTTCTACTTGTAAAATCTTGCGGTCAACTTTGTGCCGCAAATGACTACAGCAAGTTCAGCAAAGCCTAAAACAGCTTTGGGTCAGCAATTGTGAGTTACAAGTTTGGCACACCTACGAGGTCGGATAAAGGGTTAGCAAATAGTTCCAAGAACTATCCCCTCTTTTAGCTTTTAGCCAAGATTAATACCTAAGTTCTTGAGCAGCATTCCAGCAGCCTCTTGCAGCAAACCAAGGAAAATAGGCAGCAGAGGAGCCGGAACAGTGAGCAAGAACTGCCGAAAGGTTTGAACGTCGAAGGGCCATACAGGAAACTCATCAGTAAACTTGTAGAAATCGCGTAATCCTTGAATTTTCTCGGTTCCCTGCTTCAAGATTTCTGCGTCTCCAGCTAAGCTTTCGTGAATTCGGGAATAATCAGCGTGAAACTGTCGAGCAATTTTGTGGAGAAGCTCTTCCTTAGCCTTCTTCATGCCCCTATGGGCAGCCAACAGCGGACTGTAAAAACAGGCTGTTGATAAAACGATGTGTATTGGAATAATCAGATGAACAAACCAATAAACTTTTCCAACACCCTGAGTCACAAACTGATATTCGATTAAACCAACCATGATGCCTAAAACAGCAGCAAGATAAGCAGTTTTCAAGGAATAGTTGCTGAGCGAGTGAAGCCCACCACAGCGGTCAGGATGCAAAGGATTAATATTAAGGTCTTTTTCTTCAAAAATGCGATGAAGAATTCTGATATTGGTAATGAGAGTAAGTACCAACATACTACCGACGTACACACCCACAAAAGTGGCGATCGTGACGGCTAAGTTTGGTAGTACCCCAGCACCATACCAGTTATTCTTCAAGCTGGGTTGGCTAATAAAAACGAAAACACTGTAAGCAACTGCACAACCCAGAGCTATGTACTTATGCAGCTTTTGATAATAGGGATTCAAAACAATTGCATCAATCTCCGCTTGTTGAGTCGTCACAACATCAGACTCTTCGAGATCTTCGATGACATCACTGATTGCCTCAAAGCTCCATAAGTAATACCCTAAAACGACTGGATTAATGAGTAGTGTCCAGAACCAGGGAAACCAGTCTTGTAATAGTCCGACTTGTTCTCCTTGAGTCCACAGCGTATTGCTGATCCAGGCAACCAATAGATAAAAGATAGAAACGATTGGAATTGACAACAATCCAAAGCTAACGGGAATAAGATTAAATTTCTTGATTAGCAAAGTTGCAACTGGGTCAAAGCGGTAGAAGCTTCGCCTCTGCGGAGATTTTTGGCTTGTCATTTATCGGTCCTGAAGTTCCTAGTTAACGTGAGTTCGGGTTAAGCTAAACGCTGCAAGGTTTGGTATAAAAGGCTTTAGGCAAAGGGTATTGCTGTAGGCTCTTCTCAATAAGGTTGTTTATTGAGAAAAATTGCATCTGTGGACCTTGCTGACAATAGCTTGATTCACTGCAACGAAATGAGGTACGAAAAATCAGGGGTTCTGACGATTTCTTATCCCGAACTCACGTTAGTTAGAAGATTGATGTAGCTATTTTTGACCCATGAAACCAATAACTATCAGCTAATACCGTTTCTATAGCAGCCTTGAGGAGAATTGGTATAAAAACCATTATTTCCCTCTCTAAATAGGAGAGTTAATGGAATCAATGTTGGCTGCGTTTCTATTGATACTTCGGACAGGGGCGTCACTTAAGCATTTTGACTTACTTGAAGGCTGGGATAGCATTTTGCACTGCTCGCTCTAAGGTTGACTAGAACTAAGATAACTACAGCTATGACAAGTTGGCACCTTAGATTAATAATTTTTTTGATACATTTCTCCTACTGTAGTAATAACATTTCTTTAAAAATCTGCCCCACCCGAATACCCG
The DNA here is from genome assembly GCF_014696015.1 of Oculatella sp. FACHB-28. Lineage (NCBI taxonomy): Bacteria > Bacillati > Cyanobacteriota > Cyanophyceae > Oculatellales > Oculatellaceae > Oculatella > Oculatella sp. FACHB-28. The sequence continues at coordinate 99,559 of NZ_JACJPJ010000035.1, read as the reverse complement.
CTCCGCTTAACGAGCGTTACCGTCACCATACTTCACCGTCATTTGGGCTTGAAAGCTCCGACGAAACATCCCACTCATCTTGGAGGGAGTCAAACGTAGATCGTCAATTTGAGAAGCAGTAAGTGATTCTGAAATCGCCTAGTGAGAACCAAATTGCTGTTGGAGGAAGTCAACGAGTAGCCGAACCTTGGTAGAAAGGTGACGATTGACGGGATAAATCACGTAAATTGAGAGTTCAGTCGGGTGGTAGTCTGGCAGCACAACCTGAAGTTTGCCCTGCTGGAGTTCTGGCTCTACGATAAATCGAGGCAGAAGTGTAATGCCTAGCCCTCGAACTGCGGCATCTCTCAGCACTTCACCATTGTTAGAGCATAATGTGCCTTTGACGGAGAAAGTATGTTCTCCATCGGGTCCGATGAGTGTCCATTGATTTTCGAAAGCAAGCTGTCCGTAATGCAAACAGGAGTGATGCCGCAGTTCATTAGGATGGGTTGGAATGTTGTGAGCTTCAAGGTAGGTGGACGAGGCACAGAGTACCCGTTGAGCTGGAGCAAGGGTGTGAACGATTAGGCTGGCACTCGCTTGGGGTTTGGCAATTCGCACGGTGATATCAAAGCCTTCTTCGATTGGGTCAACAAAGCGATCGCTCAACGTCAACTCCACCTGAAGATCGGGATACTGCACCAAAAAGTTAGCCAGAGCAGGAGACAGATGCATTATGCCAAACGACATCGGTGCATTGATGCGCAGTCTTCCTTTGGGTTCCTTTTGAAGCTGAGTGAGCGATCGCTCTGCCTCTTCTAGACTGGCCAAAATTTCTACACACCGTTCATAAAAGGCTAGACCGGTTTCAGTTGGAGTCACGACTCGCGTACTGCGGTGCAGCAACTGCACCCCCAGATCATTTTCTAGAGCAATTACCAGTTTATTGACCGCCGATCGTGACAGTCCCATGTCTCGTGCAGCCGCCGCAAACCCGCCTGAAACCACGACCTGAGTAAAAGCGCGAATCCCATCAAACTTGTCCATAGCGTAGAGATTGTAGATTTTTTAGATACAATATGTCTTTAGTTTAGTATATTGTCTTTTCAGGAGATTCAATCCATAATAAAAGTATTCCAAAAGCAATTCAACCGCTGAATCAGGAGGAATCCAGATGATTACCATTCGACCCGCTCAAGAACGTGGCGCTGCAAACTTTGGTTGGCTCGATAGTCGTCACACTTTCTCCTTTGGCAACTACTACGACCCCAGCTACATGGGTTTTGCTGATTTGCGCGTGATTAATGAAGACAAAGTAACTCCTGGAAAGGGTTTTGGCACTCACGGACACCGTGATATGGAAATCATTTCCTATGTGCTTGAAGGTGCATTAGAACATAAAGACAGCATTGGCACTGGCTCAGTGATTCGTCCTGGAGACGTGCAACGGATGTCTGCTGGCAGTGGAATTCAGCACAGTGAGTTTAATGCTTCCAACACTGACCCGGTGCATTTCCTGCAAATCTGGCTTCTGCCCGAGAAAAAAGGAATTGAACCAGGCTATGAGCAAAAAACCTTCTCTGATGCAGAGAAGCGCGGCACACTGCGGCTAGTTGGTTCTCGTGATGGTCGAGACGGCTCAATTACGATTCACCAAAACGTCGATCTATATGCCAGTGTTTTGAGCGAAGGAGATACTGCAAACCACACGCTGGCAGACGGACGGGTTGCCTGGGTGCAAGTGGCACGGGGTGCCGTTCAGCTCAACGGTCAAACCCTCACCGCAGGGGATGGAGCGGCTATCTCGGAGGAATCTGAGATCACGCTTCAAGGAGCCGCTGAAGATGCAGAAGTGCTGTTGTTCGATATGGCAGCATAGTGGCGATCGCTAACCAGACGGTCACCTAAAGGCTAAGACCTGCGACTTCTTAAAGAAGTCGCAGGTCTCGGCGTTTCACCATTAACTAATGGACAATTCAAGGTTTGCTACAGTGAACGATAGGTGACGATCGGGAGGACTGGCAAATGGTTCGACACTCACCCTCAACACAATCCGACTCCGTTAGAAGCGGAACACGGTTCTCAGAACACCAATGATCGCATCATCATTATCAGCGTCGTGGTTAGGCGCAGTTAGCCAAATCACGCCAGGGGTAATTTCAATGTTGTCTGACAGCCGATACTTGTAATACGCCTCTAAGTGTAGTGAAGTGTCGGGGTCAGTTTCTCCACCGTTGACTGAGTCGTCGATCTCCGTGAGTCGAGGTTCCATCCCCACAAGAATACCTCCCAGATTGCCTTCACCACCCAGGTCAGGGAAGGCGACGCTAGCTGCCCAAGTCCATACATTTCCATCCCCTCTACCGATGTAGCGGTGGTTAGAATAGCCAACCCATCCACCGACAGCAAGACCAGGAGTCAGGGTGAACGTACCAGAAACACCGTAGGAATTGACAGAAACAGGGCGATCGAACGTTTCGTTTGCCAGGTTACTGCCTGTGGCAGGTCCAAAAAACTCATCGGAAGGGGTGTAGCTGTTGATGTAGCTCAAGCCAATCCGTAAGCGTTGATCAAATCCATAAAAGATTGCCTGAGCGAGTGCGCCGTACTTACCGTTAAACAAACCACTACCGGGGTCAGGGTTGCCTGCATCGGGTACGAGATAGCCCAAGTTAATTTCAATATCGTCGGTCAAGAAGTGCCTGATGCCGAAACCTGCCCCTGAGGAATAGTTGTAAATCGGGTTACGCAAGGCAAACAGGGAAACAGCACTGCCGTCGAGGTAGGGGGTGAGTTGGGCAGATGCGTCTAAGTCAACAAACCCGTTGCCCGTGGCGGCAAGATAAATGTTGGTGCGATCGCCCAGCGGGAAGCGATAACGCAATAGCCCTAGTTGGAACTCATTGTCACTGTCGCCGTCAAATTCGACTCGTCCTTCATTGGTTTGCAGCACACCCTCATTAGTGCCACCTAGAGGAGTGATGTTATTTGCCTGGAAACGAGTAGTCAACAGGTCTTCACCCGTAAAGCTAGTTTCCAAGTTTAGCCGCACCCGATAACCAAAGGTAGGATTGCGATCGATTGGTTCATCATTAGCGTTGTTGCCATCTATGACGCTAACTAGTCCAAAAATCACCTCACCATTCAATACTGTAGTGGTAGAAAATTGGTTGGCTTCCAGTTCAGCTGTTCGTGCTTCCAGCACATCGACTCGACCGCGAAGGGTTGCCAATTCAGCCGCAAACTCTTCTTGCAAGCGTTGCAACGTTGCCAGGTCTTCTCGCGTGACCGTTTCTGCCAAGCCAGCCGCAATTAATTCATTGACTCGGTCGAGGGCAGCATTGAGTCCAGCCGCAAATTCATATCGAGTCAGGGCACGATTGCCCCGAAACGTGCCATCGGGATAGCCCGCAATGACACCGTATCGCTCAACCAAAGACTGCAACGCTTGAAACGCCCAATCGGTGGGTTGCACATCAGAAAGTTGAGAAACGGAAGTTAGTTGAGCCATCCCCTGAGAGTCTTCAAGTGGATTAGCAAGTACTTCAACTTGAGTATCACTTGGAGCCACCGTTGACTGGGCAACTGACTGAGCGACTGGCTGATCAACCGATTGAGCTACAACCGACTCAGTTGATACTGGTTCAGTTAATGCTGGGAGCGATGCAGCTGTAGAGTCTTCAGCAAAAGCCTCAGAACTAGCTTGAGAGCTATCTTGCAAACTCGCTTGAGGATTAGTTTGTAAATCGGGTTGAGAATCAGTCTCTAAACTAAATAGACTTTGAGAAATTGAATTGCTGTTTGGATTGACGGCGGTACTGTTAACAGATGCTATTGGCTCAGCAGCTTGTTCAATAGCTGAATTATGATTCTGACTAACACTTTCAAAATCAGCTATTTCAAACTCGGTTTCGGGTGCAATCGCTGCATTCGTTGCCCCATTGTCATCTACCACTACCGAATCGGCCTTCACAGGAGAAGACCCGATCAAACTGCCTGCTGCTACGAGAGAACTAACGAGTAGGAAGGATTGAGAGAGCCGTAGAAGGTTATACATTTTTTCCACCACACTAAAAGCTGCCCCTCAACGCAACTGTTGAAGAGTCAGAAGGTAATTTGCCTACAAGAGACGTTGATCAAACTCACTCAAGTTGAAGATCTCAACTGATGAACCTGGAATTTGAGGTTTGGACCCCTACATCCCAGGGGACTTCCCTTAAGCCAAGATTTGAGGGTGCTTGGTTCAAGACAAGTTTGAGCATCAACACTGTCTTTTATGCCCAGATCTATCCTTCACCAGCAATCAACCAGTGAGGTAAGCAACGAGATCGGAAGCGATAAAACGGATACAGTCCATCTCAACCTCAATTGAGATGGAAACGGTGCAGGAATGAAACCTCTAGTTAGAGGCTAAGCCCTGCATTCTCTTGTTCACAGTTTAGGTGTGAACGTCATAGCTGGATTAAAGGAAGGATCTTTAACTTTGAGTATTTCGTATCGCTTTTAACTCACTGTTGGACTTAGAATACTGCCTCCCCTTATGGTTAACTTCTACCTTAAGAGTTAGACAATCTCACGCCAGCGATACAGTTCATTAAGGAACATTGTGATCAAGTGTGAAGTTTCCCAGAGCGATCGCTACAGATCTTCTGGGCAATAGGGTTTACACTGACAGCATGATCCCAAATTCATTCATCTAGCATCTATTCATCTAGCATCTACTGTTTGCGTTTGTCCGTGTGTCTATCTGGAGGTTAGAGCCTCTTCACAAGGCAGGAGTTCTACATCATAAGCTAGGAATAAATCTCACTTTCACCATTGCCATTAGGGTTGACTCTATTCAACTAAGTCTAACTAGCTCACTTAATTAGCTAACTGAAAACTGTGATTGCTGTCGGGACTTATCATCAAGGATTTTCATGGGTTTCCACCTGATGATTCAACCACCGGCGGAGGCATTACAAGATGACAAGAGCCACCCAATAGAGACAAGGATGATACCAAAAGGGCAATGAGAAGGTCTGAGCCAAAGTACAACTCGCCGGTAGAAATCACGCTTAAAGTGATTGGGGGTAAATGGAAGTGTGTCATCCTATGGTGGTTGAGGCAGGAAACAAAGCATTTTAGCGAGTTGAAACAGCTAATGCCCGACATCACTCACAAGGTGCTGACGCAACAGTTGCGAGAACTGGAGGCAGATGGCTTGATTCGTCGCCAAGCCCATCGTGCAACTGCGTCTCGCATTGAATATTCGCTCACGCCTTATGGTGAGACAATTCGCCCCATCATGGAACTGATGTGTAACTGGGGCAAAGCACACCGGCCCGAATATCGATCTAGCTTCATGCCGCTTGGCAGTTTGTGCGTCCTGGTGGTTTCACCACTGGCAGAAGGCGATCGCCTTCTAGAATCTTTGGAGGACCACGGATTTTGGGCAATTGTAGTTACTCCCAAAGTGGCGATCGTCAAACTTGATCAGCTTCAGCCAAATGTTGTGATCATCGATACTAGTTTTGTCGCAACAGACGGACCTGCTTTGATGAATCAAATTAAAGCAGTCGAGAACGCTCAGAGTAGAGAAATCTTGACGATCACTCTAACTGCCTCCAAACTTGAAGATGACTTTTTGCAAAACGTTCAGCTTTGCCTTACAAGGCCCGTTCAGCCCGCAGAAGTAGTCGCAGCGATCGCCAACTTAACTCATTAATTCACAAATTAATTCACGAGAGTGTAACTAAAGCAGATCTTGAATGCCTTGAACCAATAAAACCCGAACCTTTGACAGAGACGCTGCCCAGCACAAATTAGTTATAAAGATATCCAAAGGACTAGAGCTACTCTGACTTTGGGGTAGGTTGTTTGACAAGTTTGTACAGGCGTGTGCTTCTGGTAGGGTTATAAGCAACATGAGTGTTGATACATCGTCTGAACAGGGATTGACCAGAAACGTGAGTGACCTAACGGCAGGAAGTCGCCCAAGCGAGAGCATTGAAACCACACAGTTGATGCACGCAACGACTGACGAGCCAGCTTCTCAACCTTTGACAAACGCAGTCTGGACTGAAACCGCGATCGCTCAGTCTACCTCTGAATCTACTCGATCAGAATTTAAAGCTACGGATGCTGCCTGGTTGTTGCTGCCGCTTTGGTTTGCCATCGTTTGGGTTGTACTGTTTTTTGCCTTCTCGGAAGGCTTTCGATTTACCCAGAGCAGACTTAAGAAGCTTCAACCTGCTAGCCAAATTCCCTGTAAAAACTGTCGCTTTTACACTAGCAGCGCATACCTTAAGTGTGCAGTGAATCCGCTAGACGCAGCTACGGAACGGGCGATCGCCTGCTCTGACTTTGACTCTAAGCAAACAGAAGATTCAAGCCATTCCCCCCCTCGGAACAACGATGTGAAACTCCGGTAGGCTGCCAGCAGTGGGCAAGCGGCTAACAAATGGCAACAATGCTTCTAATGAGTGAGGACAATGAGTCTTCAAACGACGACAATCTAGTTTAAATAGTCTTTTAAGACTTGATACCTGGTTGTTGTCCTATGGTTGCTCTGTTGAATGAGGTAGCTGTCACCGCTGACAGAATTTTGGTTGTAGATGATCTTCCAGATAATTCATTTCTACTCAAGGTTCTTTTAGAGGAGGAAGGGTATCGGGTCGAAGTCGCAGATAGCGGCTATGCAGCTCTGGCTAAAATTGCAGAAGAACCGCCAGATTTAGTGTTACTCGATGTCATGATGCCAGACATGAGCGGTTTTGAGGTAACTCGACAAATCCGTCAAAATCGCCAGCTTCCGTTTATTCCCATCTTACTGATTACAGCGTATGACCAACCCAAGGCAGCAGAAGGGTTTGAGGTAGGTGCCGATGGCTTTTTACGTAAACCAATCGAGTATGAAGAATTACTAGATCGGGTACATTCAATCCTTCCTCCTCGCCAAACCCCAAACTGAAGTCAAACTTAAAGAAGCGGCATCGCTCCCTATTTGAGGCAGGAATGAAGCGACACCGCAATGGCTATTAGCTACGCCAAACTACTGCCCATACCAGCTTTGCTTCCACTGATTCATCTGATCAATTTCAGGCTGCTGACTGTCAATAATCTCCTGAGCTAGCTGCTGAATTTCGGGGCGATCGCTCTTTTCTAGCGCCTCTTCAGCCATCGTCACTGCCCCCTCGTGGTGAGGAATCATCGCGTCAATAAAGCGCAAGTCAAACTCTTCATCAGCAGATCCTAAATCGACATTCATCGCCATGCTTGCCTTCATCTCTTCAGTCATTGGCATCATGTGATCTGCTTCAGCGTGATACATCATTGGTTCATTTGCTGCATCAGGATACCAGGTTTGTCGCCATTCCTGCATTTGCTGAATTTCTTGCTCTTGGGCGGCGATAATCGTCTGGGATAATTGCTTAATTTCATCTCGACTGGATTGCTCCAACGCCGTTTGTGCCATTTCGACAGCCCCCTGATGATGCAAAATCATCGCGTCAATAAACCGCAGGTCAAAGCTTTCATCGGCAGGGCCTAAATCCATATTCATGGCATGTGCACCGTGGTTCATCCCTTCCATTGCGGTACCGGATTCTTGGCTGACCTCAGGTTGGGTCGAAGATTCGGAAGGAGAACAGGCAGCAAGTCCAAATGACAGAACGGTTAATGAACCGCTAAGGGTTAGTGCTAGTAGAGTGCTTCTGAGTTTCATAGTTTTCTGCTTCATACTCCTAACTCTTTACAGACAAGAACACATCTTTTGGATCTAAGACTATCCATCAGATCTAGTTCAGGTCTAATTCTTGTTTTAGAGCCTCCAGTTGACTGGAAAGTCAAGCAATTTTTAAGTTCCAGTCAAAAAAAGAAAAATCAATCCAATTGAAAGTTGAGCTCGTAGATAAAGACAGTGGTTTCTCTGAGTAGCCGACCCGTTAACTTTCTAACTGTGAGGAAATTTCTTATGAAGCAATTGTGGATGATTGGTCTTTTGGGTGCAGGTTTAGCGATCGCCCCCCAAGTTGCACAAGCAGCAACCTTCTCCTATTCCGTTCCGCTAGAAGCTGAGCAAGAAGTCGCGCCTAACATTAGCACCAGTTCAGCTCAGGGTACTGCAACAGGAACACTAGTTGGAGACGTAACAAGTTGGGTATTTAACTACACGGTCGAATACGCTGGATTGGAAGGGCCGCTTGCAGACGGACATATTCACCTTGGCGAGCGCGGCACCAATGGTCCTGTGGTTCACTTTCTGGACAGCATCGACAGTTTTAGAGGCACCACATCAGGTACCATCGTCGGAGACTATACTTCCAACGATGTACTTGCCGCAGGTGTAGTGACTCCCGACGTAGTTTTCAACAGTTTCTTAGCGGGTGGCTACTATTTCAACGTTCATTCCGCAGCCTTCCCTGGCGGCGAAATTCGCGGTCAAATCGAATCTTTTGAAGCAGCTGAATCTGTTCCAGAACCCGCTATGGTTTTGGGAATACTAACCGTTGGCACACTTGGACTCATTTCTCGCTCAAAGAAGCACCGGGATGAATTGAAAGTTAACTAATACCGTTTCTACAAAAACAAGCTACAGATGGAAGGGCACCCCGCGACGCGGGGTGCCCTTCCATCTGTAGCCTTAATTAAAGGGACCTTACTGAAGGTGAGAAATTTGACGAAGAGCCGCAGCTTGCTGAGCAGGTTGCTTTAGTCTATTGGCAACTTGTGTTGCCAGGTCGTAATGCCGCAGTCCGATCGCATCATTCAGCATTTGCCAATGCATTTCCTCTTGTTCAATGGGGTCGGCAATCGCATCAGCCAGTTCAAGTCCCATTTCTAGCACTTCACTCGCCCGTTCTGATTGCCCATAATTGGCATAGCCCCAAGCAATCAACGCCCAGTTGTAAGCTTTTAAGTTAGGCGCTTGCAGCATGGTATTGAGTTGAGATGCAAAATCGTACTGCCAAAGGCTGCTTCCAGACCAAGAAGGCGCATACTGGTTGCGGATCAGGTCGTTCAAAAGATTATTGCGCTGATTTCTGTCGGGGATGCTGTCAGCCGCTTGCACAATTGCAGCAATAACTTCAGCTTGAGGTTGGGGGTTGGTGGCTGCATATTTTGCTCCAATCTCAACCAGAATTGTGGTTTTCACAATGGGATCAGAAATCCGGTTAACCAGTTCCAAGGAGAGCGTCGGTGAAGTGGATGAAGCAACTGCGATCGCCAACTGCCCAATCAGTCCGTCTTGTTGACTTTCATCTAATGTTTGAATGGTTTGTAGGGCGGTGTTGATCAGTTCTCTAGTTGCCTGTTGCTCCGTTGCGGCGTAGGCTTCGGCGATCGCATTCCATAGCCCAAGTTTTTGCTGAGTGTCTGCAATGCTTTCACTCAGTTGCAAGGCTTCTGTCAAAGTCTCGCGAACCCGATCTTCCTGACCTGCTGCACCATACGTCTTGGCAATTTGACTTAATTCCCGAACTCGTAAAGCTGTATTTTCAATAGTTGCAGCCGTAGAAACAGCCGCACTTAATGTCTCAACTGCCTGACGGTCCTGTTCTAGGTCTGCATAAGCGGCAGCGATCGCAGTTAACGCCGAAGTTCTTAATCCTGCAATACTGCTGTAGTAGCCGCTGGTTGCGTAATTATAGGTTTGGACGGATTGCAAGGCTAAATCAACCGTTGCGATCGCTTGCTCCGTTTCGCCTAGACGAGCATAATCGGTGGCAATATCAAGTAGCAAACTAGAATTCGGCGTGTTGTAAACCGTGTTGCGGTCGATCGCAACAGGAATTGAATCAATCGTTTTAGCAACTTCCAGCGCTTCCGCCAAAACTGCGACGGTAGACTCAGGCTGATTTGTTTTCGTATAGTGTTGAGCAATTAATCGCAGCGCTCTCGTCTGATTGACAGGGCTGCCATAGGTTCGAGCAACCCGCAACGCGAAACCATCTTGCTCGATAGCAAGCGATCGCTCGACTATTTGATTAAAGATCTCAACTTTTGGATCTGGAATATCTGCAAACGGCTGCAACTCGCCATCTTGAACTGTTTGAGCAATCTCAAATGCACGCTCATACTCCCCATTGTTCAGGTAAGCCCGGGCAAGGCTGATTTTAGAATCAGCTTGGTCGTACTCATTCTCCGCACTATTGGCAACTTGCAAAGCCCGATCAAACGCCCCAACCTGAGCAAAGTTATAGACCCATTGTGAATAAAGCTGTATCTGGGCATTGGCTTGAGCCAATTCGTAAGCTTGAGAAATAAGCTCAACGGCTTGCTGTGACTCACCAATGCCTGCATAGGCAAACGCAATCTCGGTAAAAGCCTGAATTTTAGAGCTAACGTCTGTAAGCTGTTGGGCAATCTGACGCGCCTGGTCGTACTGCCCATTGCGGATAGCCATTTGCGCCAGCGTATATTGAGCGGTTGATCGCTCATTGTTCTCTTGGGGAATCGTGTTGGTAAATGCGAGTCCTTCGTCATAGCGATTAGCCCGAGCGTAGGCTCTGACAACAGTATGTTGAGCTGACACTTTCTGATAGGTATCATACACGATGCTATTTGTAAGGGCGATCGCCTGGTCAAAGCGTTCCTGACTGGCTAACTCATTAATCGCCCAAGTTAAAACCTGATACTTTGAATCCGCCGACTCGATGCTTTGGGCAAACTGGACTGCCTGCTCAAGTTGACCAGCGTTTAAATAGGCTTGGGCGATCGCCCTCTCCGCTTCTGTTCTGAGGGGAATGCAGCAATATTCAGGGGCATAGGTTCCGTAGCCCATCGTGGAAGTGATGGCGATCGCCAAATCAGCATTGCCCAGCTTTGCCTGCTCTGCCACAATCCTGACTAAAAGCTGATCTTGCGTTACTGGGTCTGTAACGCTTCTGGTTGCTTGCTCAGCTTCGAGCAACACGCCGATCGCCTGTTCACGCAGCCCCGTTGCTGCATACCGCTGTCCCGTCTCGATTAGTTGCCAGGACCGATCAACCGCACTACCTGAATCGTTTGCAGAATCACTCATCACCTGAGCGATCGATGCATCTTGCGATGTCTCTCCTAAAGCCTGCTGGGTCGCAGACGCAGTTTCGACCCAAGAAAGTACTCCGACTAAAGCGATAGCTAGCGGCAAAACCAACCGTTTCACTGAAAGAACTCCTGACAAAGCGAGGTAGGATGAAGCGAGATTAATAGCAAGGCTCAAACCTAGGTAAAAAGAGACTTCACATCTCTCTAACCCTTCGCCTTACAAAGCCAATGCAACTATGTAGTACCTGCTACATAATTTCTCATAGCTCGTCCCTATTTATCGCACATCAACAATCTAGGTGCTCAACATCCTCACCAGTTCCTGGAGTGTCATAGACTTTGACGGACTCCTGATTTCTTTATGACCGCAGCTATACAAACTAAAACTAGAGAAGGGAAGCAAAGAGTTTTGCTTCCCTTCTCTAGTTTTAACTCACAGCAATTTTCATTTGTATGAACCACACAGCCATTTCTAAATGGGGGAGCTATAACGTAGGGGCGGTTCGCGAACCGCCCCTACAAAGGTTTGTGGTTTATACAAGTAGAAATTGTTGTAAGTCCCTCAAAGGCAAACACCAGTTCGCCTCTACTCAGGGTTAACTCCTCTGAAAAACGCATGACTGGTACTAAACCTTTGTAAAGCTGATTCGCACAAAAGGCTTGAGCTGTGTCTAGAACCCTTCCAATTATTTACTGTTGATGGGTTTATCCAACTTGACTCCAGGTGCGTCTGCAGGAGAGCTTTCTGTCGGCATATCGCTTGCATCCGTAGGATTGTCTTCCTCTGTTTCACCTGTAATCTTGCTGGGGTCAGTCACAGCCTCAGCAGGGGATTGATCCACTTCCGGATCTTCACCTACGTTTTGATCTTCGTATTCCTCACGAGTCACTTTTGTTTCTTTAACTTTCTCATTCATGGGCACCATCCTCATCCAACATCTAAGATTTTTTGTCTATCCCTTCAATTTCAGTAGAACGGGCTGAAATTGGCATCTGTCTAAGTACAGGATATTTATCCGAAGTTCTTAACCCAGAAAGTTTTTAATCTGATATATCCGTGGCTATCAAGCGATCGCTCCATAGGGTTCTAGCAAACTTAAATTCTTCTTTACAAACGATTACAGCAACTTGATAAGAATTTGGCGGGAAAAAGTTTTGCTGCATGAAAACGGGGTTAGCAGTCTTTCATTTGCCCCATTGCCATGTCTAAGGATCAAAGAAACGCTGGAAATCCTGTGGAATCAGTTGCCTTTAACTTAGGAGGTGTCGCGGCCGCGATCGGCGGGGTTTTAACTCTAGCAGTGTTGCTTAATGTCTATAGTGAAATGACAAACACTGGAAATAACGAGGCTCAACAAAACTCACAACCATCAGCCGGAGAAGTATCTGAATAAGCTGAGGTAGAGGCTTCGATATCCAGTACCGAAAGCGTTTATCTTCCCTACTGGGCAATTATTACAACTATAGACTGATCTCCAGGTTGGCAATGTCCCCCTCTAGCCAAGTGTAAGGCTTTGCTTGGGTTGTTAAATTTGGCCATAAGGCTTTAACAAACCAGGCTTTATGCCGCTTTAAGTAAACGGGGGATAATCAGATGACAGATAGCGATCGCATTATGGCTCAGCACAATGAAGCTGCTGAACCCAGTATTGACTTACCAATTGACCACCCAACATCTGTTGGAATCGGGGCTGTGAGCGGCGGTTTAGCTGGAGCAGTCCTTGGCAACATGGTAGCTGGAAGATTAGGCGCAGCCATTGGTGCCGTAGTTGGTGGAGTTGCTGGAGCCGCAATCAGCAATGAGAAAGGGGAAGAGATTAGCCACGCTGTAGACAACGCAGTAGAGACAGCAAAAGAGAAGGCTCAGGAAATTAAGCCTTCCGTGATGGGTACCTTAGACCAAGCAGAAAGCAAAGCCAGCACCATCAACCCGAGTGCAGCCAAAGCTATTAACACCCTCAAAACTAAAGTTGATGACGCAACTTCTAGTGCTGACAGTGACCCTAGCTCTAGCAATGCAGACTTTAACGCACAGAATTTTACTCCGCAGCAAAGTCTCTCTGCACCCGAAATAGATTCTCCAGCATACACATCTGGGTACACTGCTGAGACTGCCTACACATCCAGCAACCTTGCTAATACCTACATGGATGACCAAACGGTGATCCAAGATGCTGATATTGCACCCACCTCAACTGCAGACGACATCTACTCAGCAGGCAATCTTGATGCAACTTCAGCCTATGTTGAAGATACATCTTATGTTGATGACTCAGCTTTGATGAGTAGTGCTGCTGACACCATGAACGTCTCTTCAGGCTACGCAGATAGCTCTACGGGCTATTACACTGAGAGCTCATCAGGATATATTGCGGATGATGTTTATTCACCTGAGCCCATTAATTCTGGCTCAGCTTACATCGAAGACCAGTCCCCAAACTATGAATCCATGTCCTCAACAGGATATGCAACTGAATCCATGTCCTCGCCAGGGTATGCAACCGATACAGCCTATTCCTCAACCGACACAGATTCTAGTTTAATATCGGCCGAGGAACAATATGACCTGGGAATTGCATTAGGTAAACAGGGTGATTTGGCAGGGGCGATCGCCGCCTTCCAGTCTGTCGTTGCACAAGACCCCAACTATGCAGAAGCACACTACAACTTAGGTGTTGTTTTGTGTAAGTACGGTCTGACAGAGCAAGGTATTACTCACATTGAGCAATCGAGAACAATCTGTCAATCCGAAGGACGCACAAGAGAGGCAGAAAACATTGATCGCATCCTGCAAAACCTGGCCATTTAATAACGATTAGCTTGAGCAACAAGAGAGATGAATTGGGGCGTTTTATGAAACGCCCCAACTGCCAAACATACCTGTATTCAACACAATCTCCATTCCTCACAACAACTTGGCTAGGCACAAACAACTCAGCCAACAGATGGATGAGGTGAACTACAGGCTTTTTTAACTTTGACTTAGCACTGAAAAGGAGACGAAAACATGGCACTCCATAAGATTAAAGATTTTGATCCTAATTATCGAGACTCATTTAACAAGCAAGATATTCTAGATTTTGATCTCTACAGCGGCAGTGAAAAAGTTGGTTCCATAGACAATTTGCTAGTAGATGATGAGGGACGATTTCGTTATCTTGTGATCAATACTGGCTTTTGGGTTGCTGGCAAGAAAGTACTGCTGCCTGTTGGTCGTACTCGGATTGCTTTCAATGAGAATCGAGTTTATGCGGACAACCTCACTCGGGCTCAGGTCGAGAATCTCCCAGAATACAACGAGTCTGACTTAGTCGATTATGACTATGAGGAGAACGTCAGAAATGTTTACCGTCCAACGGCTTCTACAACGGGTACAGCCGTTAGTTCAGCCGATGTAGCAGCTTCAGGCTATGACCGTAATAGTTATAGCTATCAACAAGATGCAGCACTTTATAACCTGGATGAGCAAAACCATAAAGAACTCAGGCTTTATGAAGAGCGTCTGGTTGCTGATAAAACTCGTCAAAAAGTAGGAGAGGTTGCCGTTAGCAAGCGAGTTGAAACTGAAGTTGCGACGGCAACAGTTCCTATTGAGAAAGAGCGTGTCATCATCCAAGGAACAGTTCCAACTGACGCAGGAACCGTAGTAACACCTGGAGAAGATGCTTTCCGAGAAGGTGAGGTTGCCAGGGTAGAAGTTTACGAAGAAACTCCTGATGTACACAAAGAAGCTGTAGTACGGGAAGAAGTGAATCTCAGGAAAGAAGTAAATCGGGAAACTGTTGATGCGGAAGAGCAAATTCGTCGAGAAAAACTGGACGTAACTACGACGGGACATCCAAATGTGGATAAAAGACTTGACCCGCTATCTGATGAACGTCTCTAGAGACAACTCTAGCAAGCTTCGAACCTGAACTAATGCAGGTGGAACCAGGAGTGGTTCCACCTGACACCCTGGAGAACAATATGGTACTTTCAAGACTTGATAACTTTGATCCTCGCTATCGTGAAGCTTTTGGCAATCATGATATTCACCAGTTTGTCGTTTGCACTGACCGAGATGAGTTAGTTGGCAGAGTCATTGATGGGTTGGCGGACGAAGCAGGACATCTTCGTTATCTAGTCGTTGAGTTAGATTCTGCGATCGCCCCCAAGCAGGTTCTTTTACCAATAGAGCGATTTCGGGTCGACTCAAATGCGGGCAAGCTATATCTTAATGGACTCAGCTCTGCTCAAGTTGCCAGTTTGCCAGCCTACGATCCTGCTTACGGTAACAAAACTAACAGCTTCGTCACACCTGAACCAAATGGGCAAGGCGGAGCAACAGAAACAGTTCGCCTCTTAGAAGAGCAATTGACCGTCAATCGTGAAAAACGCAAGCTCGGTGAAGTCATTGTTCGTAAAGAAATCGAGACTCGAATTGTTGAAGTTCCTGTTCGACGCGAAAAGCTAATTGTTGAGCAAGTTGGTACAGAAGCCAAACAGCTTGCCTCAATTGATCTGGGTGAAACACACGATAGCGTTGAGATTAGGGAAGCTGCCCACGCGAGTGTGCCATCTGTCCTCAGCGGTGAGTTTACTTCGGTAAGGGCAGCTAGCCAGTTTTTGCAGGCGATCGCCGACCAATCTCACTCTGGGTGCGAGAAGGTACAGATCACCTTGCTTCTTAGCGATCCTAAGCTTCAGCACGAATATCAACAGTGGCTAGAGCGTTATACGGCTCTGTAGCTGTAGCGATACAAGATAAGATTTGGCAAGAGGCAGAGCTAAGCTCTGCCTCTTGCTTTTGCCGGCGCAAGTTACCAGTCGTTTTGACGAAACGAAGAATTCAGCTAACCCTTCAGAAAACAGTCACGCGTCGTGACTCAATCTTCTACAAACTATTTCAGCAATCCCCAACACTCCTATTTGAACTTTTGACTAATCCTCCTGCCAACGCAGCGCAGTATCGCTTTGATTCGGTCGCAATCAAAGAACCAAAGTTTGAAATCGATGGCATATTTATACCTCCCGAAGAGGAAGGGAATGGAGTTATCTATTTTTGTGAGGTGCAGTTTCAGAAAGATGAGCAGCTTTACGAAAGGGTATTCGCCGAATCTCTGCTGTACTTTTACCGCAACCGCACCCGATTTAGCGACTGGCAGGCTGTAATTATTTATCCTTCGCGTCGAGTTGAACAAAGTGAGAATTACCCTTATCGATCATTGCTGAATGGCGAGCAGGTGCATCGGGTGTATCTAGACGAGTTGGGGGACATTCAACAACTTCCTCTCTGGGTAGCACTGATGGTGTTGACCACGGTAGATGAAGAGCAGGCTCCAGAAACAGCTCGATATTTGTTAGATAGAACTTGGCAGGAAGTACCCTCATCTACCAGACAGCCCATAATAGAAATAATCACAACGATCATGGTGTACCGTTTTGAACGCTTGAGTCGTAGGGAGGTAGAGGCAATGCTGGATATCAGCCTGAAGGAGACAAGAGTTTATCGAGAAATTAAAGAAGAAGGACGTGAAGAGGGACGTGAAGAAGCAACTATCAACCTGATAGTTCGACTGTTGACTAAACGATTTGGGTCACTTCCCCAAGAGGTTCGTTCCACTATTTCTGATTTGCCACTCCCCGTTTTAGAAGAGTTGAGTGAAGCGCTGCTAGATTTCAGCGAGTTGGCTGATTTGCAAGCTTGGTTTGCAGCGCGATCGCTTTGACCTAGAATCGCGGTACATTTGCTGTGTGGTTCCAATAGACCAGAGCACCGTCGTTTGTTATGACCGAATCATCTGAGTCCAATCCTGAACAAGTCAATTCTGAGCAGCCTGATGCTGCGTCGGGCGATCGCCAGATCGAAGACTTAATCCTTCTTCTGCGCCGCAAGCAGGAAAATTGGGTTGCCTGGGGGCAAGCCTGTCAGCAGCTTCAAAAGGCTGGCTATAGCCCTCAGCAAATTTTTGAGGAAACCGGATTTGAGCCAGTTCACCAGAATCAAATTACCGTTGCCTCACAGGTTTACAGCTCAATTGTGAGCAGCGGAGTGTCAGAGCAGGTGCGATCGCGGTTTGAGCGCACAGGCAGCGATACGCTTTACGAATTTCGCATCTTGACTCAGCCAGAACGAGCAGCAGCAGCAGAACTGGTCGTTGAAAAAGGCATCGACTCTGAAGGCGCTCGTGAGGTAGCCAAAGCGCTCAAAGACTTTTCACGGCTCGCGACTCCACCTGAAGAATTTTCGAAATATCCCAGTGATGCAGTGGCGCTGCACTACTGGCGACTAGCACGGCAGCAGTCAGACTTGCAGTTGCGATCGCGCCTAATTGCTCTGGCATTGCGGTTTGCTCAGAGTGAGTCAGCCCGCCAACAAGCCGAGAAACTGTTGACCGATTTCACTGTTACTCGTAAGCGTCCTGCACCCCGTCTGCCGCTTTATCGGCTCGACTCAGAAGAAGAACTGGCAAGGGTTTTACCCGTTGCAGGTAAGCTTCCCCTAACGACGGCTGATTTGCAAGCCGTCCCACTGATCGAGGAAGAGGCTCCGTTTGGGCTGGTGCGTTTTTCAGGAACAGGAGCGTGGGTGCCCGTTCCGGGATGGCAGGTGGTGCTGGGGGCAGAAGACCCAGTGGTACTGCTAGCAGATACTGACCAGTTTCCTGAACCGCTGGAAGGAAAGCGCGAACAGGTCTTAGTTGTGATCGATCGTGCCCAGCGACAGTGGAATCCAGACAATTTCTTTATAATCGACCAGTCTGGGCAATTGCAGATTCAGTGGTTTGAGGAAACACCAGAAGTGCCACTGTTAGGGCGGGTGATTGTAATTGTTCGTCCGAAAAAGATTTTGGATGAGGATTTCACTAAAGATCCGTGGCAGGTGGATGAGTAAGTGCTGTCCCTTCTTGAAGGATTTTGAGAAGGGGCAAGTGTTCGTGTAAGCCAGTATCCAGTAGGTTGGGTGAAGCAAAGCGGAACCCAACAGTATCTAAACAAGCGTTGGGTTTCACGCTGTTTCACCCAACCTACACCTGCTTAAACATCGTCCCTTACCGACATCGATAAAACTGGTAGGGGAATCCAATTCTCCCAAACTCCTCAGGGTCAAGGGTGCAGAAGACTCTAGAGGGGCGATCGCCCTCTCCAGCATGAGTAATCTGAAGCCTCGGGGGATAATCCCTGGTTTTCATTCCTGGTGCGGCAATTACCCACATGTTCAAAGGCAACGGAAAATCAGGAGTGACCTGCGAAAGTTGCCTCCATGCCTGCTCAAATCCATCCGTGCGATCGATAAAAGCAAAGCCCAAAGATTCATCGGGGCGATCGGGGAAGTATTCGCTCAGTTCCAGCCCAAAGCTTAACCCCAGGGCAATTTCCTGAATTGAGGTATAGCTGCCCACCAGTATCAGCGGTGTTTCTGGGTCAACATACATATCTCTGGCAATGCGGCTGGGGTAGTAGGCTTTGTGAAATGCCAGGTTATTCACAACAAGCACACTGCTGAGGATGCCGACCAGTAAGAAAGGCAGAACGACTTTGCGAACAGGTAGATGCACCAGCGCCACGCCCAGCAGCGCACAAACGCCTGGGTAATAGACAAAGTTGTAGCGAGGCACAACGGTAATGTCTTTGTTGAGAATATAGACGATCGCAAAGAACTGAACCAAAACGCTGAGGACAAAACCTGTCAGCAACAACAGCGATGGGCGAATCTCAAGCCGACTCCAGGCTTTTCTCAAGCCTCGGCTCACTTGCCACACCAGCCACCCCCCAAAAATCAGCATCAGTGTGGCTGAGAGAATCACAATGTACTCTTGCTGGTCTTCGACCGGGAGGGTAATCACCATCACGACCCATCCGGCGATCGCCTGATAAATCGGCGCAATTCGGCTTTCCCAATCGATTTCCCGAGAACTGAGCCAGGTAGTTTCAGGACGACTGATGTGCCCTAGCAGGACGGTGAGCCAGGGCAAGTAGCTTAAAGTAATGCCCGCGATCGCCAACCCCAATGCCATCCAGCCGCGAGGCGCAATGCTGCGCCGCTGCCATAGCATCCAGCCGCCCAGCGCCATGATTTGAGCCACCAGTACCAGGGCAAAAAAGTAGTGGATGTAAAGCCCTAAGGAATTCACCGCCACCCAGCCCAGCCATACCGCCGGACGCAACCGCCGACCGGGATGCAGGTCTTGCTGCATTTGCACCAGTCCTACCAGCGCTAACGAAATTAGCAACATCGGCAGGGTATATTGGCGGGCTTCTTGAGACAAGTAAACAGCAAAGGGAGAAACCGCCATCACGGCTGCTGCCATCAGCCCTGCCCTCTTAGAAAAAGCAAGTCGACTCAGCCAGTAAATGGAGGCGATCGCCCCCACTCCCATCGAGGCGGAGAGCGATCGCAATGCCCAAATCCAGTTCTCCGAATTGGGGTTGAGCCAGCTAATCCAGCGGTAGAGCAAACAGAAGAACAGCGGCGGATGTACCGATTCTGTAGACACCGTTTGGGCAATTTGAGCACAGCTCACCCCTGGATTGAGCGTAAAAATTTGCTTGAGCTGAGTCACTGAAAATGCCACACCCAGCGGCAAATCGGCTTGCTTGTGACCGAGGCTAAAGATTGCCGTGATGATTTCATCCAGCCACAGTGGTTTCGCGTCAAGCTGCCAAAATCGTAAAACCGCTCCCAGCAGCAGCACTGCTGCCAGTCCGACGTAATGCCAGTTGCAGCGCTGGCTTAACTGCTGAATCTGAAACCGCAATCCCTTCATGCCAGGACATCAAAACATTACGCCAGTTTAATCATACGTGTATCAGCCTATTTGCGTTGGCATGACGGGCAGCAGCAGACAACGCATGGGGTAGGGGCGCGGCATTCGGCAAATTCATTGCGCCATTCACCGTTGATTTCTGACCGAATGCCACGCCCGGTTCGGATTCAATATTTTGCTCAATTGAGAAAACGATACGACAGTCATAGCCGCAAGAACAAGACTGAAGACTATCAAGTTTGCCACTTAGTTTATGAGTACCCAAGCTCGAATCAAATACGTCTGCTTCCATCTGCTAAAGAGTGTCTTCGATCCGTTACTGAAGCTCAGTATTGCGCTTCACAAATTTGCGGAATGTTCGCTTAAATTTTGACGTTAGAACTTAAGCCCTCATGCCTCTGCTTAGAGCAAGCGATCGCCGACACACAGTAGCAGTGCTGTGGATCGCTTAGAAAGATGTGCCCTCAACCTCAACCCTCAATCCCCCGAATATGATGAAGATCAGACGCACTAACGGCATAACAGCAGCATGGTGACTTCAGCAAATCCGCAAAACCCCACTCCTACCTGGGAAGAAACGCTGCAACAGCTTCGATCGCGCCTGCGTCCAGGGCAACAGCGAATGGCAGATTGGCAGAGCGGGGCGCTAGCGGTGTCAGCCGTGCCAGGTTCGGGCAAATCAACTGGGATGGCGATCGCCTCCGCCATTCTTCTCGCCAAACGCTATCGGGGAATGCAACCGACTGCACCAGATGGCAATTCCAATAGCGGACAACTGGTTGTTGTGACCTTTACTCGCTCTGCGGTCGCCAATCTTAAAGCCAAAATTCGTCAATATTTGCGAGAGCTTTCGCTCACGCCAAGCGGATTCGTTGTCTATACCCTGCATGGACTGGCGCTAAACATCGCCACCCGTTATCCCGATCTGTCTGGGTTGAGCCTTGACCGCGTGACATTAGTGTTGCCCAACCAGAGCAATCGCCTGGTTCGCACCTGTGTCGAGCAGTGGATTAGCTCTAACCCTCAGCTTTATCAGCGGTTGCTAGAGGGGCGGCAGTTTGACGGCGAAGAAACCGAACGGCTCAGGCGACAGTCGGTATTGCGAACAGAAGTGTTGCCTGAGCTTGCACTTACCGTCATTCATGAGGCAAAGAGTTCGGGACTGTTGCCCGCCGATTTGCGGCAGTTAAGTCAGGAAGTGATGCACCAGGATGTAGGTGAGGTTAACTATGATGTGCTGGCGATCGCTGCTGGACTTTATGAACGCTATCAGTTACTTCTCAAAAATCGCGGACTGATTGACTACGACGACATGATTTTGGCAGCGCTGCGAGTGCTAGAAGACGACAATGCCCGTCAGCTTTGGCAACAGCAGGTGTTTGCTGTATTCGAAGACGAAGCGCAAGACTCGTCTCCGCTGCAAACTCGTCTTCTAGAAATCCTTGCGTCTGACCCTGATGGCAATCGACCAGCCAATTTGGTGCGCGTGGGTGACCCGAACCAGGCGATTAACTCTACCTTTACTCCGGCTGACCCTGTGTTCTTCCGGCAGTTTTGCGAAACCTGCGAAGCTCAGGACAGATTGGCAGAGATGGATCAGGCAGGACGCAGCGCCGCCATCATTATGGATGCGGCAAACTTCATGCTCGATTGGGTCAATCGTCGATATGGCAGAGGGAGTAGCGGCGACTCAGATGGAGAGGGGGCGATCGCCTCTTTCAAGAATCCATTCCGCTCTCAGGCAATTCATCCTGTTGGGGCAGATGATCCTCAGGTGGACGCAAACCCCGCTCCCGTTGGACGGGGGCTAGAAATCGTCATCCCGGAAGATGTATTTGAGACGGTCGATCAAATTGGGCAACGAGTCGCAGAACTTTTTGCTCAGCATCCCGATGGACGCATGGCAGTTTTGGTGCGGGAAAATCGGCAGGGGCGATTTGTCGCGGATCTGCTGCAAAACCCAGAACAGCACGGGCTAAAGGTGAATCTGAAGGAACTGGGAATTGAAGTTTACGACGTGGGACAGCGCGATCGCCAGTCTCACATTCCCGCTGAGATCCTGGCACTGATGCAGTTTCTCGATCGCCCCCATTCGCCCGACAACCTCAAAGCTGCCCTCAAAGTTTTGGTCGATCGCAAGCTGATTCCTACTCAGGATCTCAACCTGTTGACCAGTCTGCCCGAACAGTTCCTTTACCCCGGACCGCTCGACCCGCTTCAGCCCGACCCCGTCCTTCAGGCACAGCGCTACTGCACCGGACTGCTACGGGCGCGGCTAGAGTTGCCCCAATATCAACTAATTCCCTTCCTGGCGCTCACGTTGAAGTACGAGCAAACCGAACTGGCGACCGCCGACAAACTGAGCGAGCAGATTTCCCAACGCATAGCTACCAATCCTGGACTTTCCCCTATTGATGTATTGATTGAAATCGTTAACTCCGAGCGATTTGAACCCGTTGAAATTGGCGATAGTGAAGAGCGCTACACTCGCAAAGGTCAACTCACCATCATCACCATGCACAAAGCCAAAGGATTGGACTGGGACTTTGTGTTTATCCCCTTCCTGCATGAGCAGTTGATCCCTGGCAGCCTGAGAGTTCCGCCCCAGGCACAGTTTATTGGCGACTTTAGTTTGCCAGAGGTCGCCAGAGCGCAAATTCGCGCCCGTGTGCATGAAGAATATCCAATGCCCGGACTCGCCGCCGCTTGGGAACGCGCCGAATACCTGAAAGTCGCCGAAGAATTTCGCCTGCTCTATGTAGCGATGACTAGAGCCAAACGCCTGCTGTGGATGTCCGCCGCTCAAAAAGCTCCCTTCACCTGGAGCAAACCCGACAACCTGGAAGATAAAACGCCCTGTCCAGTCTTGACGGCCCTAGGCAAAAAGTTTCCGCAAGCGATCAGCTATTGATCGTTAAGAGCTAATAGTTCCCATTTTTGAGGCACTTTTGCACTAAATGAGACGAAACCTCTTCCCAGCACGTTGAAAAGGGATTTCGGCGTGGCAAAACCTCTTTCCGGCACGACAAAACCCTTTTCCAGGACGGCAGAACCTCTTTCCGAGATCCCAGAATCTCTTTCCGAGATCCCAAGACACTGTTCTGAGATCCCAGAACCCTTTTCCGGGAGCTCAAAGTACTTTTCCGAGATGACAGTGTCTTAATTTGGATAATTGAGCGGAGCGATCGCCCCTATAAGATCCCTTCGCCGTTGCAGGCTTTACACATTTGACGAATGATTTTCGAGGGGGCACGGCAATGCCGTGCCCCTACCACAGGCAATAGGCAGTTTTTGTCAGCGTCTTTGCGTTTGTCTGATGACGTTGTGGCTAAACCTGGTTCTATGAGTGTTTTATCTACTAGAAGTTTCCCTATCCGAAAGTGCTGTGAATTAGGTGGAAAGGGCGATCGCTTCTATCGAGCAGACAGCTCTGTCTGTAACACCTTTTCAACTTCACCCGCCCGTTCTAATTGTCCTAATGTATTGAGTGAAAGGATACCAAAACCAACCTTTGCCACCAAATCTAGTAGGGTATAGGACATGGTTTCTAACCCTTGAGTCAAAACATCAAAACCACTTGCTGCAAGCAACCACACAATTGGGTATCCAGTCCACAACACCAGATGAACCGTGAGCAGTTTGCGGAATGCTTTTTTGCTTCTAGGATGCTGTTGCTCCGCTTCTAAGCGATAGGGTGACACCAGTAGATAAAAAACAGCTACAAAGGCACCACAACTCACTAAATACCAGATGTAATTGATCGGATCGGGTGAGAGGGCAGCAACCAATCCGGTTGCAATCATGAGTGCATTGGCTCCCAACAAACTTCCGGCAATCGGTAAACTGGTTCGACCTAAAAATGTGAGATCAAGCAACAAAAGTGGCGTTGATAGGAACCAGGTGACATAGCGAACCCAAAAAGTAGGACGACCCTGTATCACGTTAAACCCTTGCCCCAATGCCATTGCTAGATAACGTGAGTTCGGGATAAGAAATCGTCAGAACCCCTGATTTTTCGTACCTCATTTCGTTGCAGTGAATCAAGCTATTGTCAGCAAGGTCCACAGATGCAATTTTTCTCAATAAACAACCTTATTGAGAAGAGCCTACAGCAATACCCTTTGCCTAAAGCCTTTTATACCAAACCTTGCAGCGTTTAGCTTAACCCGAACTCACGTTAGATAAAGCACACTGGCGATGAGACAAATGAAAAAATTGAGCGTGTATAGAATTTTCCAACGTTCTGTTCGGGCGTTATGCGCTCCAAAGCCAAAGAAAACGGCTCCGACTGCCATGCCCGTTACGCCTATCCAAAGCCAAGTCTGAACCATATAAGCTTGCCAAAATATAATTACTAGCAATTAAAGTGATTAAGTTTCTTTAACTGCTGACCTTGATCAGTGTGTCAGCGTCTTGGGAGGAGTGCCATAATTCTGAGGGAAGATTTCTTGAGTAGGATTTGCATCCTGGAAATCTACCTTGAGTAATGTCAATTTGGCAGCTTCAGCTTTTGAGAACAAATGATAGATCTCGCTTAGGCTTAGTAAGCAGGGGCTGAGGTTGCATCATGAAAGAGAGTCATCACAGACAGATGAAGCTGTCTCAGCTCAGGATCTTAGTTGCCGTTGCCGATCGCGAAAACTTTAGCGAAGCGGCCCTGCAACTGGAAATGTCTCAGTCCGCAGTGAGTCACGCGATCGCCACCCTAGAAGAACACTTAGGCGTGGTGCTATTTTTGCGCGGGCGGCACGGGGCTCGCCTCACTTCCGTCGGACAGCGAATTGCCGAACACGCCCGTGAAATCGTGCATCGGTCCGAGGAAATTACTAAAGAAGCAGAACTGGCAAAAGGGCTAGAAGGCGGGCAAGTGAGAATTGCTTCCTTTCGCAGCGTTGCCACTCATATCTTGCCGCTGGTGATTACCCAATTTCACCAACGCTTTCCGGCGATCGCCGTCAGCCTCACCGAACACGACGATTACCCCCGCGTCGAGCAAGCCCTGCGCGAAGGAAGAGCCGACATCGGCTTTACCTTTTTACCCGCTAGCGAAGACATGGAAACCTGCGAAGTCTTACGCGACGAATTTGTGGCCCTGTTTCCTCCTACCTTTCAAGCTCAGGCAGAGCAGCTAAGCTGGGCAGAGTTGTCCACATTTCCGCTGATCATGCCCCCCGTGGATAACGTGATGATGCAGATGGTATATGCCCACGCTAAACAGTTTGACTGTTTCTTAAAAGTCACCTACGAAGTAGAAACCGACGCCACCATCGTCAACCTGGTCGCTCAAGGATTAGGAGCAACCGTTTTGCCCCGCTTAGCAGCAGAACCCATCCCAACCGGAATTCAGGTTTACAGCTTACCCGTTCCCCTGATGCGAATCATTGGTGTAGCCGTCTTATCCAATGAGCTACACACCCCGGCCGTCTTTGCCTTTCTCGATATCTTAAAGCGGCAAAAGCCTAAACCTTGCACATAAATCGCTTCTGAAGTTGTAGTCGCGCAGCAAATTTAAAGCGTTGGGTTCCACGCTGCTCCACCCAACCTACGGTTCTACAGTTCTACCATCCGTAATTTAGTAGGTTGGGTGAAGCACAGCGGAACCCAACGCCTCCAGCTTGATGTACCACGACGAAATTCCTTGAAAACCGCCCAAAGCACCTTAGTAGTAGTTCCCAAGCTTGCGATGGTGAACCGCAGTCAAGGCATCGGCTTTAGAAACTCGTCCGACGTTAGCTGTGCTGTAAACAACCCAGTGGTCACTCTGATCCATGCGGCTGGTGACTTCACATTCCAGATAGGCGAGGGCATCTGCCAGGATAGGAGAGCCGTTTTCGGCGGAATAGGTTTTGACTCCAGCAAAGCGATCGGCTCCAGGAGCAAATCGCTTGAGGAAGTGTTTCATCAAGCCAGCGTGGTTGCCTTCTTCTAAAACGTTGAGAACGAAGCGATCGCCCACCTGCATCAAAGATTCGATTGCTCGGTCTTTAGCAACAGCAATGGTGAAGCCCAGTGGCTTAAAGCTAGCTTGCATTACCCAGGACGCTAGCATTGCACCTGTCAGATCGCCTTTTTGAGCAGTAATGATGTAAAGTCCGCTGCTGATTCGTCCCAGTGCTTTTTCTAGATCTGCGTCAATCGATTTGATTTGTTGAACGGTGCGATCGCGAGTCAGCGCTTGCCCCAGGTCAACTCCCGCCTCTTCGCAAAGCTGATAAAGTGACTCACCTGGAACATCTTTTACCCGAATTGCTGGAAATGCCTCAACCAAACCCAAGTTCCGAAAGCGGTTGAGCAATGGGTCAACCGGCTCATCATCGCCTCCGTAAGATTCAAATAGCCCGACTGCCTGCTTTGCTTTAGCGGCAGCCAGAACGGTGCTGAGCGCAGCTTGGATTGAAGTCGCAATTTCACCGGAGGCAGGCGGCATACTAATCACCAGCCCAGCGGCGTGGCTAACCATTTCCTGTAGCTCTTGCGGATCGGCGGACTTCAGATCCATCATTTCGACCGCAACTCCGGCTTTGGTAATGCCCTTAGCAATCGACTGCGAGAGGCGATCGCTGTACCCATAATCGGACACGTAAAACACCGCCACCGTTTTGTCAGACTTCGCCTGCTCTTTGCTCCACTGGCGGTAGCGCCCCGTCCATTCCGCCACGTTGTGTTGCAGTAGTGGCCCGTGTCCTGTGGCAATGATGTTAACGGCTTCAAGCTGATCCATCCGCTTTAGCGCCGACAGCACCGAGCGGGCATTAGGACCCATGAGGCAGTCATAGTAATAGCGAAAGTCGTCTTCAATTTCCGATAGTTCCTCATCAAAGGTGCGATCGTCGCAGTAGTGCATTCCAAACGCATCGCAGGTGAAGAGAACTTGCGTTTTGTGGTCGTAGGTGAAAATGGTATCAGGCCAGTGCAGGTTGGGCGCAATCACAAACTCTAGTTCATGCCCGTTGCCCAGGTCGAGGCGATCGCCATTTTTCACAATCCGCTGCTTGAAGGGCTGATGCACCAGGTTTTCGAGAAACTGAATCGCCACCTTTGAGCCAACCACCGTTACGTCGGGCGCAAGCGCAAGAATGTCAGGCACCAAGCCGCTGTGGTCAGGTTCCGTGTGGCTAATGATCAGGTAATTAATTTCGGCTGGATTAATTGTTTCTTTCAGCAAATCCAGGTAAAGCTGCCGAAACTTGGCGTGGGAGGTGTCTACCAGGGCAATTTGCTCACCCCGAATCAAGAACGAGTTGTAGGTCGTGCCGTTTTTTAAGCCAAACTCGATGTCAAAGCGATCGCGATCCCAGTCAAGCGATCGCATTGTCAATGTTTCTGGCGCAATTTCAGCCGTTTGCATCGTTAGCCTACGCTGCGTGCGATCGGTTAGTACGACCATGAGCGGTTTCCTCCCCGCGATGCGAAAAAATACCTACCCCTCTATCTTCTCTTAAGTTTTGGGATCAAGCAGCCCGATTCCTTTTGGAAAAGTTATCGGTCTGTTAGGCAGACTGAAATAATGTGAATATGCTCCGCTCAAACCTGAGTGTATTCCAACATGGAAACGCTGCGAGTCAAAGTCAAACCCAACTCCAGGATGAATATAAACGATGGTTAGTTTAGCGGCGATCGCCCTGGCAGGTGGACAAAGTTCTCGCATGGGTCAAGACAAAGCACTGCTTGAACTGGACGGCATTCCGCTGATTCAAAGAACGTATCAAATTGCTCAACAGTGTGCTAACCCTGTTTATGTTGTAACTCCCTGGATAGAACGATATCGTGACGTTCTTCCAGCAAACTGTCAGTTTATTCAAGAAACCTGGAAACCAGAAGAAGCCAAACCACACGGGCCGTTAGTCGGTTTTGCTCAAGCCTTGACGTATATACAAACCGAGTGGGTTCTGCTACTAGCTTGCGATTT
Organism: Oculatella sp. FACHB-28; assembly: GCF_014696015.1. Classification (NCBI taxonomy): domain Bacteria; kingdom Bacillati; phylum Cyanobacteriota; class Cyanophyceae; order Oculatellales; family Oculatellaceae; genus Oculatella; species Oculatella sp. FACHB-28. Next base: position 71,911 of record NZ_JACJPJ010000035.1, on the reverse strand, counting down.
ACCCTATCTAAAACTTGAAATTCTACAGAATTGGGTAGCGGAATTGGAGAATGCATCTGTGGAAGCGATCGCCCTTCTCCCCAAAAATCCACAAGGCTGGTGGGAACCCCTCTGCGGCTTTTATCGCAGCAATTGTTTATTCGAATTGACAAACTTTGTAGAAAGTGGGGGGCGATCGTTCCAAAAGTGGTTAACTCTCCAACCCGTCCAAGAACTCACTTTGGATAATGTGCAAATGTTGTTTAACTGTAATACTCCAGAAGAATGGGCGATCGCAAAAGTGAGTAATTTGGGCTGATAAAGGGAACGGCGATCGTACATCACGTTTACCGTCCTAAATCAGAAGTATTAGAGAGAATGGAATAAGTTCTTAGATTTAGCTCATTAAAAACTCCAACCTGCCCATGACTACTAAAGAAGAAATCCTACAAAGCTACGATCCCAGTGGCATCGGCGTTGATAACGGTAATTTGTTGGGATTACCCTTCGATTACGACTCTGCCAGCATCATCGTGTTTGGCGTTCCCTGGGAAGTGACTGTTTCTTATGGCGCAGGCACGGCCGCTGGGCCGCAGGCTGTCTTGGATGCATCTCGGCAACTGGATTTGTTTGACTTTGACAGTCCGGATGGCTGGAAGCAAGGCATCTTTATGGCTGAAATTCCTCAGTCAATTCAGCAAAAAAGTGATGTATTGCGGCAGGATGCAACCCGGATTATTCAGCACATGGAGCAGGGCGAGCAGGTTGAGGACAGTCCAGAACTAGTTGAACTGCTGAAAACCATTAACCAGGAGAGCGAAGCTGTTAACCAATGGTTGTTTGAACAGTCACAAACGGCCATGAGCCAAGGCAAACGAGTTGCGGTGATTGGTGGCGATCACAGTGTGCCGTTGGGAAATTTGAGGGCGATCGCCCAACACCACTCCAATTTCGGCATCTTGCACATTGATGCTCATGCTGACCTACGCGAAGCGTATGAGGGGTTTGAGTTTTCCCACGCTTCAATCATGTTTAATGCACTGAAGCTGCCACAACTTTCCAAACTGGTGCAGGTTGGTATTCGCGATCTATCTCACGATGAAGTGAAGTTAATCCAACAGTCAAACGGGCGAGTGTCCGCTTACTACGATCCGATGCTAAAGCAAAAGCTGTATGGCGGCATTTCCTGGTTAGAGCTTTGCAAACAGATCGTGGCAGAGCTTCCCCAGCAGGTTTACATCAGCTTTGATGTGGATGGCTTAGATCCAAAACTCTGCCCCAACACAGGAACTCCTGTCCCCGGTGGGCTAGAACTGGAACAAACGTTTTGCTTGTTCCGAGAGGTCGTTCACAGCGGACGGCAAATTATTGGCTTTGATGTGGTTGAGGTTGGCAATGCCGAGTGGGACGGCAATGTGGGAGCCAGAATTGTCTATAAGCTCTGCAATTTGATGAGCCTCTGTGATTGAGTGAGGGCGATCGCGCCATTCCACCAGGAGATTTGAAAAACTTGCCATACTATTAGCGCGTCAAGCTTAGAATGTTGGGTTCCGCTGCGCCTCACCCAACCTACCCAACCTACGGTTCTACTATCGTAGGTTGGGTGGAGCAGAGCGGAACCCAACGCTTTAGACTTGCCGTGCTACTAAATTACGGTCGGATTCATCGGATCTGAGGCAAACGCCAGCCACAGCGGGAATTGCAGCAGCGACAGGTTCACCATGTCCTCGGATTCGTCAATGATGATCAGCGGCAGTTGTTTTTGGCGTACCAGGCGATCGGCCCGTTGAGCTAGCGGTTCTGGTGCTTCAAATAGGACGATGCCTTGCTCTGCACCAAAGTCACCCCGTGAAATACCAAGGCAATCCTGTAAGCCTCTGCGCCATTCACCTAAGCGTTCGGGAGAGTTGGCGAGAATGAGAGTACGGACGCGATCACCATACAAATTCCGCAGAACCGAGATCGTTGCCGAGACAATCAGAATATTTTGCAAGCGTGACCCCATCGTCCGCAGCGCACCCCGTCCACCCTGAGCAAAGAACCAGTTTGATACCCGTTCTGCGTGAATTGGCTCAAAGGTACGGCGCAGCTGCCAGGGTGGTCCGTAGTAGTCGGGCATGGTCCGATATTGGTCTAAAATCTTGCGAATTTGTCTTGCCTGGTCTTCAAAATTTTGCTCGGCAAATCGAGGGGTGAGAACCTGATCATCTTCAAATTCATCAGCGTCTCGAAAGTCCCGGGAGCCTCGTAGATCACGAGGGGCTTCTCGCACTTCCGGCTCTCTGGCAGGGGCAACGAGCTCTAACTGCTCGGCTGCTGTCGCCAAGTCTTGCAAGCTGCCCACTAGATAATCTTTAAAGCCCTGAACTCGAATTGCCAAATCTTGAGACGCTCCCGCAAAAGTGGTTCGCATTTCTGTGCGAATGCGCTCTTGTCGGCGCTCTAGCTGCTCAACTGAGATTTGCAGAGTTTTCTTGCGCTGCTCCAGTTCACTCAGCCCTTCTTTGACCATGCGCCCAATTGTTGTCTGTACATCTGCCATCTGCCCTCGCAACATCCTGTCGTAGGAGGCTTGTAGGGCAGCAATTTCTTTTTGTAAGGCTTTTTCTTGCCGCCGCAGATCTGCAACTCGCTGGGTCAGGACTGTTATCTCATCACCCAACGCCTCATGGGACATTTCTTCGGCAAGGATCTCATCACCACCAGCAGCGTCTTCGATAGCTTGTTCTTTGGCAACGATATCATTTAGGGGTTTGGCGATAAATTCACGGCTTGGCGAGTCGTTGGAGTTCATGGGCAAGTGGGACGGTAAGTTTTAAGTTTTGAATTGAGAGTGAACTAGCAAGGGTTTCCACAGTCAAGTAGCCGTTGCTCTTAAGCGTCGGAGATGGGGCAGTGTTGCTCCAGGCATTGCCTCAGCATTTTAGGGTCAAAGAGAATCGGCAAAAAGTGAATGCTTTTGACTTCTTTGAAGTAGAACAAAATCGGGATGCCAGTCCAAAAGATACGCCAGTTTTGCCAGTCGGTGTAGGGAAAGCGGCGAATCAGCGTGTCTCCACGGGTGATGTCTAGCGCAGTGGAGGTAAACTGAAGCCGCAGGGTAGCCGCTTGAAACAGCAGAAATAGCCCTAAGAGGGCGATCGCTCCATTCACCCAGGGTTGCCCCAGCCCTATGGGTAGCGCAGTTAAAAGCAATGCGATCGCAATCAGGGCGATCGGCAACGCATAGCTGGGAGCCAGCACAGTCGTTTCAGTGGAAGTTGGAGAGGGCGTGACAGTCACAAGCGCGAATCCCTTCAGTTACAGCTTAGTTCAGCCATCTCCATTCTAAAGGGTGATGCTCCTGGTGCTTCAACCCAGGCAGAACAAGACCTGCTAGAAGCCACCCAGAACAGCACTGCCTGTCCCCTGGAACATGATCCAGGAGAGAAAGAAATTGACAATAAAGATTGCCAAAAGTGCGGTCACAACTGCCGTAGTCGTAGATTGCCCCACTCCTTTTGCTCCTCCGGTGGTAGTCAAACCCCAGCTTGAGCCGATTACCGCAATCAACCCACCAAACACAAAAGCTTTAACCAGGGCGCTAACCAGATCCCAAACGCTGAGGAAGTTTCGGGCTGAGTTGAGAAATACGGTCGAGGAAATGCCGTAAAGCCCTTCGGCAATCAACAGTCCACCCGTCATCCCTGTGATAAATGCCAGGATAGTGAGAATTGGCAACATCAAGCAGCAAGCAACCACTCTGGGAATGACCAGGTAATCAATCGGGTCGGTTTTGAGCATTTGCAGTGCGTCGATTTGCTCAGTCACCTGCATCGTGCCAATCTCAGCGGCAAAGGCGGAGCCGACCCGTCCTGCCAAAATCACCGCAGTCAGGACAGGGGCGAGTTCTCGGGCTAGAGAAAGGGCCAAAACACCACCAACGGCTGTACCCGCGCCCAGGTTAATAAATTCTCTGGCGACCTGAATGGTAAACACCATGCCCACAAAAGCGGCTGTAACCAAAGCAATCAACAGCGACTCTGGCCCGACGGCAGCCATTTGATCGAGGGTGTTGCGGCGATGAACTTTACCCGCAATCAGATGAACGATCACCTGTCCGCCTAATAGCATGGCGGCAAGTAATCGCTGACTCCATAGCCCTAATCCAGAAGTCTGAGCGGTTTCACTCAATGGTGCTGTACCCCTAAACTTTGATGAAGGTTTAAGTAAACGTGGTTAACGCAGATAAGCAGTTTGCCTACCTAAAATGAACCTCAATGTAAACAATAGCGGATTGTTGCCCTGGGGTTCTGACCGGGGATGCACTGCGGTCTATCTCCACTTTTCGCGGCTCTTGGGGCTAGTTTGACGTGTCCTTTGCGGTGAAAGTGCTGTTTGGATTATGAGTTGGATTCATAGATCTTCAACAAGCTTTTTAATAGAGATTTAAGATTTCTGACATCTGGACTGGATGGAGGCGATCGCCCCTATCGTAGGAACTGGCAGGTATAGCCATACCTTCAGCCTGTTAGGATCTTCAACCCTTAGAGCATAAGCCTCTCTATGAGTACTTTGCCAAGCTTTCTGCGTTCAATTCTGATTACAGGAATCTTTAGCTTCATGACTCCTACCCTATTCATCATAGGAGTTTTGCTATGCCTCTCTGTGGTGGGCTACGTTCCGCTATTTAGCTCCATCAGTCAGGCTGGGCTAGAACAAATCACCCAATTTCTGTCTGTGTTTGGTAGCGGTAGTTCCGTCAACGGGTTGCTGGTCATTGGGCTGGTTTGCAGCCTAGTTGGTATTTTGTTTGATACTTTTACCTTTTATCGCCACCAAAACCTGCGAAACAATTGAGGTGAGCGTAGGGACAGTTCGCGAACCGTCCCTACGAGGTTTCTACTTCTAAAACGACTCCTAACCCTGCGGTTCTGGAATGGTGATGTCAATCTGAGTCACTTCGATATTAGAACCCAAACTGCTAAGCGGGGGCTGAATGGCAGCTGCATTGCCAACTACCAGCGTGACAATATTTTCTGGCTTCAGGTATTCTTGAGCAGCCCGCTGAACGTCCTCAATTGTGGTTTCCTGAACAGCACGCTGATATTGAAAGATAAAATCGGCAGGGTAGCCGTAATACTCGTAGCGCATCAGTCGCGATAAGGTCTGCCCCGGATCTTGAAAGTTAAAGATAAAAGCATTGAGTACCGAGTCTTTGGCGCGTGCCAGTTCTTCCTCAGTGATCGGAGCCGTGCGGATGCGCTCAATTTCTGATAGCACCGAGCGAATAAAGGGCACAGTTGCGTCAGAACGAGTTTGCCCACCGCCAATAAAGGTGCCAGGGAAGTCAAACCGAGGATTCCAGTAGGCATAGACGACATAAGCTAGCCCCTGGCGCGATCGCACCTCATTCGTCAGCCTGCCGCCAAATCCATTCAGCACTTCATTCACGACCGTGAGAGCAGCGTGGTCAGGGTTATCTAACTGTCCACCCAGATGCCCGACCTGAACATAGCTCTGAGTTAGCTGGGGCTGATCGACCAGAAACACACCGGTCTGTGCCTGAGCGACTTCGGGTAAATCCAACTGAGCTTCGAGGTTGGGGTTGGGCTGCCAGTCGCCAAACTCTGCTTCGATCAGCGATCGCATTTCCTCACTCTCGAAATCGCCCACGATCCCCAAGATCATGTTGTTGGGGTGGAAATACTGTTCATAAAAGCCAATAATATCGTCGCGGGAAATATTATTCAGCGTGGAGTACTCTACAGTGCGGGCGTAAGGGCTTTGTGCGCCGTAGACCAGCTTTTGGAATTCGCGCCCAACCACTTCATCGGGATCATCATTACGACGGGCAATTCCACCTCGGATCTGGTTCTTCAGCAGATCGATCCGGTCTTGAGGAAAGGCTGGCTGTCGAATGACCTCGGCAAACAGCCCAAACACCTCTGATAAGTCTTCCGTCAGAGCGCTGAAGCTAGCACTGCCCGTGGTTTCGTCAATTCCAGTTTCGACAGAGGCGGCACGCTGCTCTAGCAACAGGTTGAGTTCATCGGGCGGGTGCTGCACGGTGCCACCACTCCGCATCACCGAACCTGTAATGCTGGCTAGCCCCACTTTATCGCCTGGTTCAAGCCGTTCACCCGTGTGAAACATGGCAGTGCCACCGACTAGAGGCAGTTCGTGATCTTCCATCAGATACACGATGATGCCGTTGTCTAGCTCAAAGCGGGAATAGTCAGGCAGTTGAATTTCAGGAAGCGGCTCAAATTCTAACTCGGTGTAGTGACGGGCTGTTTGCGCCAGCGCAGGTACTCGACCCAGCCCGAGCAAAATCATTGCTATGGTGACCAGCGCAATGAAGCTGTAGCGAATTAGCTTTTTGCGCTGGCTGCGCTGGAATTGGAACCACTGCATGATCGATGGGACTCCTTTTGGGAATTGGGATTAAGAGAGGATAATTTTGTGAGTTCAGTACACAAAATTACCTGGAAAATTCTAGGGTTCAGATTGGGTGAGGAGTTTGCCGATGGTGAGGTTTTGAGGCTGGAAGGTTTCCTGAGCCACACGCTGTACGTCTTCGGCAGTGACGGCAGCGATCGCCTCTAGTTCGTTAAACAAATTGCGCCAGTCGCCTGTTTTTGCCTGATACTCTGGCAGCAAGCTAGCCATACCCTGGTTGGAAGCCAATACTCGCAAAAGTCCTGCTCTCGCCTGAGTTTTGACGCGATCGAGTTCTTCTGCGGATACAGGTTCAGCCTTGAGGCGTTCTAGCTCGGCATCCATCGCAGCAGCGACTTCATCTACGGTATGTCCGGGAGCAGTCAGGGCGTAGATCATCATCAGCGTGGGGTAGCGATCGCCCGGAAAGCCATTCGCACTTTGGACACTCAGGGCAAGCTGCTGTTCTTCGACCAGGGACTTATAAAGTCGAGCAGTGCGTCCAGACGTGAGAATCGCATCAATGATTTGGTACGTCACGTTATCAGGATCACTAATTGCAGGACGCTGATAGCCTTCCAGATACCAGGGTTCTGTAGGGAGTTCCAGGGTTACTTCTCGAACTTCAGTTTGAGCTGGTGCAACGGCGGTGACTTCAGGTGAACTGTCTCTAGTCTGGTAGCGCCCAAAGTAAGTTTCTGCCATTTGCCGCACCTCGTCAGGATCAACATCCCCAACTACAGCAGCGACGATTTGATTAGGCGTGTAATGAGTTTCAAAGAATTTTTGAATATCCTCGCGGGTTAGATTGCGAATATCTTCCTCATAACCAATGATCGGACGACCGTAGGGATGTCCAGGAAAAGCGGTTTCTAGGAATACCTCAATCATTCGACCAATAGGTGAGTTATCGGTTCGCATCCGCCGCTCTTCTAAGATCACGTCCTTCTCTTCGTAAAACTCACGAAAGACGGGGTCTAAAAACCGCTCTGACTCCAGAGACATCCACAGTTCTAGCTTGTTTGCTGGAAAGCTGTAAAAGTAACGCGTAGCATCAGCAGAGGTAGTTGCGTTTAAGCCAACTCCACCCGCCTGCTCGACGATTTGACCCATCAGGTTTTGTTGAACATAGCTTGCGGCTTCGGCTTTAGCGGCTTCAAACTCAGACTGAATTCGGGCGATCGCCGCCTCATCTCCAGCCTCACGCGCCGCCTGAAGTTGCTCAAACAGTTCATCTAGCCGCTCTAACACAGGGGCTTCGGCTTCGTAGTTAGTCGTGCCAATCTGCTTGGTGCCCTTGAATGCAAGATGTTCTAGATAGTGGGCTGCTCCCGTTTTGCCATCTTCCTCATAGGCAGCACCCACATCTACATAGGTCATGAAGGAAACTACTGGAGCCACATGCCGCTCTAGCACGATAAATTTCATGCCGTTGTCGAGCGTAAACTCAGTAACGCGATCAATTACGTCATCAATGTAGGTGCTGAGGTCAGCGGTTTCTGGCTCAGCCTGAGCAGCGGTTTGGGCTAAAGCGGCTTGAGGCGTTCCTAAAAACAGCAAAATCGCTGCTAGCACCGCAAAGATAGCTCGATTCCACAAGATGACTCGGCTCCGAGCGGCACGATTGCTTCGACAAAAATCTGATAAAGAGACTGACCGACTCATTGAAATCATGGAATCAGTGACAAACACTACCAAATCCCAGCATAAAGACTTTTCAGAATTCAGGCATAGATCCGATCCATTTTAGAAACTGGAGCCTTAGCCATCCTGCTGCGCTCGCGCTTCTGCAAATCCTTGAGGAACTGGAAGCTGATCTAAATGTTTCCAGCAAACGGTACAGGCGGGCAAGTTATGGGCGATCGCATAGGGTTCGTGTACCGTGTCTAGCCAGTGAAAGAATTCTCGAAAGTTTTGGGCAATTTCCGACGGATCGCTGTGAATGTCTCCAAGCTGAAAATGGGGCGATCGATTTTCGATGGCAAAGGGGCAAGCGTGAAACTTTCCTTCTGTCGTCAAAACCGGATAGCAATGGGGGCAGCGAGAATTGGCTTTAGGACGGGTTGCTTCTCCAGTAAAAGGGTCTACGCCTCGCCCTGAGTCAACCACATCCGGATGACCAATGGCGATCGCTCCTGCATGTTCCGTCTCATATCCTTCCAATTGCTCCAGCGCCTTTTTCGGCATTTGGGGCGCACCATCACCCGTCGCGATGGAATAGTTCAAGGATGCGGTAGTCTGACCCAGCGGGTCAGATTCTAGAATATGCAGCAACCGCTCCGCCTGAATGCCGTTGGAATAAATTACGATCGCTCCCTGATAGCCCTGTTGCCGTAGGTAGGCGATCGCCCAGATAACATTCTCAGAATCAAGCGTCGGCTCACCCCCATAGAATTTGATTGTGCCTTGCTCATTCAGCATCACTGTCCGCAAGGCTGTATCTAGATGTTCGACGGTGTATTCGCTGTACCAACCTTTGGGGCTACCAAACACCGTACAGAATGAGCAATCTCGATTGCACTGATTACCCGGATAGAGGTGAAGTTCCATCAGGCGATCGTCGGTGATCACACCTTTATCGCGGGGTTGTCGCTCTTTAAAAACCATACTTCCCTACTCTACAAAGCATTTCTACAAAGCAATTTGCTCTTCCCAGGTTTGTTCTAGTCGCGTAGTGTATTCAGCATTAACGACAGGAACAGTAGTGGAAGTCAGTTCATCCAAAGGAATGCCATATTCCCCCTCTACCTTAGTAAATTCGGACTGCAGTTCGGCTGGAACCTTTTGAGGACTCAGCAAGGGTGGGTCACCCCAAACGTCCGGTTTAAATTTTTCCAGTTGGCCCTCCGGGCTAGAGAGAATATCTGCCAACACCATTGCGCCTGCGGGGTTAGCAGAATTAATAGGAATGGCGGTGAAAGAGGGATCATTCAATGAAATTCCCGGCATTGTAAAGGCTCGCGTCGTGTCGGGAAGCCTTCCACTCGCGATTCCTTCTGCCACCTCGGAGATAAATACAGGCATCATCCAAATCTCACCATTGGCAAAGAGTTCTTGCAGACGGTTTTGCGTAGGTGGATAAGTTTCACCGCTCCGCCAGAGGTAAGGTTCCAGTTCCTGCAAATATTCAAACACTTGAGGCGACTTTTCGTTCCACAGGTTCTCATCAAATTCGGCTCCAGCATATTGCTCATAGCCTCCCGTCACGCCATACAGGGCTGTTAGCAGAAAACGGCTACCGTCAAATTGAGGAGGTGCAACGTAGGCAAAACGTCCGGGGTTTGCCCTGGTCCAGTCCAGCAGTTCTTCAAAGGTTGTGGGAAACTGCTGAACTCTCGCGCTGTCTGTCGCCATGACGTAATAGCTGCCCGTGTAGGGCGCAGAATATCCTTCGATGGGCAAGCCAAAGTCAGAGTTCACCGCCGGATCATCCGCATCGTAGTACTGGTTGCTGGGCAGCTTGTCACGAAAGGGACCAAACAACAGATCCCCCTGCTTCATCGTGCGAAAGTTCTCACCATTGATCCAAATCAGATCAATGCTGCCGCCTGAGGTCTGCCCTGCCTGCACTTCTCCCAACACCTTATTGACCGCTTCTACCGTGTCGTTAAGGGGAACTCGATTAAGCGTGACGTTGTACTGGCTTTGAAGGCGATCGGCAACCCACTGATCAGCATAGGCATTCGTTTTATCGCTGCCGCCCCACATCGCCCAATTTACAGTTGTCCCTTCAGCCGCCGCTACAATCTCATCCCAAGAGGCGGCTGTGGGATCAAAGCTAGCTGTTTCAGAGGAAGAATTTTGTTGGGTACAGTTGCTTGCCAATGTGGCTAAGCAAGCACCGGTAGATAGCCAGAGGAAACGCCGACGGTTTAGGGGGAAGTGGGGATTGGGGGTTAGGTTCATGGATTAGTTTTTTAGAGTTGAAGTGGTTTGCAGAAGATGAGTTTTGAATGATAGTTGAACGGAAGTTAGGAAACTTGGACGGGATGGGGCACGATGCTGTGTGGGAAGTACCAAAGGGCTGTAGGTGGGAGATAGGCCCAAACGGATTGTCCAATTTGAAAATCTTGAGTAGGCGTAACCCAAGCTTGTAGGGTTAGCTCCGGGGCGATCGCCAGGGTTAAGCGTCGTTGCGTTCCGGTGAATCGATTGGCAATTACAGTGGCAGGTAGGGTGTTTGCTTGCGATCGCCCTTCTGTAAACACCTGGATTTGCTCAGGACGAATGGTGACTTGAATTGAACCATGATGGTCATACTCACTGAGCAACGTTAAATCAGTGGATAACGTCCATTGCCGACCGTGAGCCTCAGCAGCAAAGAAGTTGACCCCTCCCATAAATCGAGCAACAGTTTCATCACAGGGCTGTTGATAGATTTGTTCGGGTGTGTCAACCTGACGCAAACACCCGTCAAACATCAGGGCAATTCGTTGAGACATCACCACTGCCTCTGCCTGGTCGTGAGTCACAATTAACATCGTCACTCCCGTTTGAGCCTGTAACCGTAAGATTAAGTCCTGCATTTCTTCTCGCAAATTGGCATCTAGAGCAGACAGAGGCTCATCTAACAGCAGCAGTTTGGGGTGAATGATCAGCGATCGCGCCAATGCCACCCGCTGTGCCTGTCCGCCTGAAAGCTCTGATGGCTTACGTTGGGCAAACCCTTCTAGCTGAACCTGAAGCAGCATGGCGATCGCCTTTTCTTCTCGCTCAGCCCGACCGACTCCGCGCATCTTCAGCCCAAACGCGACATTCTCACCCACTGTTAAGTGTGGGAACAGCAACCCACGCTGTAGCACCAGTGCAATATCTCGTCGCTCAGGTGGGACTCGGTTGAGAATTTGACCATCCAAGGTAATCGTGCCGCTGTCAGGTTGCACTACCCCCGCGATCATCTGAAGCGTTGTAGACTTGCCGCAACCCGACGGGCCCAATAGCGCTAGAATCTCACCTGCCTGCACCTCAAGCCACAGACTTTGGACGGCAGTGACTCCTGGAAAATGTTTGGTGAGATCTTGGAGGTGAAGATGAGGCATAAGAGATTGGGAATGAGGGACGGTCTTATACATTTCCCAACCCTCCTAACGCCGTATCATTTTCCAATGCCTTGCTTGCCAACAGTAAAAACAACAATCCCGGTACAACGGATGTAATTGCCACCGCCGCAACCAGTCCATTGTTTCCTCCTTGCAGTAAGGTAAACAGCACCATTGGCAAAGTAAATACCCGTCCTGCACCCACAAAGAACGTCAGGAGAAACTCATTCCAGGAAATGAGGAAGGCAAATAATGCACCCACCACAATGCCAGGAGCAATTAGCGGCAAAGTGACTTGTGAAAGCACCTGAACTGGAGAAGCACCGAGCGATCGCGCCTGCGTTTCATACCTGGTGTCAAAGTTGGCAAACACACTGGTTAACACCAGCGTCATGTAGGGAATGGTCGGCATCAGATGTACCAAAATCACACCCAGAAGCGTACCGTTTAGCCCTAGCCGAATCAGCACAAACTGAATACCCATGAGGGTTGCTAATGGTGAAACAATGATAGGGGTTAACAGAAATAACTTTAGAGCCTCCTTTCCTGGAAACTCCATCACTCCGATCGCCCGTCCTGCGGGAAGCCCAACCAACAGTGAGAGAATTGTGGTGATCAAGGCGATCGCCAAACTCTGCAATAGCCCTTCGATCACTCTAGAAGCGGGTGATACAAGCTGCGACCAGTGCTGAAGTGTCCACTGGTCAGGAATGAGTTGCGGAAAAAACCATCCTTGTGCAAAGGACCAGATCACCAACGGCAAAAACGGTAGAAACAACACCACAATAACGAGAACAATGAGTCCCTTTCGCAACATCCTGATTCCCTACGCTCCTTTTATAGGCTGACGGTTCTGACGACCGCGCGACACCAGCCACGAGTACGCCACAATGATCAACAGCGAGAGAATCGACAGGATAATTCCCAGAGCGATCGCCTCTGCACGACGAGCAATATCACTATCCGTAAAAGCGCGATAAACCAATACTGGCAATGTGCGTGGGCGAGTTGACCCTAGCAAAAAGGGAACTTCAAACGAAGCAAAAATATAGCCAAACACAATCAAACTGGATGACAAAATTCCGGTTCTCATCATGGGCAGAGTCACATTCCAAAAACGCTGCCAGGGAGTTGCACCAAGTATCTGTGCCTGCATTTCGTAGGCAGGATTAATACTCCGCAGGACTGCCAGCAAGATTAATGTGATAAAAGGAATCTCTTTCCAAAGAAAATGTAATAACACGCCAATATTGCCAGCATCGTTGACCAACAGTGGAAAGTCCTGATCGGATTGAATCCAGCCCAGCACATAGAGCGATCGCGAGATAAATCCACTCGGTGATAGCAACAGCAAAACGCCCGCAATTCCGACTAAATGTGGAATGGGCAGCGTGATTTGACAAGCAAAACTAGCCCAGCGTCCGGCGGTTCTTAGGAGCAGGGCTAAGCCAACACTCAAAACGGTTGATAGTCCTGTGGCAACTACTGCGATGTAAAGGCTAAGTGTCAGCGATCGCAAAAATTCTGGATTCGTCAACGCTGCTTGATATGCCGTTAACGAAATCTGACTTCCCAACAGCCCGATCGCCCCAATACTTTGAAGCAATGCCAACACCAACCCACCACCAAACAGCAATCCAACGATTCCCACTGCCGGAAGCATCAGCAGATAAGCCTGCCAGGGAAAAGGCTGTGCCAGATTCGGAGAGGTCTGATGTCGAGGAGATTGGAGCTTAAGAGTCATGACTGAGTTCTGGATGAATTAGGGGACACGGAACACTCACCAATACAGCACAGGATGATATGAAAAGTAATTCATATAAAAGTTGGCTGGATTCTCCCTGAGAGTTAGATTAGCTTCTAAATTTCCTCATCTAACCAGGACATAACCTCCTGCCACAGTTCTGAAAATTGCTGACGGCTTCGCTGCCATCGCGCCATTCGCTCAGTCGCATTGGGGCTATCTTCTGCATCTGCGTACCAGCGGTTAGCGGTGATCCAATATCCAGCCGTCCAACAGAGCGATCGCACCGCTGGGTAAACCCCAAATGCAGCAAAATGACGCTCAATTCGAGTAGCTAACGGCTCTCCCAACGCATTGTAATAACACTGCAAAAAGAAGGCACGATCCTCAGCCGGTAAGCGATAGTCTTGCCGTCGCCGAACGGTTACAGGGGAAAGGAAATGCCCCAAATCTCCAGCAGGCGAACCAATTTCAGCCCATTCCCAATCAATTAAATAAGCTTGGCGATCGTTGATGACCCAGTTCTCATAAGTGTGGTCACTGTGGACTAAGCAGCGATAGGGATAGGCTTCTAACAGTCGCTCTGCTGACAATCGCGATCGCGCCTTATCTAACACTGCGTGCAGCATTTCGACAATTTCTGGTTCTGCATTCGGTGAGTCCAGGTAAGGCTGAGCATAGCTTTTTGCTTCGTGGTAAAACAGCGTTAAGGGCTGCTCGACCACTGGCACCGTTGGCAAAAGGCGATCGACCTCATAGCCTGCGATCGTCGGTAAACGGTGAAGCCGCGCTAGAGTTTCGGCGCATTTTTGTAAATGAGTGCGGCAGTAATCGAGTGAACCGCCTTCTAGATAATTTGTAATTAAAAATGTGTAGGGAAAGTCGTTAGTTGAGTCTAGTTTGGCTGTCTGTAGCTGATGCCCAATGTCGGTTTGCTGGAGATAATCTAAGATGACACGCTCAAACTGGGTAACGCGCCTCACATCTCCTTCAAACCGCTGATTTGGTGTATTAACTGCCACCCGAACTAAATCGGTCTGGTTTAATCTAAAAATGACATTGGCTTCTCCGTGGGCCAGAAACTCTAACTCTAAGTGACCGTGCGATCGGTTTAGATGCGCCTCTAATTGTTGCTTCAAAACCTTCAAATCAAGAGGTCTAGTGAACATCGGACGGTGAATTCGAGCAACAGGCTCAATGATAAACCGTTTCCTCGTGGCATGAATTATTTTTCATATGAATAGCGATTTTAATAATAAAGCTGTTGAAGCCAGCCCTACGTCGGACAAGCAATACTCACCCTCGTTCTGCGCCCAGCAGCTCAAAATTCTTGCTGATCCAAATCGCTTCGCTATTCTCAAGATTCTGCTCGACGGCCCTAAACACGTTTGGGAGTTAAATGCAGAACTGGCTCTGGAACAGAGTTTGCTCTCTCACCACCTGAGGATTTTGCGGCAACACGAGCTCGTCAAATCGCAGCGAGAGGGCAAAGCAGTCCTCTATTCCCTTGCTCCTGGTGTTCGGGTTCCTTCAGGGCAAGGACTTAACTTAAAGTGCTGCATTTTGTCCTTTGAGCGCCCGGTTTCATAGGACAACCAGAGTGAGGGTTACTCCCTTCTCTCCAAAAGGATTTTGCAGACAGGGGGGCTACAATCCTAACTGAACTGTCGTAATCAAAACATGTGCCGTCTACTCGGATATTTAGGGCCGCCTATTCCTCTAGATCGACTGCTCTACAAACCAGAACATTCCTTAATCGTGCAGAGCTATCAGCCGCGTGAGATGACGGCAGGGCTGCTCAATGCAGATGGCTTTGGCGTGGGTTGGTATCACACCAATCAGCAGGTGCCACCTTTTCGATATCGCAGTGTGCTGCCAATTTGGAATGACGTAAACCTACCTCCATTAAGTCGCTATGTAGAATCAGGCTGTGTTTTGGCTAGCGTCCGCAGTGCAACGCCAGGACTGGCAGTTGACTTGAGCAATTGTCAGCCTTTTCAGCAAGATCCTATCTTGGCGATTCATAATGGCTACATCGAAAACTTTCGACAAACGCTATATCGACCCATGCGCGATCGCCTGAGTGATGCGCTGTATGAGTCGATCCAAGGAATGACGGACTCCGAGCATTTGTTTGCCCTGCTGCTCAACGAATGGCACAATTCCCCCGGAATTAGCCTGGAAGCAGCACTACACAACACGCTGGTAACCGTCTTTGACCTGGCCCAGCTTTATCAGGTTTCAGCAGGCGCTAATTTGATTCTGGCGGATGGGCACCGTCTGGTCGCTTCTCGGTTTTCTAACCGATCGCCCGCCCCTTCCCTCTACTGGCTCAGGGACGATGCCTTCTTCCCTGAGGCAGTTGTGATTGCTTCCGAGCCGTTATTTGCTGGTAATTGGGTTGCTTGCCCAGAACGCAGCATTCTCAGTGTGGGAGAAGATCTTGATGTTCAAATCCAACAGTTCTGAATCAAAGTTTGATGGGAATGCGTCCGATCGCGTTTCCAATTTCCTAAACGAAAGCAGGAGCAAGCAGGTGTCTACCCGATTTCTGGGTCAAGATTCAAGCAATCGCGTCTCTACAAGAGGAGATCTGGGCGATCGCCGAGCACAGCTTCGGCAGCAGCTTCAGGCGTGTCGCGAAGCAACATTGGGACTTTTTGAAGGCGTAGACTACAGTAGTCTTTCCCGTCAGGCGCACCCCGACTTCAGCCCGATTGGGTGGCATTTGGGACACATCGCCTATACCGAAGCTTTCTGGATTCTAGAAAAGTGCGCCGGACAGCCGCCTCAGTTTCCGCAATACCATCGGCTATTTGCCGCAGACGGCTTACCCAAAGCAGAGCGAGCTAACCTGCCCACTCTGCCCGAGCTTTGCACTTACCTGGATGCCATTCGGGTCCAAGTCCTGACTTACCTTAAAACTGCTCCCGTCGATCAGCAAGAACGCCTCTGGCGCTGGCTCCTCCAGCACGAAAGCCAGCACAACGAGACCATTACCTTGGTACTTCAACTTCAGCAAGCAAAAGTATCAGGAATTGGCGATCGCCCCCAACCCTCAGCCCTCGACTCCCAACCCCCAACTCCCAACTCCTACCCCCCCATCCTCATCCCCGCCGGACACTTCGAGCAAGGCAGCAACTCCCTCAATGCCCTGGACAACGAACGCATGGTGCATCCCGTTTACCTGGATGACTACTGGATCGATCGGTATCCTGTCACCTGCGGACAATATCGCCAGTTCATCCAGGCAGGCGGCTATGAAGAATCAAAATGGTGGTCAGAAGCAGGTTGGCAATGGTTGCAGCAGCATCCAGTCAGCAAGCCGCTTTACTGGTCAGACAATCCGGAGTGGGAAGACCATCCCGTGTGTGGCGTAAGTTGGTATGAAGCAGAAGCCTACGCCAACTCTGTCGGCAAGCGATTGCCCACAGAAGCCGAATGGGAAAAGGCTGCCAGTTGGAATCCAGAGCTAGAACAGCGATGTACCTATGCCTGGGGTGAAGCTTTACCAACCTCCCGACACTGCAACCACGATCACTGGATCGGACACACCACACCCGTCGATGCCTATCCTGCGGGACGAAGCGCTTACGGCTGTGAAGATATGCTGGGCAACGTGTGGGAATGGACAGCGGATTGGTTTACAGGTTATTCCGGTTTTAAGCCTTTCCTGTATTCAGGCTACTCGCAGATTTACTTTGACGGACAGCACAAAGTTTTGCGGGGCGGCAGTTGGGCAACCCGTCCCTGGGCACTCCGCTCCACCTTTCGGAACTGGTATCACCCCGGTGTACGCCAAATTCTGGCGGGGTTTCGCTGTGTACAGGATCAGGCTCAGCAGTTTTAAGTATTTGTACTCGACTGCGGATAAACACCGGGCTAAGTCTCCGTGATCGTTCGCTAGTTGCCCTGGCGATTGCTAGTTAAATTTGTAACCAAGAAGTTTTACTAGTATCTGCGAGATTAACTATGCAACAGGCTTATCCGATGGCTTTAGGAATATTTTTGGGACTGCTAATTTCAAGTGGAATTGCGGCTGTCATTATGCGAAATACCGTGAGCGAATCTCAAGCAATCGTTAACTCTACACAAGTTGCCTCTGTAGTTTTGTCTGATCGTTAACTCTCCTACAAACTGCTGCTTTATACCAAATCCGTCCGTAGAGTAGCGGTATCGGTAGGGGTGAACCATTCGGTCACAATCCTTGCAACTGAAGCACAATTCTTTTGCCGAATGCTTCGTCGTACACCCAATATGCTTCTTTACGAAACGAATTCCGTATTAGAAGCGTATCTAGTTTGCAAGCTCTAGGTTGGCAACAAGGAAATAATGAGAAAAGTAAAAGTGCCCAGCATTGCGCTGGGCACTTTTTCACTACTGAATTAAACCGTTACTCTGTTAAACCGTTACTCGGCTCCGCTGCACCGTTGCTAGCGCTTCAACCAAGCTGCGAACAGCAGCAATCATTGCCACTTCGCTGTTCAGTTGATTAATTGCAGAGCCTACGCCTACACCCGATGCACCAGCGGCGATCGCCATTGGCACTGTCACGTTTGACAAACCAGAAGCGCACAGCACGGGCACAGAAACCGCACGGGAGATTTCATAAGCCGCCGCTAAAGTAGGCGCTGCTTTTTCGATCAATCCCAGTGTGCCAGAGTGGTTGGGGCTGCTGCTGGTGCCACCTTCTGTTTGAATAATGTCGGCTCCGGCGTTAACCAATTCCTCGGCAAGCTGTACCTGCTGGTCTAGCTCCAGGATATGGGGCACGGTGACTGAGAGGGTGATGTGAGGGAGGAGCGATCGCGTCCGATGAGTGAGTTCCAGCACTTCTGCTGCTTCAAATCGCCGCCCCTGAGCATAAAACGCATCAAAATTCCCGATTTCAATCAAATCGGCTCCCGCTTCTACAGCAGTCACAAATTGCTCTGGCTCGACTGCTGAAACGCAAATCGGTAGTCCAGTAAGCTGTTTTGCCAGCCGTACCAGATCTGGGTCAGCGGCCAAGTCAACGAACGTTGCACCACCGCAATCTGCTGCCTTGACAATCGCTGCAACTCGGTCGGAGTTGAAATTGGTTAAACCACTAATGACTTTGAGGGCATTGCCTCGACTGAGGGAACTCTGAAGAGAGGGATGAATGGTCATAAAGTCTTCCCGAATTTGGCAAATCGTAGGATCATTTTGCCGCATTAATGCCAACCTTGCTGAAGATCATCTGATTTTTTCCAAACTGATTTTGAGAAATAAAGCGATTCCCAACCGCACCCACTCTCTGGCACTACCAATTTAAAGAAGAGATTTAACCCGATGGACGTTAAAGAACTGTTAGCGCGCTACGAGATGAAAGAGCGCAATTTTGCCAAAATTGACCTCCATCGAGCGGTGTTAAGGGGGATTAGCTTAAGCGGCGTAGACTTGTCTGGAGCAGACTTATCTGAGGCAGACCTGGCAGGCGCAAACCTTCGAGGCTCCAGCTTGAGCGGCGCGAATTTGACAGGTGCTAATTTGCAGGATGCCATCTTGAATCAGGTCATCCTGATTGACGCTGATTTAACAAATGCTGACTTGACCGGCGCAAACCTGTGGGGCGCAAACTTGAGTGGGCTGAACCTTCACAGCACTAAATTGAAGCGAGTCAATTTCAAGGGAGCTAACCTGTATCGAGCGATTTTGGGAAGTGACCTAACGAGTGCCAACCTAACGAGTGCCAACCTGAGTTGGGCAATTTTATCAGGAACAGATCTGAGCCAAGCAATCTTGACGGAAGCTGACCTAAGTGGCGCGAACCTATGGGGAGCTAATCTGAGTGAGGCAAAGTTAAGAGGCGCGAACTTGAATGCCGCAGACTTGGGTGAAGTAAACCTATCGAATGCTGACCTGACCAAAGCACAACTCATCGGTGCGAAGCTAGCAGGAGTAAATTTTGCTGGAACTTATTTGAACGGAGCAGATTTAAGAGGCACTGGGTTAACAGAATCTGACTGGAGTGAAGCGATTGTGTTTGATCGAGTCATTTGCGATCGCTAATTAACTAGACCTCTTGCATGAATCAAGAGAAGAGCTGAAAGTAGATTAGCCCTACTGAAATGAATGACTCATGCTCTACCAGCAAATCCAAACCCTGAACCCAGTTGTTTTTCGCCGGGCATGTGGAGTGAAGCGAGAAACGTTCCAAGCGATGAGTGCTGTGCTCAGCCCGGAGTTAAACCGACAGGGAAAGCGCGGCGGACAAAATCGCCTGAGGGTGGAAGACCAGTTGCTGATAACGTTGTATTACTGGCGACACTACCGCACCCAGTTTGACATTGGCTTAGAGTTTGGGGTGTCGGAAGCGACGGTGTGCCGCACCATCGATAAAGTAGAAGCATTGTTGGTGAAGTCAGGGCAATTTCGGCTGCCTGGCAAACGGCAACTGCGCCAAGGCGAGAGCGAGTGGGAGGCGGTCGTCGTAGATGTCACAGAGGTGGCAATTGAGCGTCCCCAAAAAAACAGCGTGCCTACTACAGCAGCAAGCACAAACGGCACACGCTGAAAGCCCAAGTCGTGATTGACCTGGAGCGGGGGCAGTTTCTCGCCGTTGCCACGGGCAAAGGACGTACCCACGACTTGCGCTTGTTCGAGCACAGTGACGTGCACTTGAGCAAGGAGGTGCTGTGTTTAGCGGACAAGGGTTACCAAGGCATTGCTAAACTCCACCCTAACAGTATTACGCCGCAGAAAAAGCCTCGGAAACAACGCTTGAGTGATGCGAACAAACAGGCGAATCGGGCTTTAGCCCGGCTGCGGGTCAAGGTGGAGCATAGCATTCGTCGGCTGAAGCGTTTCCGCATCTTATCGGGGCGCTATCGCAATCGGCGACGGCACTTCACGCGCAGAGTGCATTTGCTCGCAGGCATCCTCAACTTTGAGTTGGCTCTCGCTTGCTGATTCGTGCAAGAAGTCTACTCATTAATCAAAAAAACTAATCACTATTCAACCCTATTTGGTCTGTACTTTACTCTAGACAGGGATCTTTCCCGCACTAGGAAGAAATCAAACAGGGATCTTTGTTAATGTCTAGACTAACTGAAGCAACGCTAAGTTGAGCCACCCCATTAACGTAACTTCCAGACCTAACACAGGAGGCGATTTTCAGCCCTGGATAGGTTCAATGACGTTTGACTCTACAACCAACTTTTTTTGACCGCACCCCCAACACTGACACTGATATTCCTGGCGATCGCTACGACTTCATCTCCGTCGCAGCACACGAATTGGGTCATGTCTTGGGCTTCTCCAATGGCGCAGGTGGCATCAATGCATTTTTCAACTTAACAGATGAAGAGAACTTCATTGGCCGTAACGCCAGAGCTAGAAATGGTGGTAGACCAATTCCTCTAGAGTTTTTTGGAAGTAGCCACGTCAAAGAGGGCTATCAGCATGGCGGTTCAGGCAAAACCTTGATGGAAGCCAGGTTCGGTCAGGGAGTGCGATCGCGCCCAACTGCTCTGGATGCCGCTATCCTGGATGACATTGGCTATCAGATTAACTACAACGCTACGTTTAGAAACCCTGCCCCCCGACGTGTTGCCAGCCAGCGCTCTAGCTTGGACATTGTCGCGGGTGTGCCCGCAGCGGCTTCAACCTATGCCTATGCCTACTGCGGTTGCTCAAGCTGCCTCATGTCTAACAGCCAGCATTAGATAGACAATTTACAGCATATAGACCTCTACAGCCTGAGTAAGTTATCTCAAAGCTTTCACAGGTGCAAGGGGTAACGAGAAGCGGAAGGTGCTGCCTTTGTTTAGTTCGCTTTCGACTTCGATGGTGCCGCCCTGAAGCTCAACCAGTCGGCGAGAGATAGCTAGACCAATGCCTGTGCCGCCAGAGTGGCGATCGCGCGATCGGTCTGCCCGCCAAAATCGCTCAAACACATGTGGCAAATCCTCAGGAGCAATGCCCAAACCTGTGTCCACGATGGCAATCCAGAGCTTATTTGTGCCCTGGTAGACCTGAATTTGAATTGCACCTGATGGCGTATAGCGCAAAGCATTACTGAGCAAATTGACTAAAACCTGCTCGACGCGCCCTGGATCTGCTAGCACCAGAGGCGTATCGGGCGGGTAGTACAACTGAATTTTGGGGCTATTTTCTTCCAAAAGCTGGTCGGAAAACTTCTGCACTAGCGAAGTCAGCATCGGCTTTAAATCGACGGGCTGCACGTCAATGGGCAAGTAACCTGCTTCCATCTTGGAAAGCTCTTGTAGGTCGTTGACTAGCCGCCGCATTCGGCTGGTTTCCCTTGCCAGCAGGTGATAAACATCTTCGGTTGGGTCAATTGTGCCGTCCGCCAACCCTTCCAGGTAGCCTTCCAGGACGGTCAGCGGCGTTCGCAGTTCGTGGGTCAGGTCGCTAACCAATTCTCGTCGTCGCTGCTCCACGCCTTCTAGCTCAGCCGCCATCCGGTTAAAGCTGGAGGCTAGTTGGTTTAGCTCTGGAATTTCGTAAGCGGGAACCCGTTCTTCTAAATTTCCGGTAGAAAACTTCTTAGTAATCTCCTCCATTTGAATCAACGGTTGCACAATTCGCTTAGATACCAAATAGCTCAAGCCACCCGCCGCAGTCGCTCCCAACACGACTGACCAGACTGCGCCACGGCTCCAAGCTGACTCAAACCCTTGAATCAGTTGAGTTCGCACCTGCCGAACGCTATAGCCTTCTCCTTCGATGCGCTCCAGGTAGACCACAAAGAACCGGGGTGAGGAGAATTTGCCGATGGTAGTCAGCGTCAACAGTCCCACAATCATCACAATGACGTGGGAAAGAAATAGGCGCGATCGCAGTCCAAGCTTTGCCATTGGTGGGGGCGGGGGTGGAGGGCATGGATGCAGGTGAAGAATGTAGGAACGGGGTTGGAGCAGTGACCAGCTACCAGCTTAGCCTGCTGGTGTGTCTTCAAATTTGTAGCCTACTCCGATGACCGTTTTGACGAACGTAGGATTGGCAGGGTCAGGTTCAATTTTTTTGCGCAGGCGGGCAACATGAGTATCCACAACCCGCTCATCCCCAAAAAAGTCGCTGCCCCACAGTTTTTCGATCAGCTGAGTCCGGTTCCAGACACGACCAGGGTAGCTCATGAACGTAGTTAGCAACTCAAACTCCAGCGCAGTCAGGTCGAGTGGTTCTAATTCCTGGTTGTCAAGTTGACGATGCGCGAGCCGCTGATCCATATCGATGGAAAAGTGCTGGGTGTGGTAAGTTTGGCTCTGCCCACCCTGGCGCAAGGTGCGCCGCAGCAATGCCCGCACACGGGCAACCAGTTCTCTAGGGCTAAAGGGCTTCACCATGTAGTCATCTGCCCCAGTAGAAAGACCAATGATGCGGTCAAGTTCTTCGCCCTTGGCAGTCAGCATCAGAATGTAGGGGTCTTTGCTCCCTGGCTTTTGGCGAATCCGGGCGCACACTTCTAAGCCATCCAGCCCAGGAATCATCAGGTCGAGGATGATCAGGTCGGGTTTTTGCTCCTGAAAAATCTCGATCGCCGTAATGCCATCTCGACAGGTGCGGCAGGAAAATCCTTCCTTCTCTAGATAAAGTTGGATGAGCTGAGCGATCTCAGCTTCGTCTTCAACAATGAGAATATCCATGCTAGATAGCGTAATTTTCTAGAAAAATTGCTCAACCGTAGGACAGATTAAACCAGATTGTGTAAATTGGTCTGGAGTGTGGCTATGAGTCCTGATTATCCACTGGTACAGACTACTGGCATAGACTATTGAACTCAAACAAAATCCAACACTTGGGTGTGGCATGAAAACAGCAATACGCCGGGATGAGATGGAAGTTTTGGGACATCGACTGCAAGCAGAAGTGCAAATGCAGTTTCCCCTAAGGATTCCGCTTCAGGTGAAATGCGCGATCAAGCAGCAAACGCTGATTATTTTGGCTCAACACGCTTATGAGGTTTCGCCCAATCCCTGGAGAACGTTTGAGGTTTTTGAGCAGACTGTCCGGCAAGCTTATCCTGATCTTATTCGATCGGCGATCGCCTCTCCTGGAACTCTAGTAGTCCGATTTTATCTCCGCATTGCGGGGGAACACGAACCCTATGCGGCAGATGGATTTGAGCTAGATCCATTCCCAGCGGATAGAGCGCTGGATGGTGTGCAGCAAGCAGGAATTGCTGGCAGTCCTCAACATCAGAATGCTGTCATACTGAGCTTACCTGCTGTTCCAGCAACTAGCGTGCAAGCAACTGACGCAAAAGCAGTTAGCAGCAAAGCAGTTAGCACTCAAGCAGACGATTTAGATTTGTCCGATGGGAGCACTGCGGCAGCAGAGGAAGAATTGGCGGTTGATGAGATTGCTGCAATTGATGCAATTGCAGCAACCCAAGAGAATGAGGTTCCAGGTGAAGCAACTGAAGCTGCCAATTTAGCTGCCAATTTAGAAGCTGACTCCCTGAAGGCTGACCCTGTAGAAGCTGACTCTCTAAAGGCAGAGCCTTTAGAAGCTAATCATCTAGAGACAAGCAGCCATTTAGAAACGAGCAGTTCAGATGCTACCGAGCTTGCGGTGCTGTATGAGGCTGAGTCAAACTCCGAATCTGATTCTGAGCTAAGTACTGATGTAGCTGTACCTACGGCTCATTCCAGGTCAACTTTCCTCTCTCGCTTGCCCGTGTCAATGGTGGGATTGGGAGCTGCGGCAGGACTATTTGCCTTGGCTGGCAGCTTGTACATGCTGACTCGTCCTTGTGTCATTGGCGCGTGTGTGCCACTGCAAACGGCTCAACGGCTCAGTCAGGAAGCGGCTCAATTGGCGCAGGCTAACTCGTCAGCAATGGATGTGAGTGAGGCTTATCAAAAGCTGGCAGAAGGGAGCTATCTACTAGGCACAATTCCGCAATGGTCAGGGGAATATGCCGAAGCACAAGCTTTGCTACAAGTTTATGGAAGGCAATCTGAGGCATTGGGGCAGGTCGTCACAGCGCTGCAAACTGCGAATGAAGCGGCCCATGCGAGTCAAAATCCACCTCATCCGTTAAGCAGGTGGGAGGAAATTCGGGGAATGTGGGAAGGGGCGATCGCCCCCCTCGAGCAGGTTTCGCCAAACCATCCCATTTACCCATTAGCCCAGCAAAAGCTGACAGAATATCAGGCTAGCCTGAGCATGATTAATCAGCGGATTGTGATCGAACAGCAAGCACAAGACAAAATCAAGCTTGCTAGAGATACCGCTCGTCTGGCTGAAGCGCGGGAAGGTGTAGCTGACTCCCCTGAAAGCTGGCAGTTAGCTCATGTCACCTGGCAGGTCGTCGTCAACCTATTGCAGCAGATTCCCAGTGGCACGATGGCTCACGCCGAAGCTGAACAGCTTTTAGCAATCTATCAACCCAGACTGGACGAGGCAGGCGATCGCCGACTGCAAGAAGAAATCTCAGCCAAAGCCTACAACCAGGCGCTATCTATGGCAGAAGCAGCCCGTCAGCTAGAACAGCAAAACCAGTGGTCACAGGCAGTCAGCCAATGGCGCAGCGCCCTTGCCAACGCTGAACAGATCCCAACGGGAACGAGCTATCACGGTCAGGTACAGCCTCTGGTCAACTCATACACAACTTCCCTATCGCAGGCGCAGGAAACGCTCAGGTCTGCTGTCGCCCGGGGAAATGCTCAAGCTCAACTAGAGCAAACCTGCGCTGGAGCAGTCCGAGTTTGCACCTTTACGCTGACGGGCAAAGAAATTCAGGTAAACATTACACCCGACTACGATCAGGCCATCGAACAGGCGATCGCCAACGGACAAGCGGCAGGCAACCCCAACGTTCAGGCAGAAGCAGCAGCCCATAGCAATGCACTACTGCGAGCGTTGGCAGATATTAGCGAGAGTACACAAGTGCCACTCGAACTTTACAATGCTGACGGTTCCCTATTTGGCACTTATGTCCCTGAGCTGTCGGGCTACGTGCCACGTCAGGCATCCTAGAAAACTAAGAGGACCAAGCCTATCGCAGCCTGAGAGGCATCAAATCAATCTCATGAATTTTAGGATGCAGCTCATCACCGTCTAGCTCAACCGTGTAAGCAACCCCCCAAAGGGAAGTCATCTTCGGTTCGCTGACAATGGTTCCTGTTCTGCCGTTGAGATGATAAGGCGGCATAAGTCGGTTGACTTGAATTCTGACGCGATCGCCCGGTTTGAATTTTGCTGTTTGCATGATGCACCTCCACCTCGAAAGGATGAAGGATGAAGAGTAGGAAATAGATGGCAGGTGGCAAGTAGGGGGAAACCGGTTTACCCCCCCATCTACCACCGTCTGTTTGATAAGCAATTTGACAAGCAATGAGATTGGCAAACAATAAGAATCTGGATTCTGCGGAACTGTATAGAAGACTACTAGTTAGATCCTAGCTAGCTTCCTGGTGAAGTGAGGATATTGTGTGACAATTATTACAGTGGCAGAGATACTACTACGTCTTTACCCGGCTTTGCCCCAGAGCAAATCAGCAGTTGATAGGGCAGCAAAAACCAAAAATAACAGCCCTCCTAAACTCGTAATCGTTCGTTCTGAGATGCGATTGGCAATAAATTTGCCGCCCAGGACGGCGATCGCCGCGCAAATGGCGTGCCCCAATATCGCCCCAAGTGCTACCCCAACGGGAGGTTTAGCCGCCGCTAATGCAATCGTCGCAATCTGAGTGCGATCGCCCCATTCTGCTAAAAAAGTTAGCGTAAATGCCTCTAGCACAATAGCCAGGTCAGTATAGTGTTTGGGCAATTTAGACTCCGCCTGGTTTACCACTTCCACCGCTTCCTGCTGTTCAGCCAAGCTACACGCTGTGGTCATCTGGCTCGCGTCGTACAGTAGCTTTAAGCCAAACCCGATGAATAAAAGAATTTCAGCATACCTGACATAAATCGCAGGCAAAAAGGAAACTGCTTGTCCAACCAGCACTGATAAAACCGTCATGACGGCTAGAGCGGTGATAGCTCCCACAAAGACAAATCGCCGCGAATGGCGCATTGCCAAAATTACAGCGATAAAGAAAGTCTTATCGCCCAACTCCTGAACTGTAATCAGTAAAAGACCGGCTGTAAAAGCAGCTAACATGCTCCTGTATTCCCTCAGATAGGTGTAGCAGTCTGAAGGAACCTGATGGGCATAATGCTTCACCAAGTTCACCTCAGATGTGAACTCAGTGAAGGTCTCGCTTGCGAAAAGCTGTAAATCGCTAAATCGTCATCTGAACCAGGCTCATCGCCAGCATGTTGACTCAGATGGGCTGGCAACTCGTACCAGCAGCTACTCCCCTTCAAGTAGCATCATTATACACGGCTTGATTGAATGTTCAAGTGTAAGCCTGGAGCCAACTCCATGATAGGTTGATAAAGATTAACTAAAGTTTCAGTAGCGAAGTTAGGGGATAGGAGTAAGGCATGGGCGCGAGCCATCGTGGGGTAACAGTTTGGTTTACTGGGTTAAGCGGTGCAGGCAAGACAACGATTCGGATGGCAGTCGAGAAAGAACTGCGATCGCAAGGTTGTAAAGTCGAGGTGCTAGACGGCGACATCGTCCGGCAAAATCTGACCAAAGGCTTAGGCTTTAGCAAAGCTGATCGGGACGAAAACATCCGTCGCATCGGCTTTGTCTCTCACTTGCTGACTCGAAATGGTGTTATTGTCCTCGTTTCCGCCATCTCGCCCTACCGCGATATCAGAGACGAAGTGAGACATAAAATTAGCGATTTCATTGAAGTTTACGTCAATGCGCCACTAGAGGTTTGTGAGCAGAGGGATGTAAAAGGACTCTACGAAAAGGCCCGTGCTGGTCAGATCAAACATTTCACCGGAATTGACGATCCCTACGAACCGCCGCTCAATGCCGAGGTAGAGTGCCAAACTCATCTACATAGCCTAGAAGAATGTGTCGCCCAGGTTCTGGCTAAGCTACAAGAAGTTGGCTACACTACAGAGCTTCAGACATCTAATGTTTGATCTGCAAAGGGTTGCTTGCTCGCCAGAGGATACAGCATCTAGAGAGTTCGGGTGATTTCGAGAGCCAGTGCCTTGCAATCCAGCCTCTGGTTCTGTGGCTTATAGACACCATAAGAGCTGCGACAAAGCGCAGGAGAGCTAAGCTCTCCTGCGCTTTGTCATGACTGGATAGTATTTCCAGAGAATGTCTTTACGAAAACTATTTGCATTAAAACAAAAACTATGCAAACATAATAGGTAACAGATAGTTCTAGCCCAAACAATAACAACTAGAAGCTTCTGTGAGCCGTTCAACTCTCGAAAATCTACTTGCTGCTGTACTTACCTTTGCGACAGCCAATCAGATTTAGAGACAGCCAGTCTTATCGATTATTTAGGAGACAACACCATGAAACGCTACATCCTCACCAGCCTTTCTGTTTTGGCTCTCTCTGCCTATGCTACTCCTGGTTTTGCTTTAAGCGATCGCTTTGATGAAGCCCGCCGCGAAAACCTAGACAAAGGCATTTCTGCTGAAGTCAGCCTCACCGATCGCTTCGACGAAGCCCGCCGTGAAAATCTGGACAAAGGCATTTCCAACGAAGTCAGCCTTACCGATCGCTTTGACGAAGCCCGCCGTGAAAATCTGGACAAAGGCATTTCTACCGAAGTCAGCCTTACCGATCGCTTCGATGAAGCTCGCCGCGAAAATCTAGACAAAGGCGTTTCTACCGAAGTTAGCCTTACCGATCGCTTCGATGAAGCCCGCCGCGAAAACTTGGACAGATAGTTAACTCATCAACTTCCAATGCTGATAACTCTACAGCTTCGTTAGCGCACTAGAGTTGCTGTCTAATACATTGCCCAGTCTACGACTGGGCATTTTTATTGATATCAACTAGCACAAATTAACAGCGCCTATCATCTCAAAACTGATGGCTGTCCTAACTAAAACTGACGTGTGCGTAGCAGCTCAGCATAGGCTGTTGCTGTCTCCTTCATATCCTGATACTCTTCCCGAATTCTCTTGTATTGGTGATCAATGGTCACACTGTCACTCAAAAGCAGAGTTGGGTCATAGCCAGCAACTTGCCTACCAATCAGAACTTCTCGAATAAAACGAACATAAACCTGCTGTAGTTCTTCTGCCTTATCTAGCAAATTTTCTACCTGAAGCAGAGCTCTTTCATAAATTTCCTGCTGACTAGCATAAAAATCTGACGTAGCTACTAGCTCAAGCAGTTCGTTAATCTTGTGCCATTGTCTTCTTAAATTCAGAATTTCTGGCTCAACAAATTGAATATGCTCCTTCATCAAGAAAGCAAGTTCTTGAGCTATTTTGAGATTTATTCTGCCCTGCCCTGCCCCCCGTGAAGTAGGAATACGAATGAATCGTAGATCATGCCAGGAGTAAATGTACTGCACATCACCATCGGGTGTCAGTTTCGGAAAAACAACTCGAATTCTGCGATTTGCATTGGACTCAAAAAAGACACCTAAATCACCTAACGGTAAGTTGGGGTAGCGAGTACTTGCTCCATCTACTTCTAAAATAGGACTACTCCTAATTCGCTTTAGCTTCTGATTAGGGTAGAAGACGAAGTAGTATAGACCACCTAAAAGAATTAGGGTAAATATTGTACCTGTGATCATTTGAAGCAAGTTTTGCGTTCTAAAAAGCTTTTGCTGGAGATGCTAAACAACTTCAATTATCTCACTCCACTTTCCGCCCTCAGTTCCTCTCCAACCCAATTTTAAAGGCGCAAATGGTTTAGGGCTGCTACATAACTAAGCTCCAGCAGGAACAGCAATGTTAGAGAAAAATTCGGGTACACCCTGGATGCCAGAGTTGAAATGAAACACAGCTCCAGCACCTGATCCCTCCTCGGCGCGGTTGTCACCTCCTGCAGTTGTGACATAAATGGTGATGTAGTCAGTGCCACCAAACGTGACGCTCGTGATCTTTTTGGCGGGAAACGGAATTCGGAGAACTTCGGTGCCATCAGGTGCATAGCGAAATAAATGTCCACCATCCCAGCGCGCTGACCACAAATAGCCTGCCGCATCTATAGTCATTCCGTCGGGAACCCCTTCTGATTCTGGTGTTTCAATGTGAACTCGCTGGTTGCTGATTGCACCAGTCGCCTGGTCGTAGTCAAACAGATAGATTTTTCGGGTGGGTGAGTCGGTGTAATAAAGCTGTTTTCGGTCTAGGGTAAAGCCCATTCCGTTAGAAACGCCGATACCCTCTAACAGTTTTGTTAAAGAACCATCTGGATCGAGCCGATAAAGCCGTCCTAAGCGATCGGGCGTTGGCATTGTTCCACAAAAGACGCGCCCGGCCGGGTCAGCAATCACGTCGTTGAAGCGGGTTTCTCGTTCTTCCTCTAGCTGCTCGATTATCGTTGTGATTTTACCGTTGTGCCAGCGGGCGATCGCCCCCCGTGCCTTAAACAACAACAGCGAACCATCCACTTGGATGGTGAGACCACCAACAGGCTCACCCTCATAAATCTGTTCACTGGTGTTAGTTATGGGATCATAGCGATACAGGTGACCCGCAGGAATATCTGTCCAATAAAGGCACTGCTCGATCGGGTGCCAAAGCGGACCTTCAGCATTTTCACATTGGCAGTCAACAAGAATGGAAGGAGTTTTCATAACAAGTGTTTAATGGGAACAACCGATGGGAGATTTGCGCCATGATTTCATCACGATGTGTCGTTTACTGTTGTGGCACACCTCTTTCACTCAGCAAGGCCATTCCATAGCAGGATGGCAATAGGAGCCCAAATTAGAGAACCTAGAATTAGTAAGCCTGAAAGCAAAGGCAATTTACTCCTTTCGCTTTTCAAAGCGCCCTAAGGGACGTAAGATCACTGAGTTCCCTAGAAGGGAAATTTCTGTTTGTCGTTTAGTCAAGTAGAAACACTGTGGAGAACCACAGTTAATGGCTTTAATCTCAAGATAGTTAAGAGATTAAACGGGTTGGCAAGAGCTGGTTTGAGATAAGTAATCCATCTAACTCACTTCTGCCAGGTTTTTCTACCGCTTTGAACGTTCCCCCCAATTTCTCGCTCTACGCTACAAACATATCCACTGATTAGCCTCCATCTCTAGGAGAGTCACATGAAAGATTTCGTCCTCGATGCCCCAAACGAAAACCGCTACACTTACTTTGTTGCTCACTACGGTAAGGACTTTCATAAGCAAACGGCCGTCCTAAATGTCAAGCATGACTTTAGTGATTCCATTCAAACCCTACATGTGCTGATTAGACATCGAATTAATGAAGTGTTAGGGGCAGACACTCCGTCTTGTTACCACATCTTGGCTCTTGCAGCCCCAGAAGCGATCCCCGTTTAGAACTGGGCAGCGCGTGCATCAGAAATCACAAAAGGGAAGAGGGAGGTAACGCCAACGCTGCCTCCCTCTTCCCTTTTGTGATTTATTTGATGGATTTTTTCAGGGCAATTCAGGGGTGGAGAAGGTGATTTCTTCAACCTCTCCGGGGTCGCCCATAGGTTGAGGTTGTTCTCCATTCCGAGACACCAAGACGGCACCCGCATCCCCTGTCCGAATCGTGATTTGCTCAGTTGCCTGCCAAAAGTGGCGATCGCCCGCTTGCATCACACCTTCATGCTCGATCACGCCGTCTACCGTTACTCTGACCCAAGCCTCATCCAGCAAAGAGAGACTAATAGACAAGGCTGAGTCAGCAGCACTGAGGGTAGATGAATCAGTCGTACATTGCCAAACATCGGTTCGACAGGTGATTTGCTCTCCCTCTAGCACGTCGCCCTGCTGTATGAGACGAGCCTCACCTAATAGAATCAGCAGCCCTTGGCTTTCGAGATATTGAACCTGTTCTGCAAATCCTTCTAATTGCCGTTCGGGATAGCTTAGGCGCACATTGCCAGTGGCAGTTAAAGTACCAGTGTCAGGGTCAATCTGCTGCACATCAGACTGCAAAGTGATCCCCAGTTCATCAGAGATGGGTTGGGCTAAAGTTTGGGCAATAGCAGGATGAGCGATCGCACCCAATGCGACGAAACCAACTAGGCATTGCAAAAACACGGGATGGGAAGTGAGGCACATAGAGGGCAACATTGGTATAACGACCCAGAAAAGTTGAATTGCACTCCGTGACTCAACGAAAGCATGGATGTTCCCAATGGGTATTAGGCTCCATTTCGAAAGGTGGGCTTTTGCGATAAAGGAAAGAAATTAGCTTTTGAAATGGCATTAAGCACGCCCTAAACCGAGCATGTCCGAGCCAATTTTTATGCAGGAACCTGCCGCACCTGTGCCTCAACCTTGAGCGTTAGTCTGCCTTTTTGCACATTCATCTCAGCCAAGCGGAGGGCAGTTCCCTCCAAGTCGAAATACGGCAAGCTTGCCCACTCCTGCATTTTTTGCATCATGGCGATCGTTACATCTAAAGCAATCCCTTCTCCAGCAGTACAGCGAAACTCATCTAACCGAATAGGCTGCTCATCTGTACGAGGGCTAGCAATCGAGCAAAAGCCAATCTGATGACTAGTATTTTTATCGTTGATTTGCATATTCCCGTCTATTCCTAGCTTCCCCCCTTCTAAAAGATGAATTTGCATCGGTAACTTGATCTCCAAGATCACGAGCCGGTCGGGCAGCTTTAGCTCTATTCGGGGAAATTGGCGTTGCACAAAATCTGAGTTGATAGCCTGATTAATATCTGCCTCATTTAACTCTAGCTGAACCGTCGTGTTGACCGGTTGGTTCAGCTTGACTTGCCCCAACAGCGCATCGAGTAAATCGACTGCAACATTGTCTGTTTGCAGTTCCAACTTTTGCACACGGATCCCTTCTTGCAACACCAAACCCCGTCCTTCAATTGAGACGGAATCTACTTTGCCTTGAAGGATTTGGAGAATGCTAGTTTGAATGTTTACATCTAAAGTTTCTGCTGCATTAAGCTGACTTGACAGACCTCTCTCTACTAGTTGTGAAACTGCCTGTTCTTCAAGGCTTGGATCGTTTGACATATTTGATTAACTCCTGGTGCTTCTATGAGCCACTTAAGTAACTAGACAAAATTAAACTCAGGTTTTCGTTAATTTCTATCCCTTTAGAAGTCACCATAGATGCTGATCTCTAGAAACGCCTCTATATCTTGATAGAAGCTGCTTAGAAGTAAAGTTGGGTATGTCCATTTTCTCCTACTGAGTAGGCATCTAGTAGAGACAGGACTTATCTAAACAGAAGGTGAAGCCGAGCATCTTTACGCCCACACGAGACTTAGGCGCATTTTAGGTGCTCCAATCGGAGCAAACATCCTCAAAGCTCGCTCTAGTTGCCCTTCCAGCGGGAGTTTTTGAGCGGTTTGGGTTTCTCTTCAAAGTGGGTTAGAGAAGACCAAAGGATTTTGAAGCACGTATCCCTCTGCTCTAAATAAGCAAGGTTTGTAGAAAAGGAAAACCCATGTGGGTGGAGTGCCGAATGATACGTCAAAGCTATGTGATATTTCTCAGCCCACGTCAATTATTACGTTCAAACTTAAGTTGTTTCCTTCATGCCAGGAAAAATAAGTTGTAGTGAGTCAATTAGCATTCCCTGATTAGCTGATTAAGTCGCTTTAAGAGAATTAAAATGATACGAGAAACACTTAACCAGGAGCAGTTGCTTCACCCAATTACTAGTTAAATTCGTCAATTGTTAAAATTGCCAGAAATCCTGACAACAACTGCTTAAGAAATTCGGTTTTTCTTGACACCGAGCGGGGCAAGGTTTACAGATTTGAGTCAGATGGCAGTAGGAAAGTGATTACCGAATCAATCCAAGAGAACCGCCTTCTTTATTGAATCAACGGTTTCCAGCTAAAGACATTCCTTCTCATGCTCGTGAGATGCTTATTGAAGTACGTCAGCGGGTCATTGTTGATGCGATCGCCTCTCCAGGAACACTCGAATGCAGCTGTCACAACATCGGTAAAAAATTTTAGAAATAGCGAAAATAGTTAGGGTGCGTTATTTGCGGAGGGTTGAGATTGGCTAAAACTAAGTATTGGAAAGACTTAACAGCAGCAGGCAAACCTCGGAAAGAGCCACACTTCCAGCCTTTAAATCAGGCGCAGGTCGCCTCAACTTCTCCTCTAAAGCGCCTGATTCACTATGGGCACGCCTACCGACGGCAGATCTGGCAGGCTTCGATTTGCTCTGTACTCAACAAGTTGTTTGACCTGGCTCCTCCTGCTCTGATCGGGATAGCGGTGGATGTTGTGGTTGAACAACAGGACTCTATGCTTGCTCGATTGGGGCTGGAGTCTGTATTTAGTCAGCTTTTGGCACTGACGCTGTTGAGCATGGTGATCTGGGGGCTAGAGTCGATCTTTGAGTATGCTTACGCTCGACTCTGGCGTAATCTAGCCCAGACGATTCAGCACGACCTGCGGCTTGATGCTTATCGCCATGTGCAAAACTTGGAGCTTTCCTATTTTGAGTCGCGCAGTACGGGCGGCTTGATGTCGATTCTGAATGATGACGTTAACCAGCTGGAGCGATTTCTAGACTTTGGGGCAAACGAAATTCTTCAGGTCACGACAACGGTAGTGATTATTGGAGCCGCCTTCTTTATCCTCGCGCCCAGTGTGGCATGGATGTCGATGCTGCCAATGCCGTTCATTTTGTGGGGGTCGGTTGCGTTTCAGCGTCTCCTCGCACCCCGATATGCCGATGTGCGGGAGAAGGTGAGTCTGCTTAACGGTCGGCTTTCTAACAACCTCAGCGGCATCACGACGATCAAGAGTTTTACGACGGAAGAATTTGAGATTCAACGCTTGTCCCTCGAAAGTGAGTCGTATCGGCAGAGCAACCGACGGGCGATCGCCCTTAGCGCGGCCTTTGTACCGCTAATTCGGATCATCATTCTGGTCGGATTCACAGCAACGTTGCTCTACGGTGGTTTAGAAGCCTCCAGAGGCGTAATTTCCGTGGGTACCTATAGTGTTTTAGTCTTCCTCACCCAACGCTTGCTGTGGCCGTTGACCCGTCTGGGCGAAACTTTGGATCAATACCAGCGAGCAATGGCTTCCACCGCGCGGGTAATGAATTTGCTCGACACAAAAATTGCCGCGCCACCTGGACACATTGCTCTACCGACTGATTCTGTTAAAGGTGAGTTGATTTTGCAGGATGTGAGCTTTGCTTACAGCGATCAGGTTCCCGTCATCAAACATCTATCGCTGCACATTCCGGCAGGCAAAACGATCGCCATTGTGGGCTCGACGGGGTCGGGCAAAAGCACCCTAGTAAAACTCTTGCTCAGGCTTTACGAAATTCAGTCTGGCTCAATTACCCTAGATAGCATTGAGTTACGCGAGCTGCAACTGCGCGATTTGCGACAGGCGATTGGGCTAGTCAGCCAGGATGTGTTTTTGTTTCACGGCACCGTCTGGGAGAACATCACCTACGGCACACCTAATGCTAGCCATACCGATGTAATTGCAGCGGCGGAAATTGCTGAGGCGCACGACTTCATTCAACGGCTGCCGCAGGGATACGATACGGTCGTGGGCGAACGGGGACAAAAACTATCCGGTGGGCAGCGGCAACGATTGGCGATCGCCCGTGCCGTTCTCAAAAATCCGCCAATCTTGATCCTGGACGAAGCTACCTCTGCAGTCGATAACGAGACGGAAGCCGCAATTCAGCGATCGCTAGAGCGCATCACTCAAAACCGCACAACGATTGCGATCGCCCATCGCCTCTCCACCATTCGCAATGCCGACTGCATTTATGTGATGGAATACGGGCGCTTAATTGAGCAAGGGCGGCACGAGGAACTGCTAGAGCGGCAGGGCATCTACGCAAGCCTTTGGCGGGTACAAATGGGCTTGAAGTAATCCCTGTCTCAATTCAGAGATTCAGTGCGACTTCTTAGAGAAGTCGCAGATCTGAGCGGACATATCTGCTGAGGTCTAGGTCGTTTCGCTATAGTTGGCTTGTTGCCGGATTGGAAGGCTGAAATGGGGCTAACAAACTATCAAATTAAGCTCCTGGCAGCCATTTTCATGGTGATTGACCATGTGGGGTACGTTTTCTTTCCAGAAGAGCCACTCTTTCGGATGGTGGGTCGCCTCAGCTTTCCGCTGTTTGTCTGGCTGCTGGTGCAGGGTGAGCAGTACACCCGCAATATCTGGCGCTACGGAGTCAGACTGCTCATTGCGGGAATCATTTCTCAACCGCTGTACTGGCTGGTATTTAACCAGCAGGACAACAGCCCGGATATCAATATTTTGCTGACCCTGTTGGTTGGTTTAGCTTGCCTTAGAGGTGCAAAGCTTGCGCCTGATTTAGCTTTCCCGATTTGGATGACGGGTGGGGCGATCGCCGAGTTTGCTCACTTCAACTACGGCATATATGGCATTGCGATTACCTGGATCATTGCCCAATTTCAGTCTCCGTTCAGACCCAAACCTCAGTCTCCTACCATTCCTTATCTCGCTTGGTGGGGTCTGTGGCTGCTGCCGCATTTGATTTTGCTAATCGCGGACTTTAACTTTGGCGTTTTTCAGTTTCCGGCGGTTGCCACTCCAATGATTTTTCAACTCGCGAACTACGAGCAGGGAGCTAAGGCAAAGTGGTTCTACAGCTTTTATCCGCTACATTTGTTGATTCTCTGGCTACTTCGGGATTGGCTAATGTAATACCAGTTTGAATTGAAGACGCAGCAATTCCTGTACGGGCTTGGCAATGCCAGACCCCTTCCAGATTGGGAACTAGGAATCTTATAGCAAGCCGTCTTGCTCGATTTCTTCAATCACCTGCAAGCCGCGAGGGTCGCCCACTTTCAACAGCGCAAGTTTGGCATCTTCCTGCACACCCAGTTCCTCGTCTTCGGCAAATGCTTCAAGCAGCGCATCGATTGCCGTCGCGTAAACCACGTTGGAGGGCAATTCCCGGCAAAGCTGACCGACTGACCAGGCACAATTGCTCCGCACGGCAGCTACGGGATCACGCCGCAGGGCTTCAATCAGCGGCGGAATGGACGTGATCATCGCCTCATAGCTAACATTTGCCATTTGCGCCAGAGAGCTTGCAGCCCAGAGCCTTACTGCCGAAATATCGGTCTTGAGTGCGTCAATTAAAGGTTCTAGAGAACGGCGATCGCGACAGTTTCCGAGTGCCCAAACGATTCCCTTTCTGACGTAACCATTCCAATCTTGCTGAAGTTGAGTAATCAACGGCTCAACCGCATCCGGACTGGGGTTTCTTCCCAAGCCATAGGCTGCACTGACTCGAATTAGCGGACACGCATCTGTCAACAGCTTCACCAACAGCGGAATTGCCCGCGCATCTTCCAGTTCACAAAAAGCTCGCGCAGCCAACATTCGCTGCTGATTTTGCGGAGCCTCTAGCAGCGCTAACATCGCTTCTGGGTTGGGTTTTTCTGCCTCTGTTTGATCATCGACCGAACCCATTTTGTCTAATGGGCTTTCTAGCTCGATCTCAGTGTCAAACACGGCTAGCTCATCGTCGTCATACATACTGTCAACTTTACCGCAAAGCGGTATTGCTTAAACCAAGAGGATATTTGATTAGGTTGTAGACCTTAATGAACCTTTACGACAGATTTTAGCTGCCAAGACTGGGGGTTAGAGTCGTATATTGGACGTAGGAGGAACTATCTCTCAATGCCTCTCCCCAGTGATCATCTTCCAGCTAACACTCGGTGCGGCTTCAATTGATTGACAATACCAGACCCCGCTTAAGTGCAGCAAGGCAGAGAAGCCGTTATGCAGCAAGCCGCCTAGCACCCTATGACTTGGATTTTGCCCAGAGTTTGGATTGATAGAGAAGACCATCAATGAGCATCGCTATTTCTGTGCTGGAAGAATTACTGCAAAGAATTCCGCGTTTGCGATCGCAGCTTTACTTTAAGTCATCCCTAACGGCGCTCTCGCACGCAATGGAAGATCAAGTGTTGGCTGGGTTAAATCGGCCCTTGGTCATTGCTAGTTTTCAGCGCGAGCGATTTTATCGTCAGGAGTCTCACCGCTACCTGCGAATTGCCGAACTCACACCGCAAGTTTATGTATTAGCGGCTCCTGAAACCAGTTTTACCAATGCCTCGAAAGGATATGAAACGATCGCCTTCGAGCCAGACGATCAGCTTAGTCAAGAGTGGCACCTGGTCGTAATTGGACAACAGTATGCAACCTGCCTGATCTGCCGCGAGCGTAAGGTAGCCGTCGTAGACGCTGAGTCGGCTGAGCCAATGCCGATGGATCAAACTCGCCGGTTTGAAGGAATTTGGACATTTGACCGACAGGTAAGCTGTACCGCAGCAAGCCTCTTGCTTGACCGAGTTTTAGAATATCGGCCTGAGTTAGCAGCCAAAGTTCAACAGGCAAAACAAGAATATCTGACCGAAGAGGTTTCATCGGGTTTGCAGGGCGTTGACCCCGATCCCTTTGTGCAACGATTAGTCACGTATTTGCAGGCGGGGCAATACAAGCTGCTCAAGGCCTACCGTTCGATTTCAGCACAGGAACGCAAAGAGCGATTGGTCAACTCAATCACTGCGGCGATTCGGCGATCGCTTGACCCTGAAGAGATTTTTACCGTCGCCGTCCAAGAACTGGGGCAGGCAATGGACGTGTGCCGCTGCATTCTCTACCGCTGTAAGCCAGCAGATACGTCCGTTATCGTGCAGCATGAATTTTTGGCGGCTCCGACCCTTAGATCTCTGTCCAATCAAACGCTGTCCTTGCAAAACAATCCGCTGTTTCAAGTAGTAGCTCAAAAGCGAGAACCGGTGTCCATTACCGACACTCAACAAGAAACAAACTACGACCTGACGCCGCTCAAAGACTGGATCGATCGCTGGCAAATTCGCTCGTGGGTGATGGTGCCCATTGTCTATCAGGGGCGATTGATGGGCATGGTCGAGCTACAGGGTTGTGCGCCGGAGCCGCATCTCTGGGAAGAAGACGACATTGCCATGGTGGAGGCGATCGCCACCCAGCTTGGAGTTGCCCTGATTCAAGCTGAATCTTACGCCAACCTGGAAGACCTCAACCAACAGCTAGAAGCACTAGAACGCACCCGCAGCAACCTGATCGCCATCACCGGACACGAACTGCGAACGCCTCTTTCAACCATTCAGGTTTGCCTCGAAAGCCTCGCTAGCGAACCCGACATGCCCTTGGAGTTGCGGCAGGTCATGCTTAGCTCCGCCCTCACCGACGCAGAACGGATGCGAAAGCTGGTGCAAGACTTCCTCACCCTATCTCGCCTAGAGAGCGGTCGGGTGGAATGGCACTTGGAACCCCTTGCCCTGGACGAATGTGTGGACTTAGCGTTAAGCAGCATTCGCACCCGCAAAACTAAAGAACATCTGCCCGACATCGAAGCTCAAGTGCCTGTAGAACTGCCGCTCGTTCGAGCAGATGGCGAATGGCTGGTAGAAGTCCTCTCGAAACTGCTTGACAATGCCTGCAAGTTCACTGAGCCAGAAGGACAGGTGTTAATTCAAGCAAAGCCGAATGGCGGTGACATGTTAGAAGTCACCATCACCGACACCGGACGCGGCATCGAACCCAATCGCTTGGAAGTCGTCTTCGATCGCTTCTATCAGGAAGAAGGAGCTTTACGCCGCACCGCTGGTGGCACCGGGTTAGGACTTGCTATCTGTCGCCAAATTATTTTGGGATTAGGCGGGAAAATCTGGGCAGAGTCAGCAGGACGAGATCAGGGCAGTCAGTTTCATTTCACCATCCCGATCGCTAAAGATAATTCTGAAGTCGCACCCGACACCAAAGCCTTGATTCGTCCCCCTGTCACCAGCAAAAACCGCCGAGGTCGCAGTCGAGCGACTTTGAGGTAGGGGTTTAAGTCCTACTCATTACCCTTTCCCAAATCCACTCTTTTTCGCCTTTTTGCCCTTCGATTTACTGGACTTATTCACCTCGATCATCGCAGCTTCAAATAGGTTGTGCAGGTGAATTGGGACGCTGGCGATTTCGGGAAGTTCTGGTTCGGTAGGCTTACCGTTTTCTCTTAGCAGGGCTGCTAAATCCTTTAACTGAAAGTCAGGACGGGCTAGTACGGTTTGCAAAACTTCCTCAAGCCGCTGGGGATACTGTTCTGCCAATTGCTGCCAGACAAAAAAGTTTGCTTCGGGAGCCTGTAAGTATTGGCGAACCAGCTTGCCAGTTCGTTCGTTCGTTTGCCAGTCCTCCGATTCCAGAATGGCTTTGAATTGAGTGTGATGCGGTAGGAACATTTGTCCCCATTTAGGATGGGCTAGTACCGTGACCTGTTCTGCTTTTTTCAATTCGTCGGGTAGTTGCACCTGGGGTGCTGCCATTTTGCCGCCTTTGCTGGCTAGCACTTTGGAAATTGTTTCTGCATCGGCTCCGGATTCCTCGGCGACAGCAGCCATTTCCTCTTCGTCAATTCCGGCTTCGGCAGCGAGTTCGGCTAACGATTTTGAGTCGTCAATACCAGCATCTGCCAGGAAGCGCTTGGAAAGGACTTCCCGAAATTCGCCCATTTGCTTGTTGAGCTGATAGCCAGGTAGGGTAATTTCCTCGCTGCCAAAAAAGTCCAGGAATGCCAGGTGATATTTTTCGACTGACTGCCATGCTTCTTCTAGCAAGTCTGGCGCATCGCCATAGAGGGACTGTTTGTGGTTGTCTTTGAAGTTGCCGATCGCCACTGCCAGTTTGGGTTTGCCTAGCTTTCCCAGAAGTGACAACGGCCCGGAGAAAATCCAGTCTGTTTCATTTAGGGGCGAAATCCGGGTCAGCACAATTTCCCCAGGCTTGAGACGGGCTAGTTCAGTGGTAGGGCGATCGCCCGTTGGTTTAACCGGATAATGCTTTTCAGTTAGCCAGTTCACTAGCTCAAAGCCATCTGGCATCACCTGTTCGACGGCAAATAAGCCAGTGAATGTTTTTTCCCAGCCCAGTACAAGCTGGCGATCGGCTTCACCTAAGTCAGGCTGATCTTCGATAAAGAGGGCGATCGGCGTTTTGTCGCCAACTCTGCCCTCGGTCAAAAACATATCGATAATCAGATCTTGCGAAACGCCTTTTCGCCGTGCCTGTTCTGCCGCATAGGTTTCTAGCGCTTCCGCCAGATCGCCTTCGGCATCCAGCACAAAATCCACCAACGCTTGCTTTAAAGTCTGAGCTTGTTCTAAAGTCGCGTTCACAGTTCAACCTTCGGCACAACGAGAATATAGTCACCTACTAAGGTAAGGGGTTAAGCCTGAAAGATTATGACTTTGCCTAAAATTTCTGCCTTACAGTAGAGTTCTGGGCTAAGAGTAGACTATGAAACCCACAATATTGGCGTATGGATGTATCCCTGGTTAATCCGGAGGCGATAACGCTACTCTCACAAGTGACCGGGCGTGATCTCAAACCACAAGATCTCAGCCCCACACTGCTGTTTTTGGCAGCACTGGTCACGGTGATGTTAGGCGTGATTGTCATCGATCGCAAAATAGACAGCGCCGAACAGCAGCGGCTGCAAGTGTTGCTGGAGTCTTTTGTTACGCCAGACCACAGCCTTTATCCGCTCATTCAGGAGATGATCCACGGGATTGAGCGGCAGCAAGTTTATCTCAACCCTCAGCAGGTCTTGAACCTGGCAACCCCCCTTTCAGAACCAGAACGGTTGCTGCTGATCGCACTGGGCTATGAAATGGCTGCTTCTGATGGTGAAGTGGATGCACGAGAGACAATGTATCTGAGAGCGATCGCCCATCGTCTTGATGTCCATGTCCGCCACATCAGCGCATTAGAAAACGGATTTAGCCACCAGGAAATTTCTGACCCTGAAGCCCTGATCCAAATCAGAGCCTTGCTCAATCCCAGTTTCTTTAAAACTGTGGAATTGGGCTTATCGCAAGTTGCCAACAATCTACTTGCTGCGTTGCCCACCCTTCCCAGCACAATGGATACGTAAACTTTTTGGCAAACGCAATTAATGCAAGTTGAATGGCAGGTCGCCAAGACCTACGAAGACATCCTTTATCACAAAACTGACGGCATCGCCAAAATCACCATCAACCGTCCCCATAAACGTAACGCCTTTCGCCCCAAAACGGTATTTGAACTCTACGACGCGTTTAGCAACGCCCGCGAAGACAGCCGCATTGGGGTTGTCCTGTTTACGGGCGCAGGGCCCCATACCGATGGCAAATACGCCTTCTGCTCTGGCGGCGACCAGAGCGTCCGGGGTGAGGGGGGCTACCTGGATGAGACAGGCGTTCCACGTCTCAACGTGCTGGATTTGCAGCGGTTGATTCGCTCGATGCCCAAAGTCGTGATTGCTCTCGTCGCGGGATATGCGATCGGTGGCGGACACGTGCTGCATCTGCTCTGTGACCTGACGATCGCTGCTGATAACGCCATTTTTGGTCAAACTGGACCAAAAGTCGGCAGCTTTGACGGTGGCTTTGGGGCAAGCTATCTGGCCCGCATCGTTGGTCAGAAAAGAGCCAGGGAAATCTGGTATCTCTGTCGCCAATACAGCGCCCCTCAAGCTGTGGAAATGGGACTGGTGAATTGCGTCGTTCCAATTGAGCAACTGGAAGCAGAGGGCATTCAATGGGCAGAAGAAATTCTGGAAAAAAGCCCGATCGCCATCCGCTGTCTCAAAGCTGCTTTTAACGCCGATTGTGACGGGCAGGCAGGGCTACAAGAGCTAGCAGGCAACGCCACGCTACTTTACTACATGACTGAAGAGGGAGCAGAAGGGAAGCAGGCATTTCTGGAAAAACGCAAGCCCGACTTTCGCCAATATCCCTGGCTGCCGTAGAGGAAGAATGACGGATGAAGCGGTACCTCTAAACAACCACAGCACCCTAACTTGTAGGTTGGGTGGAGCAAAGCGAAACCCAACACAGCCCATGCTCCTGTTAAGTTTCATGCCTGAGGGGTATTGAGGAAGCGACACGTCAATTTCTGTAAGGGCGCACTGCGGTGCGCCCCTACCCACATCTGCAACATCTTCAAATCAAATTGGTATCAGGTGAACCTTGTCCACCTGACTTCATTTCCTATCCCTCATCCTTGATCTTGATTGTTTGGACTTCCCTAATTGTCCGGTTGAGCGCCTGGTTGAGCGTCCGGTTGGGCGGGCGCGTTGCCCAAGGGAAGCAAATCTGGGTTGAGTGCAACGAGGGCAACGGGCAGGGCGAGAGCAACGCAAGCAATCACGGTGGTGAGGGTCAACCGCTTGCTCATCTGGCGAAGCTGTTTGTTTGTCTCCTGAGAAGAGGACTGAACGCCGCGCAGTTGGGTTTCGAGTTTGTCGAGTTTCTCAAAGCTGGCTGGATTTAGCCCTGCTTCGCGCAAGCGAGTAAGGTTGGCCCGCAGTTCGGTTCTGAGCCGCGCCTCAAATTCTTCCATCGGGGCGCGCATCGCTTCCCGCTGGTTCATCCATTCTTGCAGGATGGTGCCTAGCCGCCCTTCAACTTCTCGCTTTAGCCCGTTAATCTGCTTAGACACTTCAGAGCCCAGGGTGCGATCGGCGGTGCTGAGTTCTTCCTGGGCCTGCAATAGCTCGTTACGGGCTTGTTTCCAGCTTGCTTC
Organism: Oculatella sp. FACHB-28; assembly: GCF_014696015.1. Taxonomy (NCBI): domain Bacteria; kingdom Bacillati; phylum Cyanobacteriota; class Cyanophyceae; order Oculatellales; family Oculatellaceae; genus Oculatella; species Oculatella sp. FACHB-28. The sequence goes on along the minus strand of NZ_JACJPJ010000035.1, from coordinate 29,184 downwards.
GATGAGTTTCTCTAGCTCTGCCACTCGTTGGTCAGAACCGCCCTGAGTTTGAACGAAGGCTTCCAGGTTGGCTTTGGCTTCTTCGACCTGGTTTCTGAGTGCTTCATGGGCACGAGACAGTTCTGTAGAGATTTCGTCTCGCTGATTGGTCAAGTTGCGTGAAACGTCACCAAACCGTTCTTCTAACCGCTGAAGATGGATCACCTGCTCTGTGATGGATTGGTTGAGCTGGCGATCGCCCTCTCCTACTTCACCCCTAATCTGAGACAGTTCTTTGCGAATTTCGCTCCAGCCTGACCCAATCTCCTGCTCCAGGCTAGAAAAGCGCTGTTCTAGTTTTTGCTGTTGCTGAGTGACAGTACCCAACACGGCCCCGGCTTCACCCACCCGCGCTTTGAAATCTTGATAGGTGCGTGCCAGTTCTTCAAATCGTGCCTGTACTTGGGCTAGCCCGTCCAGTACGCCAAAGGATTGCTCGAGATGGCTTCGCAGTTCTGAAAGCTCTAACTCGACTTGCTCTAGCTCGTTTTTTTGATTTGCCATAATCATATTAAATTCCTCGCAGATCAGCGCCTTGTAGGTTGACGGGTGGGTGGGTAGGGGAATGGCAGGTTAGGAACAGGCTTACTGGCAAGGGGGCACTTGCGAATCGGACACTGCGGGTAGCAGCACCAACGGGGCTATCTTCTGCCGTTTTGCTGGGTGCGACCACCTGCATGGGCGATCGCGGGAACCATTGGCTCAAGCTTGGTGAGTCCCTGGCGTAGAACTTGCAGCTTGGGAGTGAGTGATCTACAGGTTTCGCTTAAGGTTCTTAGGCTCCTGATCTGCCTTAGCGCCGATAGGGTTCGATACTGAACGGAGTCTTGACCAAAGGTTTGGGCAGCTTCTTGGCTGAGAAATACCATCCCTGCCTCGTTGTTCCAGGGACTTCCGGCTTGCGATAGCCAGCCAAATGCCTCCTCGGACTCCAGTTTTGCCCCCTCCCGGTAAAACAGCAGCAAATGTTCAGCAGGTAGCCCTTGGCGAATTCCTTCTTTAAAGCCAAACCGCAGATACTGCATTGCAGAAGACCGCTGTTCTGGGTCTTGAGCCGCCCGACTTCCGGCTAACGCTCCAGATAGGTAAAGCGTCGCCAAGTTAGTTGGGGAACTTCTCAAGTGATGGCTTAGGGTGTTGAGCAGTTCGGTGGCTGCCCCCTGCTCCTTTGTCCGCTCGACCACATCTGACAGTGCAGGCGGGTCAAAACTTTGCAGCAGCAGCAGCAACTCCGTCTCTGATAAGACAGCTTGAGTTGACTCAGGTGCAGGAGGGGGAATGGCAACGTCTTCCTCTTCCTTCCGGGACATCATCTTCTCAAACAGCCCCGGACTCATCTGACCATAGCCCCGATGAGCAGATCGAATCGCAGCCGCTAAGTCTTCTGCGCCCGTATCTTTAAGCAAGTAGCCCTGTGCACCTGCACTGAGAGCCGCTTTGAGATATGCGCCATCGTCATGGCCACTTAGCACCAAAACCTTAACGCCCGAAAATCTCTGGCTGATCAATCGCGTTGCGGCAACGCCGTCCAGTCCTGGCATTTGAATGTCAATCAACACCACATCGGGTCGCAGAGCTGCAACTTGCTCGATTGCGGTGTACCCATCTGCGGCAATGCCAACGACCTGAAAGTCTTGTTGACGGTCAAGTAAAGCTTTCAACGCCTGGCAGATGATAGTTTGGTCATCGACTAGCAAGATCCGAATCATGCGCTGAATCTTGGATTTTTCATGAGGTGCGATCGCGGTAAACAACCTGCCCAAGCCGATAGGGAACCTGTGCAGCAAATTCGCGGGGTCAAAGGCACCCCCTGATATCCTTAATCAGTCAAATAGGATGGGATCAGAAAATTCTCTGAAGGAGAAATAATAGGGGCTAGAGAACAACAAAGGCTAGGAATGGGAGTAACCATCTCGACCAGTTAGCAGGCTGAGTTTGAAACGAGAAACCTTAGCTATAGCCCCTAGCCACTCCTTCCGGCAGTCCCATCACGGCACGATAGCGAATCTCCATCTCTTCCATTGTTTTAGATTTGCGGTTAGTGCGCCATTCACTGTGGTCAAAGAGAGCTTGTCTAAGCTGATTGACATCGATAGTCGTAACTTTACCGTCAGCGATAATCTGTTTGCCATCTACCCAAGCGCTACTGACTGCTTGCACGGGACGCCCCAAAACCAGCAGTCCAATTGGGTCGGTGCGGGGCAGTAGGGAAAGATTGGTCAGGTCGTACAGCACCAGGTCTGCTTTTTTGCCGACCGTGAGCGTTCCTAGTTGGTCGCCCATATTGAGTCCGGTTGCGCCACCGAGGGAGGCAATTTCGACCGACTCGCGGGGTGAAATCCAGTGGCGGTAGTCCATGTCGGTGATGTTGTGCAGGATGGAGCCGATTTTGATGGCTTCGAGCAAATCTTGCGAGTCGTTGCTGGCTGAACCATCACAGCCAAAGGCGACATTCACATCTGCCTGCCGATATTTGGGAATGGGAGCAATGCCGCTGCCCAGACGCAAGTTGCTGAGAGGGTTGTGGACGACGGTGGATTGAGTCTCTGCCAGGATGCTGATATCTCTGTCATCGAGCCAAACGCAGTGTGCTAAAGAGGTGCGAGGGCTGAGGTAGCCAATGTGCTTCAGGTGTTCGACAGCAGTGCAACCATATTTTTCTTGCGCCAGAATTTGCTGGGCTTTTGTCTCAAGTAGGTGGGCGTGGCGGCAAAGGTCGTGGCGATCGCTCAACTCAGCACAGCCTTCAAACAGCGCATCTGAGCAGAGTTGAATTCCCGTTGGCGCAACCATAATGCTGATGCCTTCAGCGGGACGGTGAAATTTCTCCACCGCATCTTGAACTAGATCGAGCGTGGCTTGGGTGGTGCGAAGGTAGGGTTCATGTTTGACTTCTTCGCCACCCGTGGGAACGCTTGCCCCCAACGATTCATCCTGAATCAGCGGACCAACAAAGGCTCGAATGCCGACTTCTCGGTAAGCTCGTACCGCAGCGGCAATTGTTTCCGCCTCCTGTCCAGGAATTAGCACCAGATGATCGACGACGCTGGTGCCGCCAGAGAGCAGCGTTTCAACTGCTGTGCCGAGGGCGCTAAGGTAAATTTGTTCGGGGTTTAGCGGCGTGAAGTCGTAGAGTTCGGCAATCCAAAGTTCTAGCGGTCGGGGTGGAATGATGCCCCGCTGCCACATTTCTGAGGAGTGGGTGTGAGCGTTGACAAATCCAGGAAGCAGCAGTTTGTTGCGTCCGTCGATCAGGGTTCCAGTTGGTTCCAGGTTCGGGCCAATTTGAGTGATGCGATCGCCCTTAATCTGCACGTCAACCGTTTCATAACCCTGCTCAGTTGGAATCAGAACATTTTGAATTGTAAAACTCACGATTTCTATCCTTTGCAGCAAATTTTGAAAAGAGTTTCAGGGGGAAATTCTTTCAGGGAGGAACAATCTTAAGGAGCAATAACAATGCGTTGCTAACTCCCTATTTCAGGATAGATTGTACATTCGTAAACCTGATTTCGATGTAGCAGGCTTGGCTACTGGTGGAGATTGTCCCAAACCTCGTGACCTCGCTCAAGAATTCACGGTTTAACTCTTTAGGCAGAGGTAGGTCAAGAAGTGCCCCTCAATACTGAAGCCAGCCCGGTTTTGGTTTACCACAGAAGGTTCAAAGGCTCAGTTCTGATTCTCAACGGCTTACAGATTTCACTCTTAATTTTGCCCATTTTGCAATCTTCATAGCTCTTGACTCGAACGACCTATGACTCAACTCCGGACTCTGGGTGTCGCGCCTAATGCTTGGTCGGTGGATGCTGCAACCGCAGACATTACCCGTCCGCCCCTGCCACCTAGACCGATCACATTGGCGACTGATACGAAGACCCTGCGGCTAGATTTAGCAAAGGCGGCAATCGCTATCATCGATATGCAAAACGACTTCTGTCACCCTGACGGTTGGCTAGCGCATATTGGTGTCGATGTCGCTCCCGCGCGTGACCCGATCGTTCCGCTCAAAACTCTGGTGCCAGAACTTCGGCAGGTTAGTGTACCAATTCTCTGGATTAACTGGGGCAACCGCCCTGATTTGCTCAATATCAGTGCCGGACTGCGTCACGTTTACAACCCAACGGGAGAAGGTGTTGGTCTAGGCGACCCGCTTCCCACAAATTCGGCACCTGTTCTAATGAAAGACAGTTGGGCAGCGGCTGTGGTAGACGAGCTAGAGCAAAAGCCTACCGATGTGTACGTCGATAAGTACCGTATGAGCGGCTTTTGGGACACGCCGCTAGATAGCATTCTGCGAAACCTGGGTCGAACCACAATTTTCTTTGCCGGAGTCAATGCTGACCAGTGCGTCATGGCAACCTTACAGGATGCCAATTTCCTCGGCTATGACTGCATTTTGCTACGCGATTGCACCGCCACCACCTCTCCCGACTACTGTTTCAAAGCGACCATTTATAACGTCAATCAGTGCTTTGGATTCGTCAGCGATTCTGAAACTTTACTAAAAGCGATCGGTTAGAAACACTCACTACTCCCGGAGGAATCTCATGGATTCTGCTTGTGTTATTCCGGTTTATAAATCTCCCAAAGACTACCAGGCCTTTCGGATCAGCCCTCACGACAGCAATCGATTGGCGATCGTATTTGACCCCACGATCGCCAACATGTCTTTAACCTATTGCGTAGAAATCTTTGACGTAGGCGGCAAAACACCTCCCAACCGACATCAGCTTGCAGTTGAAATGTTCTTTGTCCTCAAGGGCGAAGGGCTCGCAACCTGTGATGGCAAAACAGTATCGATTCGAGCAGGAGACAGCGTCTTAGTGCCGCCTACCGGAACCCATGTGCTGGAAAACACAGGTTCCGATCGCTTGTACACTCTATGCATTATGGTGCCGAATGAAGACTTTGCTGAACTGATTCGCAGCGGCACTCCAGTTGAGCTAGACGCAGAAGACATGGCAGTTTTAAGTCGCTCTGATGCATTGGTGCCGCGCTAAAAAACGTAAATCAATTAGCCTGCTGTACGGGCTTGGCAGTGCCAAGCCCCTAGCCTAAGTGCTGTACCCTATTGAATTCATGCTCCTAGTTCGACAAAAACAAACTGCATCCATGCTGACCCGCGATGGCGTGCAGCTAGATGCAGATGTTTACTACCCCGATGCTGAGGGGGAGTTTCCCGTGCTGCTAATGCGACAGCCCTATGGACGGGCGATCGCCTCCACAGTGGTCTATGCTCATCCCACCTGGTATGCCGCTCACGGCTACATCGTTGTGATTCAGGATGTGCGGGGACGAGGCACTTCAGAAGGAGTGTTTGACCTATTTGCCTGCGAGGTCGAGGACGGAGGCGACACGGTCAACTGGGCAGCGACACTCCCAGGCAGCACCGGGCAAGTGGGAATGTACGGCTTTTCCTATCAGGGAATGACTCAGCTTTATGCGGCTGGTAGTTGTCCCCCCGCCCTAAAAACCATCTGCCCTGCGATGATTGGCTACGACCTCTACACAGATTGGGCTTATGAAGGAGGAGCCTTTTGCCTCCAAACAAATTTAGGCTGGGCAATTCAGCTTGCGGCTGAAACTGCTCGACTCAAGGGCAATGAGGAAGCGTACCTGACCCTTTACGGAGCCGCCCGAAATCCTCCATTACCCGATCCGGTTGACGTTCGCTCTGAATTGCTCAAGCAACTTGCTCCAGATTCCTATTACCACACCTGGCTAGATCATCCCCAGCGAGATGAATATTGGGAAAACCTTTCACCTGGACGTTATTTGAGTGATGTAGACATGCCAATGCTGCACATCGGTGGCTGGTTTGACACCTACATGCGCGGAACGCTCAGGTTTTACCGGGAAATGGCTGCTCGCAGTCAGTTTCCGCAGCATCTTTGGGTTGGTCCTTGGGCACACCTCCCCTGGGGTCGAAAAGTCGGAGCAGTTGACTATGGCGCAGAGGCAGCGAATCCAATCGATCGCCTACAAATTCGCTGGTTTGACCAGTTTCTCAAAAGCATCGATACGGGGCTGTTAAACGAGAAACCTGTTCACCTGTTTGAACTGGGGAGTCATCAGTGGCGAGCGCTCCCAAAATTTTCCGCTGCTAGCCAACAGCCCTACTTCCTCCACAGCACCGGACTTGCCAGCATGAGCGACCAGGAAGGCAGTCTGGACAAAGCACCCCCTACAGCCGATTCACAGGATGTCTTTGTTCATGACCCCTGGCGACCCGTACCGTCTGTCGGGGGACACGCTGCATTTCCAGCAGGCTCATTCGATCGCTCAGCAGTCGATTGCCGGACTGATGTTGTGACCTATACAACGAAGCCTTTGGATGAGGATTTGTATTTAATGGGGGAGGCGATCGCCCAACTCTACTGCACTGCTGATGCTCCCAGCTTCGACCTCTGTGCCGTCCTATCCGAAGTTCATCCCAACGGTAGCGCCTTCAACCTGGCTCAAGGCTACCTGCGAATCGACTCAAGCCCAGATGATGCCACTCCAAATTTCACCAGGCCATTCCAGATCATCTTGCAACCTATCTGCGCTCAAATTGCTAAAGGAAACGCTCTACGACTCAGCTTCAGTGCCGCCTGCTTTCCTGCTTACGCTGTCAATCCCGGTACAGGCACGCCACCCGGTGACAGCCAGCTCATAGACGCTCAAATCATCACGCTATCTATATATAGTGGCAGCAACCACCCATCACAGGTGCTTTTACCTGTTACCGCCGCACCTTTAGCAGCAACGCTTAATTCAGTTTTAGTTTGAAGCCCTATTTGAACTCTTAGATTCTCAACTGGTTGTCCAGTCAATTTGAGTGAAAATTCCGAGTTGAACGAAAGTCCCAAGGAAACCAAAATGCAGCTCAGCAAAAATTTTGAGAAGGAACTTCAGAGTATTACTGAATTTTGGTCACCTAAAATTGTTGGTCAGGTTAACGACCAGTACATTAAGGTCGCGAAGCTTAAAGGTGAACTGGCTTGGCACAAGCATGACCACGAGGACGAAATGTTCCACGTGGTCAAAGGGCATTTAGTGATTCAGTTTGAAGATGGTGTAGTCGAACTTGAAGAAGGCGATTTCTGTGTGGTTCCCAAAGGGATGATGCACAATCCGGTCGCTGAGGACGAATGCTGGATTGTCCTAATTGAAACCGTAACAACTCAGCACACGGGAGATATCGAAACTCCGTTAACCAAGACAATTGAGCAACAGCTTGCCCAAATATAGCTGGAAATCGCAGAACAGCAAGCCTAGGCGGAGCTCAGTAGGGCCAGATGGTGGAGAGGTTGTGGAGCGATCGCCCCATCACCCAACCCCCGATCCCCAATTCTCAATCCCCTAAATAATTCCTTAAGTATTGTTACCAGCGAGTGATATGATCGATCGTGTTCCGCACTCGTAAAGCCAGTTCTCTGAGCTAAGTTCTAACCTGTGAACTCGCCAGAAAGATCCCTAGAAACCGCTCCTGATCAAGGAGACACCCCATCTGGTGGTTTGCCGCCAGATCCAAATTCCTCAATGCAGGAATACATCAAGCTTCAACAAGATTTGTTGAAAGTGATCCTCGTTCTCACTGGGATAATTTTTATCTCTGTATGGATTTTCTATTCCCTAAACATTGCTCTGAATTATCTGATCGGAGCGTGTACGGGTGTGGTTTACTTGAGGATGTTGGCTAAAAACGTTGAGCAGCTTGGCAGAGAGAAGCAGCGCCTGAGTAACACCCGGCTTGCCCTTCTGATTCTGCTGATTCTAGTGGCATCGCGCTGGGATCAGCTTCAAATCATGCCTATTTTTTTAGGATTTCTGACTTATAAAGCTGGGCTCATCATTTACGTTCTGCGAACATCGGTTGTGCCTGATCCAAACTAGGTCAGGCGAGTCTGGTACTCCACAATTCTCTGGGGAAACCTTGCGAATGGAAATGCTGAATTCTCTAAGTGCCTTCACCTCTTTTCCCCTGGCTGAGCTAGAAGTTGGTCAGCATCTTTACTGGCATATCGGCAATCTCAAAGTACACGGGCAGGTATTTCTTACCTCCTGGTTTGTGATTGGCGTTCTGGTCATTGTTTCACTCCTCGCAACGCGAAATCTTCAACGAGTTCCATCAGGAACCCAGAACTTGATGGAATATGCGTTGGAATTTATTCGAGGGCTGGCAAAAGATCAGATTGGTGAAAAGGAGTATCGCCCTTGGGTTCCCTTTGTTGGCACGCTGTTTTTGTTTATCTTCGTCTCAAACTGGTCAGGCGCTCTGGTGCCCTGGAAATTGATTGAGCTACCCGAAGGTGAACTGGCTGCGCCGACAAGCGACATCAATACGACGATCGCCTTTGCGCTGCTAACTTCCCTGGCTTATTTCTATGCTGGGTTCAGTAAGAAAGGGTTGGGCTATTTCGGTAACTACGTGCAGCCTGTACCTTTCATGCTGCCCTTTAAAATCATTGAAGATTTTACCAAGCCTCTTTCCCTTAGTTTCCGTCTGTTTGGCAACATCCTGGCAGATGAACTAGTGGTTGGAGTGCTGGTTCTCCTCGTGCCTTTGTTTGTACCGCTGCCAGTAATGGCCTTGGGTCTCTTTACCAGTGCAATTCAGGCACTCATCTTTGCGACCCTGGCGGCAGCCTACATCGGAGAAGCGATGGAGGATCATCATGGTGAGGGTCATGAGGAACACTAGTCTCCTCAGTTGCTTGTAAGGCTCTGCTGTAGCAGTTGGGTAACCCAACGCTTAGCAACCTGCATCCAGCGTGAAATGCGCTGCTCGTTCGTTGACGCACATCTGTTTAATTTGTACTCAAGGTAAGGAAAACATCATGGATCCATTAATTGCCGCTGCTTCTGTTATAGCTGCTGCTCTGGCTGTTGGTCTGGCTGCGATCGGTCCTGGTATTGGTCAAGGTAATGCAGCCGGTCAAGCTGTAGAAGGTATTGCTCGTCAGCCCGAAGCAGAGGGCAAAATTCGCGGTACGCTGCTGCTCAGTTTGGCGTTCATGGAAGCGTTGACGATTTACGGTCTAGTCGTTGCTCTCGTGCTGTTGTTTGCTAACCCCTTCTCCTAAGCTTGGGGCTCTGGGTAGAGGCACACGTCTCTACCCATTCGCTTTGCTTAGAGAAGCTTTTCTCAAAAGTAATTGGTAGACATGACAGCCAATTTGTTGTCTGACCCCCACTTGGAGTTTTAGGAAACTGGGGCACTGAATATGAGTTATTGGACGATTCTGCTTGCTGTCGAGGCTGCCGCTGAAGAGGGAGGAGGCGGACTGTTTGACATAGATGCAACCTTGCCGCTGATGGCGGTACAGTTCCTCATTCTGGTTGCCATTCTCAATGCCATTTTTTATAAGCCGCTTGGGCAGGCCATTGATGGACGTGACAGCTACATCCGTACTAACTTGACCGATGCTCGTGAGCGGTTGGCAAAGGCAGAGCATTTAGCGAAGCAATATGAGCAGGAGTTGGCAGAAACCCGCAGACAGTCTCAAGCGGTAATCGCAGCGGCTCAAGCGGATGCTCAAAAGATTGCTGCTACCAAGATCGCCGAAGCCCAGCAGGAAGCTCAGGCACAGCGTGAACAGGTGCAGCAGGAGCTAGACCAGCAAAAGCAAGCGGCGATGCAATCGCTTGAACAGCAGGTAGATGCACTTAGCCGCCAAATTTTAGAAAAGCTTTTAGGCTCATCGGCAGTGGGCTAGGTTCGGTGTAAGGTCGAGCAGATTAGAGAAGGAATCATGGGGACTTTGTTATTTTTAGCAGCCGAGGCTGGGGCGATCGCCAACGATTTCTCGGAAGCGGCCGAAGAAGGTGGATTCGGGTTAAATTTCAACATTCTGGATACCAACCTAATTAACCTGGCGATTATCCTGGGAGTGTTGTTTTACTTTGGTCGCGGATTTATAGGAAAGATCCTGTCAGAACGCCGCGAAAAAATTGAGACTGCCATTCGAGATGCAGAAAAGCGGAAGAAAGATGCAGCCTCAGCCCTAGCAGATCAGCAGCAAAAGCTAGCTCAAGCGCAGACTGAAGCCACCCGCATTCGTGCTGCTGCTGAAGAAAGCGCCAAGAAGGCAAAAGAAGCGGTCTTAGTCCAGACTGAGCAAGACATTCAGCGTATCAAAGCCGCTGCCGCGCAAGACCTCAACTCGCAGCAAGAGCGGATCATCGCTGAACTGCGTCAACGGGTCGTAGCACTGGCCTTAACGCAGACTGAATCTCGTCTCAAGTCTGACTTGAATGAAAATACGCAGCAGCAGTTGATTGACCGCAGCATCGCTATGCTAGGAGGAGAGTCGTGAAAGATACGCTAGTGATGGGAGGAATCCTGGAGCCGTATGCCAAAGCACTCATGGCGGTAGCTCAATCAAATGACTTAACCGACCGCTTTGGTGAAGACGTTGCCTACTTGCTCAGTCTGCTAAACGAATCAGAAGAGTTACGCCAGTTTTTGTCTAGCCCACTAACCAAGCCAGAAGCCAAAAAAGGGGTACTAGAACAGCTTGCTGGAGAGCAGGTTCATCCTTTTATGCTGAACTTCCTCAGAATTCTGGTCGATCGCGGTCGTGTTCTTTTCCTGGAGGGAATCTGTAAGCAATACCAGGTACTCCTGCGCGAACTGAAGCAAACCGTTTTGGCAGAAGTCATCTCGGCGGTAGATTTATCAGAAGCTCAGGAAGAGTCCGTTCGTCAAAAAGTTTTGACCTTGGTCGGCGCACAGCAGGTTGAGCTAGAAAAAAATATCGACCCTGATCTAATTGGCGGTGTCATCATTAAAGTTGGCTCCCAGGTGATTGATGCTAGCCTGCGCGGGCAATTAAGAAGAATTGGGCTTCGCTTGAGTAGCGCAACGTAAGCGCGCAAATCGACTCCTTTCATCATCTTGTGTTTATCATCTTGTTAGAGAGAAGCAATCATGGTAGCGATTAGACCAGACGAAATTAGCAGCATTATTCGGCAGCAGATTGAACAGTATGACCAGGATGTCAAGGTTTCCAATGTAGGAACCGTCCTGCAAGTAGGCGACGGCATTGCCCGGATCTATGGTCTAGATCAGGCAATGGCGGGAGAACTGCTGGAGTTTGAAGACGGCACCGTTGGTATCGCCCTCAACCTGGAAGAAGACAACGTTGGCGCGGTTTTGATGGGTGACGGTCGCGGCATCCAGGAAGGCAGCTCTGTCAACTCAACCGGTAGAATTGCCGAAGTTCCAGTGGGCGATGCGATGATTGGCCGTGTGGTCGATGCATTGGCGCGTCCTCTTGATGGCAAAGGCGACATCAATACAGGTGAAACCCGCTTGATTGAGTCTCCCGCTCCCGGCATCATTGCCCGGAAGTCAGTGTATGAGCCTCTGCAAACAGGAATCACCGCAATCGACGCAATGATTCCCATCGGTCGGGGACAGCGCGAATTAATCATTGGTGACCGCCAGACCGGAAAAACTGCCGTTGCTGTAGACACCATCCTCAACCAGAAGGGTGAAGATGTAATCTGCGTCTACGTGGCGATCGGGCAAAAGGCATCCACTGTTGCTCAGGTGGTAGACACCTTGGCAGAGCGCGGTGCAATGGACTACACCATTGTCGTCGCTGCAAACGCCAACGACCCAGCTACCCTGCAATACCTGGCTCCCTACACCGGCGCAACCTTGGCTGAGTACTTCATGTACAAGGGCAAAGCGACATTGGTGGTTTACGATGACTTGTCAAAGCAGGCACAGGCTTACCGCCAGATGTCACTGCTGCTACGTCGTCCACCCGGACGTGAAGCTTACCCCGGCGACGTTTTCTACCTCCACTCTCGTTTGCTGGAGCGCGCGGCGAAGCTCAGCCCTGAATTGGGTGAAGGCAGCATGACTGCTCTGCCCATCGTAGAGACCCAAGCGGGTGACGTATCTGCCTACATTCCTACCAATGTAATTTCGATTACGGATGGTCAGATCTTCTTGTCTTCTGACCTGTTTAACTCTGGTCTACGTCCAGCGGTAAACGCGGGTATCTCCGTATCCCGTGTAGGTTCCGCGGCTCAGATCAAGGCGATGAAGCAGGTTGCCGGCAAGGTGAAGCTGGAATTGGCTCAGTTTGCTGAACTGGAAGCTTTCTCACAGTTTGCTTCTGACCTGGACAAGTCTACTCAGAACCAGCTTGCACGCGGTCAGCGTTTGCGCGAAATTCTAAAGCAGCCACAAAACTCACCGCTGCCCGTAGCTGAGCAAATCGCCATCATCTACGCAGGTATCAACGGCTACCTGGATGACCTACCCGTTGATAAGGTGACAGGCTTCACCGCTTCTCTGCGTGAGTACTTGAGAAACAGTAAGCCCCGTTTTGGCGAAATCGTCCGCTCCGAGAAGAAGCTGAGCGACGAAGCCGAAACCTTGCTGAAAGAGGCGATCGCTGAACAAAAGAAAACTTTCCTGGCAACGGCGTAGAGGAGAGGAGCTAGGGGCTAGCCCCTAGCTTCTAGCCCCTAGCCCCTACCCCCCCTTTCCTACCTATGGCAAACCTCAAAGCAATTCGCGATCGCATCAAGTCGGTCAAGAATACTCAAAAAATTACAGAAGCGATGCGACTGGTGGCGGCGGCTAAGGTGCGTCGTGCCCAGGAGCAGGTGATTGCAACCCGTCCTTTTGCCGATCGCTTGGCTCAGGTACTTTATGGCTTGCAAATGCGCCTTCGGTTTGAAGATGCTGACCTGCCGCTGTTGCGGAAGCGGGATGTGCAAACCGTTGGTCTGCTAGTTGTATCGGGCGATCGCGGACTCTGCGGTGGCTACAACAGCAACGTGATCAAAAGAGCCGAAGCACGCATCAAAGAGCTACAGGCTGAAGGCGTTAACTACAAGCTGGTTCTCGTTGGTCGCAAAGCCAACCAGTACTTTCAGCGTCGGGAGCGTCCTATCAGCGCTTCCTTCTCTGGACTAGAACAGATTCCTACCTCATCTGAAGCTTCTCAAATCGCTGACGAACTGCTGTCTCTGTTTTTAGCAGAAGAAGTAGATCGAGTTGAACTGATTTACACCAAGTTTGTCTCGCTGGTTAGCTCTCGTCCCGTCGTTCAGACGCTGTTGCCACTCGACCCACAAGGGTTAGAGCCACAGGATGACGAAATTTTCAGGTTGACCAGTCGGGGCGGTGAATTCCAGGTTGAGCGACAACGAGTCGAAGCCGCAGCTCAAGCACCCTTGCCTCAAGACATGATTTTTGAGCAAGATCCTATCCAAATTTTGGATGCACTGTTGCCGCTGTATCTTAACAACCAGTTGTTGCGGGCCCTGCAAGAATCTGCAGCGAGTGAACTAGCTGCCCGAATGACAGCAATGAACAACGCCAGTGACAACGCTAAAGAGCTAATCAAAGGTTTGTCTCTGTCCTACAACAAAGCTCGTCAAGCCGCAATTACCCAGGAAATTCTGGAAGTTGTCGGCGGCGCGAACGCACTAGGTTAGTACTAATTAGCTCGACTAGAGTGAAAAAGCGGGGTGGGCGTTGTCCTACCCCACTTTTTGTTTTTAGTACATGACGAGCCCAAAGACAAGAAACCCCTTGCCTGTTAGGCAAGGGGTTTCTATTAACATGAGCATCATTTTTAGTTGTTGCAAGCCGTGTTTAACATTGTCTCACCGACTGAACCTAAAGGGACAATCGTGATCTCTCCAGGGGTATCATAAGCACTAGTTTGAGTTCCATCTGCGTTGTATTCTCTACCAAGTTGAAATTGCATTGCCCCAGTAGCACAGTTTCCTCGCATCACATCAACTGTAAACCAAGATTGAGTTTGATCGTTAGCGGACTGAATGTACTCTACATAGTCACCACTTCGAGTAATGCTATCGAGATCAATGTAGTAGTTAATTCCATCTTCATTGGTATCTACATAAGCAAGATTCACCTCAGCCTGTGCGGGGGCTGGAATCGTCAAAGCTGAAGCTACGACAGTTATTCCAACTACGGTAAGTCTCTTTAGCATTTTCAAGCTCCTTAAGTATTAGGTGACGCTTTAAATGTTCCCGTTGCGCTACTGAGGCTATCAGTAGTTCCTTTGCTGTTGCAGTATGAGAACCAGGTCAACGAATAATGCTGCACCTTTACAGAGGACATTCGCTAAGCTTCAAACATCCTTAATTGGGACTCAATCGCGATGCAGCCCTCTCCAACGCAGTCCTTAAAAATTGATTTCACGCAGGACGACGGTATTCTACAGGTCTTTTCTCGCCTGCCTATTCTTTCCAGCCGACAAGCAGCTTGGGAAAGAATTCACTTGGGGCATTATCAGCAGCCTGCTCATGAAACGCCGGAATATTGTCCCGCTCAACATACCATCAGTATTCACCTTGGCTCGTCAGGGATAGAAGAGCAGTGGTGGGAAGGACGTTTTCGGCAAGAGCATTTTGTCTACGGCGATATCTGTATTTATCCTGCGGGCTGCCCTCAGAAACAGCGCTGGAGGAAAGATTTTGAGTTTCTTGAGCTGAATCTTGACCCTACTTTGTTCAGTCAGGCTGTTTATGAATCGATTAACCCCGATCGCCTTGAAATCCTGCCTTACCGCACTGCTCAAGACCCCTTGATTCAGCACATTGGATTAGCGCTGAGAACATCCTTAGAATCATCGATTGCTGTTGGGGGAGGGGGTGCCTTGCTTGAGGCAAACCGTCTTTATGTAGAGACAATGGTTAATGCGTTAGTTGTTCATTTGCTCAAGCATTACACAACCCAAAAGGCAGCAATTCAGTCCTATGCAGGCGGATTATCTTTATTCAAGTTAAAGGTGACAATCGCCCACATTCAAGCTCATCTTGACCAAAACTTGAGCCTCTCTGAGATTGCTGCCGTCGTTCAGATGAGTCCCCACTACTTTGCCAGCTTATTCAAGCAATCCACCGGACAAACTCCCCACCAATACGTACTGAGTTGCCGAATCGAGAGGGCAAAGCATTTGTTAGCTCAGCGAGAATTGGCGATCGCCGACATCTCTCAACAAGTCGGCTTCCAAAACCAAAGCCATTTCACTAGCGTCTTCCGTAAATATGTGAAGGTAACACCCAAAGCTTACAGAAATTCTCTTTAAGCAAATCGGAGAATTTCGACATTTCTGGGAGGAATTGGGAAGACAGGGCGATCGCTCTCACCCTATGCTCAGGCCAGTTCAAAGAGCAGGAGACAAAAATTGCTTGGATTTATCGGCTCAATGAGCTTAGCAATCGTGGGCGTGGTGCTTTACCATCTGGCGGTCAAGTTGCAACCACACTCCGTTAGCCCATTCCTAATTCTGGCAATGGCTTACTGCGTAGCTGCTCTGCTAAGCACTGTGATTTATTTGGTGACACCATTTGGCACGACTGCAATCAAAGATTCCCTGCTATCAGCATCCTGCTTTGGGGTCGTGATTGTTGTTGTTGAACTGGGTTTTCTACTGGTCTACCGAGCCGGATGGGACACCAGCATCGCAGGGGTATTTGCAACGGTCGCTGCAACCATTTTCCTGGTTCCCATTGGGATATTTTTCCTCAAAGAGAATGTTTCTAGGGTTAACCTAGTCGGCATTCTGCTTTGTCTGGTAGGGCTATTTCTAGCTTCAAGAAAATAGATGCCTTGCACGAACCATTTTTTGAAGCGTGATATGGAGGCGTGGCTTCGCTGCGCCCCATTCATGCAGAAGGTCTAAGGAATCATCTAGTTTTCAAACAGATCAAGCGGTAGGTGCCCATACATCTCATTAACGCCTGACTCATAGGCAGATTGGCAGGAGACCAAAACACCACGATGCTCACCTGTGTAAGCCTCGGCGTAGCACAAGCCAGATTTAGGGTTGAATTTGATGTAGACCGCGTCTGCGATCGCCCCTCCCTTCAACTCAGGCGCGTATCCCAAAGCGGCCGAGTAAGCTTTGAGAGCTTGCTGTCCTTCAGTTAAATTGTCTGCACAGATGCCCAGAATTTGATAATCCGAAAGCTGCACGACCGTCAGCAGGGCCTCACGAATGCGAGGTTTGTTAGCACGAGAGAGAGCATCATCTCGCCTGAGACAGTCAAACGGTTTCAAAATCTGATGGGCTTCAGCGGCGGTAAGTTGAGTCATCGGTTCTAAACAATGAGCAATTGAGCTAAACCAATCGACGGATGCAGTCACCTGTTTTCCCTGATACTTAAAGAGAAGGTGTTGTAAGCGAGAAAACGACAGTGCTGCTAACCAAAGGGTTTGAAGTGGAAATGTACACAGGTACGCCAGACGGAAAAATCGTCGGGCTGTCTGACCGGATTGTAGCGGCACTGGATGGATTTGTGCGCGAACCGGATAGCCGCAATGTGGAGTATACAACGGCTCCGCTTTGCCGCTATGAACGACTGCTGTGTGACTTGGTGCGTCCCCGCCGACAGCTCAGAGCTTACCTGAAGCAGTTGGGCGACTATACACTGATTCCCGGCAGCACATTAGCGTTGGGAGAGAGCGATCGCTTCTACCGCTCTGACCCTGCCAATCTCTATCACGCTTACATCGAGAATACTTACGGCACCAAAGTTGTCACCGCCAGCATTCACATTAACGTCGGCATCAGCGACCCCGAAGTACTAATGCGGGCTTGCCGCCTAGTTCGGCTAGAAGCGCCTCTGTATTTGGCGTTAAGTGCGTCTTCTCCATTTTTGGATGGTGAAGCGACGGGCTACCATTCTACCCGTTGGGGCGTTTTTCCAAAAACTCCGGCTCATGTGCCGCTATTTGAAAGCCACGCTCACTTCGTCCGCTGGACCGAGGAGCAGCTCGTCGCAGGCACAATGCAAAACGTCAGGCATCTTTGGTCATCAGTGCGACCAAATGGCGATCGCCGCCCCTACAACCTGAATCGATTGGAACTCCGAATTTGCGACCTGGTAATTGACCCGATTGCCTTACTCGCCATCACGGCCCTGTTAGAAGCCCGACTGCAACAGCTTATTCTTGACCCATCGCTTGATCCATTGGAAAGTAGTACACTTCCAGCAGCAAATCGGGCAGAAGACCTGGTTGCACTTACGGACGCAAACGAAGCGGCAGCGGCAGCAAACAGCCTGGACGCAGAGCTAAGGCACTGGCAAGATGGCAGGGTTCTGCTAGCGCGAGATTGGATTGCGGAACTGTACCAGGAAGTATGGGCGATCGCCAGAAAACAGGGCTTTAGCTGTTTTCTGCTGCCGCTCAAGAAAATTTTGCGAGAAGGCAACGAAGCGCAGCGCTGGCTAGAGCTATATCAGCAAACTCAAAACAGCCGCAGCGTGATTCAGCAGGCGATTCAGACAGCTGCTCAACAAGAGCAAGCGCTCGAACAAGAACTGTGTCAGCCCTTAGTTGCCTAATCAGTTGCTTAATTTAGGCTATCAGTAGCGCTCAAAAGCTTTACAATTTCTAATTGGTCATTTGTTGTTGCTGCTTATTAAAAAAATCTATATTCTTCGTCTCTCTGTGGGTAGATGTGCCACTTTCATCTAGGTTCTACCCGGATCAGGATATAGATACCTTGCAAGAATAGGATGAGGTTGCCAAAAGCTTTAACCTCTAAGCCTTTTGCTGGTAAGCAGCTTATTCAGGGTCAGGAAAAGGCTCCATGCCTCAAGTTGTTCTCGTAAATCCTCAAATTCCTCCAAATACGGGCAACATTGCTCGAACCTGTGCCGCTACCGGGACAGAATTGCATCTCGTTGGTCCGTTGGGATTTGAAATTAGCGATCGCTATCTAAAGCGCGCCGGATTGGACTACTGGCAATGGGTTGACTTGCACTACCACGCTTCTTTTGAAGCCTTTCAGATCTACCACCAGCAGCGCCGTGGGCGATGGATTGGCTTCAGCACTTCAGGGGTGTGTAGTTATATTAAGTTTAGGTTTGAGCCTGATGACTGGCTGTTGTTTGGGTGCGAGACAGCAGGATTGCCTCGAGAAGTTTTGTCTGCCTGTCAGCAAACGGTCTATATTCCCATGGCACAATCCCAGGTTCGCAGCTTAAATCTTTCGGTGAGCGCTGCAATCGGTTTGTTTGAGGCGCGTCGGCAGCTTGGTTATCTTGAATAGGCTCCAACCCCTGACCTCAAGCCATTTTCAAGGCTCAGTAAAGCTGTTCATTGGTTTTCCTGACCAATGTGAAACTGCATCTATATGGATACATCTACATTCATCTACCTGTTTCTTTAAGTACGCTTAGCTTCCTGCCAAACCAGAGGGGGGAGTCGGCG
The DNA here is from genome assembly GCF_014696015.1 of Oculatella sp. FACHB-28. Lineage (NCBI taxonomy): Bacteria > Bacillati > Cyanobacteriota > Cyanophyceae > Oculatellales > Oculatellaceae > Oculatella > Oculatella sp. FACHB-28. The sequence continues at coordinate 10,940 of NZ_JACJPJ010000035.1, read as the reverse complement.
TGAGCAACAATCTGATTACTGCTCACAACAACGTGCATAAGGTTCATTTGGGTGTTTCAACCTTGCTGGTCAGGCTGAAAGATGAATGATTCTCTTAAAAGCTATCTAGCGATTAAGAGATTAGGCACAGCTATCTATCCGGAAAAAACTTCTAGTTGTTCAGTCTTCTACACTACTAAACCCAATTCTGTTCGATAAGAAATTCATATAGAAAAATTGGGTTTTGAGTTTAGTAGAGACAAGAAAATCAGCGAAGTATTCTTATCAGTCCTGATGACAAGCTTTTAGACAGCAGTTAAGGGTGTTATTGTCCTTCAGAGTGTTGAATTGAGTCTCCAATTCAAGTCTTACCCTCAAGCATCACGAAGCCCAATAGAGCAGATCTTTTGTACTTCACCAAGTCGTAATCAAGAAAGCTCTTCAATCCGTAGAATCCTCTCAGGAGAAGTATTTTGGCGATCGCAAGATCAAGGTCGGAAGACATAAATTCGCTTATAGCCAACTTTTCTTTTGACAAAAAAATAATCTGGTTGCTGTTACCTGATGGCTTTCAAGCAAGAGTGGTGTACACTAACCCCTTGACTGTCATCAATCTCACTCGCTACGCCAATGTAGCCTCAGATGAGCAAAAACTTTGCGACAGATTAGTTCTACTTAGAGGCTCGGTATTGAATTTTTTGTCGGCTGGTGTAAGCTTGTCTAAACCAAAAAAGCAAGGTAATCTTGCCTATGCATACGGACGTTGTCGGTGATCTTGCTCTCTTCCCGTTGTGATTTACGTCATTGACTGGTGAAAAAGGTTGAGTGACTTGAGGACAGTTATAACGCTGGTCATTAGGAGGTCGTTCTTTGAAACGAGCATTTCCGCAGAAGGTTAGGTCTGCTTCCTGCCACCCATTCGTAATAGAGGCCGTGGTGGGTCAAGCTAGACGGACTCTTCCAGGAGTCAATCGCAGAGCCCGTACCTCTGCTGCAATGATTGGACTCGCCCTTTCGATGGGCGCATCCAGCTTGCTACTGCCCCGTCAAGATGATGGAGCGGCAGCAGCAGAGCCCAGAACAACAGAATCTGCTGTAGTTGCTACTTCAGTGGAGCATGTAGTACAGCAAGGGCAAACTCTCTGGCAAATTGCTCAGAGATATGGGGTTAGCGCTGAAGCGATCGCCGCTTCCAACGGTATTACTACCGATTCTACCCTGCGAGTAGGTCAAACGCTTTGGGTTCCTGGTTCCGGTATCAGAAACAATAGTGGTGATGTTTCTGAAGCGATTGTGCCTGAGCCCGTTGCGCCAGAAGCAATTACTGCGCTTCGGTCCGCTTCTTCGCCCGATTTTAGTCAGCTGCGTCAGGTAGAAACTCCCGATGCAGCGCTCGACGATTCACTCAAGGCTGAGCAGGATATTGCACTTGAGCGATTACATCAGCAGCGAGAAAGATTGCGTAACAGTCTGGCGGAGTTGAGGTCTGAGGAGTTACAGAATTCAGTTGCTTCAGAGGTAGAGGTTGAGTCTTCCATTCAACCATCGGCGGCAGAAACTGCGGTTTCAAATCCCTCTTCGGTTGCTGTCGAACCTGCTGAGTTGCCTTTGATGGACCCCACCGAGTTGACACAGGCTGAGCCTCTTCTTCCGACTGGGTTGTCAACCTATCAGGTTAAGCCTGGGGATACGCTTGACAGGATTGCCAACGCTCATGGCATTACTCGGCAAGAGCTAGCAGAAGTTAATCAACTGGTTGACCCTAACTGGCTGCGAGTCAATCAGTCCCTGGCGATTCCTCAATCCGAGCCGATCGCATTAGCAAGTCCGGTTCCGAGTTCTATCCCAACGGTGAACTCAGGTGCATCTGACTTGTCCGCAACATTAGCTCAACCCGAATCGACAACAGTTCAACCCGAGGTACAGATCAAGCCGGAAGCTCCGCTAGAAACTGCGCTGACGGTTCACCAGGTAGGTTCAGGTGAAACTTTAAGTGAGATTGCCCGCACCTATGGCATCTCCAGATCAGAGCTAGTTAGTGCTAACCATTTGAGCGATCCAAACCTGATTTTTGTGGGTCAAGAACTTAATATCCCCACAAACTCAGGGGTGGAAGCTAACGCCGAGGAGATTGCTGTACCTGGTGCAACAGTTTCAGTGCCTACGGTAACCGCTCCTACGAATGTACTACCTGAGCAATTTGCTCCAGAGTCAACCTCTGCATCTATTGTTTCCGTTCCAACGGTACCAACCCCCGTTTTGATTGCCTCTTCTGAACCTACTGCATTGCCTGCGGTCGGAGGAAGCCTACCTTCGGATGATTCAGCCGATAAGCAGCTTGAACAATCTGAACAAGTTGCAGCTGTACCTACTGATGCTGCACCCGCTGAAGCAGCAGTCGGAACCGAAGTAGCTAGCGCTCCGTCGGGAGCAAGTCCCTACGTGCAAAACCTGATGACCGAAATCAGAGACTTGCGCGATCGCTATCAAACTGAAACGGCTGAAGTTGAAGTTGAACAATCTACACTGGTTGCTACCGCCCCAACCGGCGCTCCAGATTCACTGACCGAACTGCCTAACCCTTCTAGTGATATCAATCCAGAATTTAGCCCAGATCGATATACAGAAGCGTTCCAAGCAGAAATTCGCAGGTTACAGGAAGAAAGACGCAATCAAGTTGCTCAGGTTCCGGTAAGCAATTCAGTTAGTACTCAGCCTACTGAAGTAGCGACTCTGCCCTCCTCTGAAACAGAGCCGCAAACAGAAGAGGAACTCGTTGCTGTTGCACCCTTGGGTTCTCAGAACTACCAGCCGCTTACCCAACCTATTACGGGACGGATGGTTTCTCCTGACCTGCCACCCCTGCCGGGAGCAGAAGCTTACCTACCTGATGGAGCGGCTTCCTTCAACGGCTATCTCTGGCCTGCAAGAGGCACATTGACCTCTGGCTATGGCTGGCGCTGGGGTAGAATGCACCGGGGAATTGACATTGGTGCACCAACAGGTACGCCTGTTGTGGCAGCAGCACCTGGTGTGGTTGAGTCCTCTGGCTGGAACTCTGGTGGCTACGGCAACATGGTTGAAATTCGCCATGCTGATGGCAGCTTGACCCGCTACGCTCACCACAGCCGCAACCTAGTTCGCGCTGGACAGGAAGTCGAACAGGGACAGCAAATCGCTGAGGTTGGCAGCACGGGCTACAGCACGGGTCCACACCTCCACTTTGAGGTTCACCTACCTAACCAGGGAACGGTCAACCCGATGGCCTATTTGCCTCGTTAAGGAAACAATTCCTTTTCTGTAAAAACTTTGGATGTACTAAACAATGTTTGGTGCATCCAAAGTTTTTTTATGGCAAACTTCGGGCTAACCTGAACATAAGCTCTCTGCATGAATCATCTTTGAAGCGTGAATGGGAGCGCGGCTTCGCCGCACCCAACTCAGGCAGGAGATCTATTATTAAGTCTGAATAATTTACGATGTGATGAAAGATTTGAAGCAGACTCTTCAAAATGAGTGTTATGGCAGAGATTTAGAACAACGCAAGCACTGGTATTCGCCTGCTGCTGAGGCATATCAACAGGTCAGACCCCGCTATCCTCAAGCGCTGATCGATCGCGTTGTAGATATTGCCCAACTCTCCGCTAACTCATCGCTGCTGGAAATTGGATGTGGGCCCGCGATCGCCACTCCTGCATTTGCGGCTCTAGGTTGTCACATGGTCTGTGTAGAACCTAATTCGGATTTCTATCACCTAGCGCAACAAACTTGTACAGCTTATTCCCAAGTAGAACTGCAAAATTGCTCATTTGAAGAATGGGAGTTAGCACCCCAATCATTTGATGCAGTATTGGCAGCGAGTTCATTTCACTGGATTCCACCAGAGATTGGTTATCCGAAAGCGGCGGCAGCATTGCGCCCAGAAGGACATCTGATTTTGCTGTGGAATAAAGAACTCCAGCCTCAATATGAGGTTTATCAGCAGCTATCTGAGATTTATCAAACCCATGAGCCGACCCTCAACCGCTCCTATGAAGATAGTGCTACCCAGATGGCAATTTTGAATGAAATGGGACAAATGGCCATCGCATCCGGCTATTTCCAAGATCTGGTAGCTGGGCACATAGAAGTAGAAGTTACTTACACCGTTGATCAGTACTTGCTGCTGTTAAATACCTATTCGCCCTACTTGAAGCTAGAAGCTCAGCAGAAGCAGTCCTTGTTTGCAGAATTACGGCAAGTGTTAGAGCAGAACGGTGATACGGTTCAACTGGCTTATGTTTCTGCCTTTCACATTTCCCGTCCTGCTTAGCTCTATCAAGCTGTTTAGCGATCGCCCTCATCTAACAATCACAACCTTGATGCTCACAGCTCTCACCACTGGGATGCCCATTGGCACAAGCCTCGCTGCAATAATTCTTTCCGTCTTTTTTGATCGCGTCTTCAATTGCCACTACACAGACGCAAGCATCACAAGCACATTTCATTTGAGTCACAGTTGCCATAGCTTTTTACCAGAATTGACTTTAATTGACTTCCCCATAATGCCAGCCTATGAACAGTTATTCATACATCCCTGGGATAGGTAAGTCTCGATTCTCTAACTCAACTGCACTACTGCTCGATTTTCTAACAGCGTTTCAGCAGAAAATAAGTCTTCAACGGTGATTCTGAGGAAGCGATCGCCATCTACCCAAAACAGCACTTTGATCCGATCGCTACCTGGAAACCCGGGAGGGGTGAGTTTTGCAATCGTGCTTGCCTGATCGTTGAGCGGTTGCACCTGGGTTTTGCCGCTGCCGAGGCTGCGGGTGACGAGGCGATCGCCCTCAAAAAAGACCTCAGTGCCGCCCGATTCAGTCCCCAATTCACCAATTATGAGTTCGATGCTGGGCTGGTTTTCAGTGGATGCACCCAACACCAGTTCAACCGGATCAGGCATGGGGTAAGGCTGTCCTTCTTTAATTAGGGGATGCCAACTGTGGCGATTGTTGCGCCGATCCCAATAGCGGATGCCGTAGCTGTGATAAAGAAAATCTTTCAGGTCAATTCCCTGATGAATTTGCAGAGCGCCTTGGGCGATCGCTTCAAATGGACGTTCTGAGCGGATTTTTTCTGGCTCAAAATACTGTTTCACCCAGTCCTGCACAGCAGGAATTTGGGCAGTACCCCCGACTAGCAAAACGGCATTAATATCAGCCACTTCTAGCCCCTGTCGTCTTGCCTGCCGCAGCACTTGCGTCATCGACTCGTCTAATCGTTCAAAAAACTGGTGTTCTTGAAGAATAGCGGTGAAGCGATCGCGGTCTAGCTGCAACTCGTAGCTTTCAAAGGTTTCGTCATTAAAGTAGGCTTCGGTTGCTGTAGTTTGCTCTGATAACTGCACTTTGAGCCGTTCTGCCAGTCGCAGGGTCAGGGGTGTGACGGCTAAGCCTTGAGTGGTTGCAAAGTGATCGACTAGCCAGTTATCAATGTCCGAGCCGCCCAAATTTTGTCCGGCTTTGGCGAGAACACGGGCAGTTTTGGGACGCTGACCGGATTCTGTCAGCGTTTTTTGTCCCCATTTAAGGATGAAACCCATTGGTTTTGATTGGGATTGGCGATCGCCTTGAAGCTGCACCAGCGACAGATCTAGAGTGCCACCACCAAAGTCAATCACCAGCAGCGTTTCCCCTGCGGTCAAGCCATAGCCCAGAGCAGCAGCAGTTGGCTCATCCAGCATTCGCACCTGTTCAACTTGCAGCGATTGACAAACGCCTGACAGCCAGTTGCGATATGCCTCAAAGCTGTCTACTGGAACCGTAAAGACCAGGGAGTCAAAGTCCGGGTCAAGACTCTGAAGCTGTTGAATCACCTGGGTTAAAAACCACTGTCCGGTTTGCTCCAGCGTCACCGTTTGCCCATCTAACTCTGGCAGAAACCCCTGAACCTCAGCCCCAATTCCCCGTTTAAAGTTGCGAAAAAAGCGAGAATCGCTGCTCAGATCCAGTCCGCGATCGCGCACTGTTTGACCCGCCAACACCTTGCCGCTAGCAGCATCCTCAACGTATACCAAGCTGGGAATCAGGGGCGGGTTTTGTCCCAGTCGAAAGGATAAATCTGCTAAAGCTAAAGTTTCTGGTTGCTGAGTAGCTGCATTCCAACGAGCAGTGACGGTGTTGCTGGTGCCAAAATCGATTGCGTAAACCATGTTGAACGGGGGCGATCGCTAATTTTTTATATCTCTATAACAGTTCAAAATCAGCTATGAGATGAGTCGGTCGTAGAACTTGTAGGATTAACCGAATCCACAACTAATTTAGTTGAGATTCTAGTCTGCCACTGTTGATCCTGGAAATACTTCTGTTGGAAGGATTGATCTATTGCCCTGACGGCTCAAGAGTTAGCAGAAAATTGCAAAATTTATTATTTTTAACAAGATTGGAATTTGGGGAAAACAGGGTAGTTTTTGAGGCGATCGCTCAGCTTTACCCTGGACAATTAGCAGCGTGAACGAAACAACTATAGGGTTGAAGCCAGGGAAAATCCCTTAGATAGCCACAATGCGACAGGGGTTAGCTTAGTAGGCAAAACCCTTACCAAACAAAGGTTTAACGGCAAAATTCAACCTGACTCGGCAAAATCTGCCCTGACTCTTGGCGATCGCCAGAAGTCCCGCTAAGCCGCAGATTGGGTACTACGCAACACTCTTCAATCAGTGCCATTTAGCGTAGACCATTGGCGATGTAAGAATTACCTAAATTTATCTTGTGCTTGTATGAATCCTAAAGAAAAACAAAAATTTGTCTTTTGTTCCAATTTCTATGAAAACAAAGTTACAAATTCTCTCAAATGGGTTTCAAAAGCTTCCAGAGTGGACTAGGGTAATCCTCATAGAGCTTATTATTCTTTGCTTAGCTTGGCCCTGTTTAGCACCCCGTTCCATTCTCAGGGGCCCTTTCTTTTGCTAAGTGGCTTCGACATAATGCAATCAACCCCAAGATAAGTTTGAGGCTGAGGCGCAAGACGTTAGCGCTAAACAAGTCACATCCCAGCCCGTTTAACAAGATCACCAGGAGATTACCAGCGTGAAATTAGCAGTTTATGGAAAAGGTGGAATCGGCAAATCCACAACAAGCTGTAACATCTCTGTTGCCCTTGCCCGTCGCGGGAAGAAAGTGCTGCAAATTGGGTGTGACCCCAAACACGACAGCACTTTCACCTTGACTGGCTTTTTGATTCCTACCATCATCGACACGCTCCAGGAAAAGGACTATCACTACGAGGATGTCTGGCCCGAAGACGTAATTTACAAGGGCTATGGCGGCGTTGATTGCGTCGAGGCAGGTGGTCCTCCAGCAGGCGCAGGCTGCGGCGGCTACGTCGTCGGAGAAACTGTCAAACTCCTCAAAGAACTCAACGCCTTTGACGAATACGATGTAATTCTGTTTGATGTGCTGGGTGACGTGGTTTGCGGTGGCTTTGCGGCTCCTTTGAACTACGCCGACTACTGCATGATCGTCACTGACAACGGCTTCGATGCCCTATTTGCCGCTAACCGGATTGCCGCTTCAGTGCGTGAGAAGGCCCGGACTCACCCGTTGCGTCTAGCTGGACTGATTGGCAACCGCACCTCTAAGCGTGACCTAATCGACAAATACATTGATTCCGTACCTATGCCCGTGCTAGAAATCTTGCCGCTAATCGAAGACATTCGCGTCTCTCGTGTCAAAGGCAAAACGCTATTTGAGATGGCAGAAACCGATCCTTCACTTAGCTATGTCTGCGACTACTATCTCAACATTGCTGACCAAATTTTGGCTCAGCCCGAAGGTGTTGTTCCCAACGATTCACCTGATCGCGAACTGTTCTCGTTGCTGTCTGATTTCTATCTCAACCCCGCAGAACCCCAAGGGAGAGCAGAGGGAGAGCTAGACCTGATGATGGTTTAAGTAGAAAGCTTTAAAGTTTTAGATTTTGAATTTTTGATACAAACTACAAGTGTAAAATTCAGAATTTAAAACTTTACTCTTTCGCATTAAACCTGTTAGCGTTGCTGATTGCATGGGTAGATTCCACAGTATGATGCTGTACAGACTGACGGGTCTTGACTACTGGTCTTAAGGCATTCAAACTTATACCTTCAGCAAGCTTAAGAGCATCAAGAACATGGCATTTTTTGAGAACTTTACGACTTCCATTAAGCAGAAGTGGCTGGATTATTTCCAAACTAATCGGGGCTGGTTAAGCCTGCAAATGGAAAACCATTCTGTCCGTACGCCAGATGGAGGTCGTAGACCGTCTTCTTATCTGATTTTGGGTGTCGTCAACGCAATAGAGCCAAAGTTAGGCAACCTGATGGTGCCTTTCTATCGACTTAATGCCAACGAAGATGCCCTAGTTGAAGTGTTGGGCTTAAATTTTGATCCGGATATGGAACTTTCCAAGGAAAGCGGCACAACAGTTAATGTGCGGTCTAGCAATCCAGAGAATGACCTGTCTCGGTTGCTGCCCGACTCTCAGGAGCAAGAGCAATATGACCCGTTGGCATAGTTCCCGTTGGTATGGGGGTGAGCTAAGTTGGGACGCTCTACATTGTTTTGAGGTTGACTGTGAACGTTGAGCAATTACGTCAGTCTGTTAAGGCTAAGTGGTTGGGCTACTATCGCGAAAACCGCTCATGGCTGATTCGTTTAGGCGTTTGGGTGAACTGTGAGGGGCAGCGCCGTCCCTCATCCAGTTTCATTTTGGCAACCCTATCCATTCTGGAACCCCATTTAACCCAAATGATGCCGCTGGTCGTAGATCTCAGCACCAACCCCGATCGCATTGTGGCAGCTTTAGGGCTGAACTTTAACCCCGATTCTGAGCTATCCGAGCTAGAAGCGTTAAATCAAGCAGAGGATGATCCAGCCGATGAACCGCTACGAATGTTGCCCAGTGGCGCAACCGATGCTGTTAATCCGGCGATCGCCCCTTCTCCCAGTCGCCGCTCCGCCATGATCGATGAAGACTGCCGAGGTATCCGCCGCTCCGCCCCCACTGAACCCCTCCGCGAATAATCCCCCTAATCCCCAGCCCCTAGCCCCCGATCTTTAAGAGGAACCTATACTATGACCCTGGCAAACTCTGAGCCTCAAACTCTCAATTTTGAGTGCGAAACCGGAAATTATCATACCTTTTGTCCAATCAGCTGCGTCGCGTGGCTCTACCAAAAAATTGAAGACAGCTTTTTCCTGGTAATTGGCACCAAGACCTGCGGCTATTTCCTCCAAAACGCGATGGGCGTGATGATCTTTGCTGAGCCGCGCTACGCTATGGCTGAACTGGAGGAAGGCGACATCTCAGCCCAGCTGAATGACTACGAGGAGCTAAAGCGGTTGTGCTTGCAGATTAAGCGCGATCGCAACCCCAGTGTGATTGTCTGGATCGGCACCTGCACCACCGAAATCATCAAGATGGACTTGGAAGGATTGGCCCCCAAGCTCGAAGCTGAGATCGGCATTCCCATTGTGACCGCCCGTGCAAATGGCTTAGACTATGCCTTCACTCAGGGCGAAGATACCGTCTTGGCAGCAATGGCACATCGCTGTCCTGAGAAGGCTCCGAAGCTAGAGTCTGAGAAGGAAGAGCGGAATGCGATCGCCAAACTGCTCAACTTTGGGCGCAAAAAAGAAGACGTTGCCGCCGAAGAATCTGAGTATGTCGATCATCCACCCCTCGTCCTGTTTGGCTCTCTGCCCGACCCCGTTGTTACTCAACTCACCTTAGAACTCAAGCGACAGGGCATCAAAGTCTCCGGCTGGCTCCCCTCCAAACGCTACACCGAGCTACCCGTCCTTGAAGAAGGCTATTATGTCAGCGGCGTAAACCCCTTCCTCTCGCGCACCGCCACTACCCTAATGCGCCGCCGTAAATGCAAACTGATTGGCGCACCCTTCCCCATTGGTCCCGATGGCACTCGCGCTTGGATTGAGAAAATTTGCTCCGTCTTCGGCATTGAACCAAAAGGTTTAGACGAACGCGAAGCCCAAATCTGGGAAAGCCTGGAGGACTACCTGAAGCTGATTCGCGGCAAGTCCGTCTTCTTCATGGGCGATAACCTGCTAGAAATCTCGCTGGCAAGATTCTTGGTACGCTGCGGCATGACCGTCCCCGAAATCGGCATTCCCTACATGGACAAGCGCTACCAAGCAGCAGAACTAAGCTTGCTAGAAAAGACCTGTCACGAAATGGGCGTTCCCACTCCCACAATCATTGAAAAGCCGGACAACTACAACCAGCTTCAGCGTATCCAGGCGATCCAACCCGACCTGGTGATCACTGGCATGGCTCACGCCAACCCACTGGAAGCACGCGGTATCAACACCAAATGGTCAGTTGAGTTCACCTTCGCCCAAATTCACGGCTTCACTAATGCTCGTGATGCACTAGAACTCGTCACCCGCCCCCTCCGCCGCAACACTAACCTCAAAGACTTAGGCTGGGATAAACTCGTGCGCGAAGAAGCCAAAATCTAAAAGCAAAATCTAAGAATACTCTTAGGTCGCAATTCCTCTGAATAGGAATTGCGACCTTTTTTTGCTTCACTCAAGAATATTTTAATGGTAGGAGGCAATTTTGAGGGATGGAACTGCGAGAGCGAGATGTTGGAACTGTTTGGGTTCTAAGGTCGATCGCCACAACTCTGTTAACATAAAAAATTTATTTGGCGCTGCTAAGTGACATGGCTCATGAGGAACTTCCTTGGAAAAAAGCTCGTAAAGGTTTGCCCCCTGAAGTAAGTTCAACGGAGCCAATTCTTCTTGGTGATATGAAGGCGTTAGGTTTTCAGAAGCTTGATTTGATAGAGCGTGAAAATCCTACTTAACGTGAGTTCGGGATAAGGAGGGGCGAAATAGATAGAGTTGAAAGTACCTAATTTTTAACTCATCTAACCGCCCCATGCTTAGTCTAGAATCCCTGTTCTGTCATGTCGATGA
>NZ_JACJPJ010000034.1:0-6267 GCF_014696015.1 Oculatella sp. FACHB-28 | reverse complement strand
CAGCGATACATCGCGTAACCTAAATCAGTAGTGCGTTGCAATCGAGTGGTGTGAGCCGAGCTGCAGTGAGGACAATTCATCGAAGGCTGACTAAACGGAAGTTGAGGGCAGAAGCTAGTTTATCAGGCAGGGGCTTCTACCCTCAATTTGAGTACTCAGTTCTGACAGTTTCAAATCAGATCGCGATTTGCTATAAGCCTTAAACCCTCGATTTTTGACTTGTAAATCACCAGAGGAACGAGAAATCGTTAGCAGGATAAGTGCGATTTACATAAGGGCTAGTGAATAGTTGGATCATGAAGACTGTTGGTGGATGAAGCCGGTTTCCTCGTGAAGGATTGCAAAATTTAAGAGGATGACATAAGGTTTCGCATCTGGTAAACAAGCAAGAGCCAATCTTCCTCCGCCAGAGTTTGCAATGTTTTGCCAAGAAGTTGTTTGATGAATTCCTTAGCATGTTCTAACGACCACCCCATTTGCTTTGCTAATTTACCAAACTCATGCCTTAAAGCTTCAGAAGGCATTGTTGAAGCAACTGTTGAACCAGGTGTAGACAGTCGATTTATAGATGACGAATTTATAAGTTTTGGCTGGGACCAGTACTGCCGTCTTGGAGAAGAGTCCGATGGAGTGGGTTGAGGCGGACAGTGATTGGATAGAGAGGAAACAGGTTGGTGCAATTCATCATTTTTGCTCAAACCAGAACTACCTGCTTTGGGGAGCATATTGAACAAGGCGGAATTTTTATCATCACCCAGCGCTAGAGCTGTGGATAAACCCCCCGTACCTTCCGGAGGAAAAGAAATTTGAGAGGAGTCCGAACCAAATTCAGAAAGATGCTCCCTACCTTTCATATAGGGTTGGGTATGTACTTCCTCTTCTGATGAGGATTTCAGCGATTTTGAAGGATCGGTTAAATTAGGGGGTAAGGAAGCTGGAATCGGCTCTGCATCAGTAGTACACACCTGTTCCGTTGCTTTGCTCTCCGCGATATACCAAAGATGGCTGTATTTCTGAGTTGTGTTTTTGCTACACCGGGCAATTCTAACGATGGCGTTCTCCAAAGCTGTTTTTGTGTTGTATAACGCTAATTGCCCTTCTCGCTTTAATTGATCGAGGGCTTGAGTAATTCGAGCTTGGGCATCTTCCGATCGCGCTTGATTGGTTCGATTAACCGCCGTGGTCGCATTAGCGCCTTCTCCACAGTGAATATTCCCCCGTCGAGTTCCCTCAGTGCCAAGCGGCCAGTAATACCCCTCAGCAGCCCGTGCCCACACCTTGCAACGCAACGCAATCTCATGTTGATGTCGGCACCACTGCCCATACCCAGGACAATGGCTTGCCGTATGCTGAACATTTTCGACTAATGCTTCTCCTTTCAATCCCAAAAATACAACGCCATAGCAGGCAATCTGCTTTAGGAGGTGATTGGTTTGTCCATAATCAGTCCAACCCTCTGTGATTTCAAACTCCAGAGCAGTACGCCATGTGTCTACAACCGAAGAGTTTCGAGATGTCCATCGCTTTTTGTGGTTCTTCTGAGCCTGGGCGATCGCCTTCTGCACCTGCTCCATGTCCTGCCCAACGGCACACTGATCCCAAAGCTCAAAAAATCGCTCCAATCCCCCAGCCACTGGTTGCAAGTCATTATCAAGGAGTTGAGACCCTGTTGCGGGCTGTAGGGGAAGACGATGCCCCTGATATTGGGTAAACTCCCCTTTCCGTGCATAAGCTTTTTGATTGGGGAAAATTTCTAACTGTCCTTGCTTAATGATGAAACCTTGAGCTTCCAAACATTGTCGAATGGACACTCCCAACCAAAACGTTGGAACTTTCTTGGGCAGAGGTATCCACAGGTGAAGCCCACCGCTAAAGCTAGATTGAGTCAGAAACGTGCGGGTGATTCCAATCGTTTCTAGTGCTGCTCGCATCAAGGGCAATGCTTCAGCCTCCTGTTTCGGGTGGTACATTCCCGTGACATCTAAATCAATCAAGCCATGGACAGTTTTTGAGTCAAACCGTGTCCCCACAATTTGATTCGCATCCTGCCAGCACATCCACAACTCCCGTGGAGCAAGCGGGTGCTTTGTGATTGTTTGCCAAGTGCTATCTGAGTCATTGGTTTTAACGATCGCATTCCAGGCGTAGGAGAAGATTTGGCAGAGCCGTTTCCCCAACGGATCCCTTGGCAAGGGACCAACCTCACGAGGCGGCACAGGTAGATTCATGCCATACCTCCCGTCGGTGCTACAACCGCTGTAGTAGTTGCAGATTCATGGCAGTTGATAAATTGGGGATCGTAAGAAATGAATGATTGAAAATTTTGTTGGATGATCATGAAATGCTCTGTTCAAATAGACAAACGGAATGAGAGCAATAGGCAGACCAGGAGGGTTCGCCCAATTACTCGGGTTTGCGGTGAGTCATTGCAGAACTGGGCAGGAACAGAGCGTTTTGCGAAGTTTTAGAAGAGTTAGAGATGTATGGTCAAGAACTTGCGCCCTTTGAAAAAACCCGACTAAAATGAGCACTGCAAAGCTGAGGAATCTAACTCCTGACTCGCCAAAGCACTGGGTTAGCCTCTTCACGCTCTATTCGATCACAGTAATGTTTAGACCTTAAGGACTCACCTGGTTCGGCAGTTGGGGCTTTAAGGTCCTAAGGCTTACGTTCAATCCATTGTTCTTTCTCCTGGTTGATACATGTGCAAATTTGTATAGCCAGCAAACTCACTTCCTGATAATGGAAGCAATGCATTGTAGGTTGGTAATGACTAGCAGCCGCATAAATTGGGGAATTGCTGGAAGAGTTGCTGAAAGTTGAATGGGGAGATAACGACTAATGGTTTTCGTTATTTCTGGGAAATTTTAGTAGCATTTGCAAAGCGCGCTGAAATTTTTTTGGAATTTGCCCACAAGTGTTGGAATCAAGCAATCAGAGAGGTTTGATTAGTTGGGCAGTGCATTTCTAAACAGGCATCGCTGAGCTTGTTCGTAATTTTTGCTCTAGGGCATTTTGGTCGTTTAGGTAATCCCCAAAAAGATCCGATGTACTTTTTGCGTTTAAAGCGTACTCCCCAAATTTTTGCGATCGCGGGTTACAGAGTGATCGATCTGATTGATCTGATCAGTCTTGTAACGATCCTGAAATTCCTTACTACGTGGGTTACTTGAAAATTTAAAGTCACGTTTGGGGGTGAATAGAGTCACCGCTAGGGGACAGTGAAGTCAATGGCAGAGGAAATTGAAGTCACTGCCAAAGGTGGTTACTTTTGCGGTTTGCAACCAAAATGATCTGAAGTCAAGAGCCGGTAATAGTTACAGCAGGGTTACAGCAATTTGCGACTTCGATTTGCTTCCGAAGTCACCGCTAGGGGAGGATTGATGTCACGACCAGGGGATGTGTAACCCTGACTAAGTTAGTTAAAATTCTTCTCTGTTAATGGTTACAGCCAAGTTACGATCAGAACCAGAATAGTTTCAGGATGGCGAGTTGAGCTTCCAGATTTAATGGATCTGTCTAAATTCTGATCTAAAGCTGGCGGAATTTATTTGCACTATTTCTACATCTAGCGGCGTTTCCTCAGAAAAGCCCCCAGGCATAGTTGTAACCAAACAGCTGGCAGGTTACATGAAATTTGACTCAAGTCATCAAAAGGGGGCTTCTTGTCCCTATTGGGGGAACAAGTTACGAATCAAGTTTACTTAGAACCAACGTTTGGCAATGGTTACAGAAGTAGCCAGGATTGTAACTTTATAGTCTTTAAAGAAGTCACGACTAGGGGAAGTTGATGTCACAGCAATAGGAAGTTTAATTAATTGAAACAACCCTAAAGCATTGATACGGAATGGTTACACCTAAGTTACACGTTCTGTAACCACCTTGAAGGAAAGTCACCACTAGGGGAAATTAAAGTCACGGCAATAGGGAGTTAAAAGCTCCCTTACCAAGCCACAAGCTTGATTTGGCAATGGTTACAACGGAGTTACGTTATTTGTAACTTTGTAGAGCAGTCTATCCCTCTCCTAAGAAACAATTTGAGCGGAGGGCGTAGCAACAAGGTCAAATCCTAATGCTTGGGCCTTTTTCCGCAGACCTTTGACAATCTGTTCCTGGTAGCGTTGCTCGTAGTAATTGACCCCTGGATCGTCATAACTTCCGCCTGAACTCCAGAGCCGGTAGAAGAGGCGAGCTAACTTATGAGCAGTCGCTGTAATGGCTTTCGGTGCTCCTAGACGAGTTCGTAAACGTCGGTAGAACGCACCCAAGGCAGAGCGAGTTTTGCCTGCTGCCACTGCTGCCATTCGGAAAGCGTTTGCCGCTCGACTGACGACTCGTCGCGTTCTTGAGTTTTTCACCTTACCGCCTGTGATACAACTGCCCGGACACAACCCGAGCCAGGAGGTGAAATGCTTGGACGTGGGAAAGCGACTAGCATCAAGCCCCACCTCTGACAAAATTGTTTGTACCGTCAATGCTCCCATGCCATCAATTCGGGTAAAGTCAACACCACTAATCCGTTCAAGGTGGGTTTGCAGATCGAAAGCAGGCTGATTATCTTGAGGTTTACGGCGGGGAGAACCGGCGGTGGGCAGGGCAATCTCTGAAGTGGGCTCGAAGGTTGATAAACACTGATCAATTTGAGCATCACAAGCTGCAAGTTGAACTTGATAAGCATCGTAAAGTGTGAGTTCTTGCTGCAAAATAAACAAATGCTCTTGCCGATAATCCCCTTGCAGGGCTTGAGCAATTTCTGTTGCACTGCGGCGAGTGCGAGGATGACCCAGAGCGGCTAAGGTTTGTGGGTCATGCTCACCCGCCACAATCGCTCGAATAATTGACATGCCTGTCGTACCCGTGATGTCGCTAACAACTTGATGCAACAGCACATTCATTTCGGTGAGTGCCTTTTGTATCCGTTGGATATGAACACAGGCACTTCGCACCAGATTGTCTCTCTGCCGAATGTAGCTTCTGAGTACACAGACCTGGTCATTAGGACGAAAGGAGGCTGAGAGCAAGCCATAGCTGTGCAACTGCTGTATCCACTGACAGTCCAACACATCACTTTTGCGACCAGGTAGGGTTTTGACATGATGAGCATTGACTAACTTAACGTGAGTTCGGGATAAGAAATCGTCAGAACCCCTGATTTTTCGTACCTCATTTCGTTGCAGTGAATCAAGCTATTGTCAGCAAGGTCCACAGATGCAATTTTTCTCAATAAACAACCTTATTGAGAAGAGCCTACAGCAATACCCTTTGCCTAAAGCCTTTTATACCAAACCTTGCAGCGTTTAGCTTAACCCGAACTCACGTTAACTTAACCTCAAAGCCGCGAGTTTCAAGAATTTGAAATAGCGCAATCCAGTAAACTCCCGTTGATTCCATTGCCACCGTTTCAATCCTGCACGCTTGTCAATACTTCTCGGATAAGGCTTAAGCAGAGCTAGGAATTGCAAAAATCAGTTGCGGTCGTTGAGTGCCCTGATTGAGATGATGACGCTTCTTGGCAGGAAACTTTGACCTAGGCTTTTTGACCACTCTGGGATTAACTCTGCCTTGACGAGGTGGAAGTTGAGCATCGAGGATTTCGCGCATCAACCAACTCCAAAAAGGGGAAGCTCATCGGTCGCTGCACTTTGAAATTTAGCCACTGCCCGACGGAGCACGTGCAAGGTGCCGGTGAAACTCAACTGCAAGGGAGAAATGCCTTCGAGTTGTGCGGCTTGCACCATGAGTGAACGCACAGCCCAATGCCCTAGCAATACTCCATAAATCTCTTGCACCACCTCTCGGGGTTTAAGCGAACGAATGGATACTTTGCGTCCCAGTAAGTGCGTTTTGACTTCATCAATCGTGGTTTCAACTTCCCAACGTTGATGATACTGCTGAGCTAACACCAAGGCTGGAAACGCTTGAGCGTCGAGCAAACTGGTGATCAATCGGTAAGTGAGGGTCTGCTGGGATGGTCCGCTTGTCTCGATGGTGTACTCAACCACTCGGACTTGAATGCGAGTGGCTCCTTTTTTCTTCGATTTGCGGTCTGGATAAATCCAACTGAGATAAGAGCCATCATCAAGGACTTGTTCGACCTCAAATTTGACGTTGGCAGGCACTCGTCCCAGGTAATGCCCCCCTCGTGCGAGGGTAGTGTCTCGTGTCAACTACCTTGCCCGATTTTTCTGATTCACCTTGTCCGGTTCAGGAATGCCTAGTTATAGTTGTCGCGTTAGGGTGACAACTATAGCTGGGTACTACAAGCAG